>JAHFSZ010000079.1:0-5716 GCA_023265515.1 Verrucomicrobiota bacterium
GGGTGCTCGTGAGCGTGCACGGCGTATTCAATGCTTGAACAACCTCAGGCAAATCGGCCTTGGCATCAAGCAGTACGCCATGGATAACAATGAAGCGTTTCCGGAGCTAGCGGCCGGCGGAGCGGATGCCACGCTTCACTTCCAACTATTGTCAAACGTGTTGGGAAATGCGGGCGGAGTGTTCAAGTGCCCTTCGGACTCCACCAAGACGGTGAACAACTCCATCATGTTGATGACCACGGCCAATGACCCGAACTGCTCGTACTCGTATGCGCGCCGCCTCAGTGATTCGGCGCCCATCGATACGCCGCTGGCTTGGGACCACGGCGCAACCCTCGGCGGCGGTACGGCCGAGGCCGATGGTGTCAACCTCAATGCGATGTCGCGGGACACGTGGGCCGTCACGTCTCCGCACAAGAACGACGGCGGCAACATCCTGTTCGCCGGCGCGCATGTGACGTTCAACAACACGTTCCCGACCAACTCGCAGACGAACATAGTCGCGGCTTCTCCATAACGGCAGCAATCGAAGTTATCCATGAAAAGGCCGCCCTTCTAAGGGCGGCCTTTTTCCACTGGAAAACTTTTTTTAAGATGTTCACCACCCTGTATAGGGTGGCTAACCAACGCCCCTGGCGGGGGTCTTGACCTTGGCCTGTCGGGTCTGCTCTTCGAGGAACTTCCAAAACTTGTCGGTCTCTTCAAACTTCCGGTCGTCTGAAATGTCCAGATTGGAGCGGTAGAAGAAATCCGTAAAGGTGTTCTTGTGCAGGACATGGTGGACGAGCAGCTGCTTGTCCTTCTTCTCGAAATAGAAACGGTAGTCTTTGTAACGAAAGCGGTAGAGCGTTCTCGGTCCCTTTTTCAATTTTCCGAGCTGCTCGGTTTCCCGGTCCAGATTCTCCTGCCGCAGCTTGGAAAGCTCGCTGACAATCTCGAGCTGAGCCAGCTTGTCGATCCGCGAGATTTCGGCCGCGCCGCTTTCCGTAAATACGATTTGCTTCATGGAACTTTCGACTGATACCCACTTGGTCCCTGCTTGCCAAGCCTTCAAATAGCGTGGAGCGGATAGGCCCAAGCCCGGGTGGGTGATTTTTTCTATACGCTCCACGCCATCCGCTATACGCTTCCAAAATGACCTTCCGGTTCAAAGACCATGAGTGGACGTTCCCCCGCATCCGGGTCATGGGCATCCTCAACATCACTCCGGACTCTTTTTTCGACGGCGGCCGGTTCCTGGCGCCTGAAGCCGCCCTTGAGCGCTCCCGACGCATGGTGGAAGAGGGCGCCGACATGATCGACGTCGGCGGCGAATCGACCCGTCCGATGGCCGCGAAGATTCCGCTCCAAGAGGAGCTCGACCGCGTCCTGCCCGTCATCCGGCTCATCCACAGGCACCTGTCCGTGCCTCTTTCGATCGACACCACCAAGTCAGACGTCGCCCGGCTGGCCATAGCCGAGGGGGCGTTGGTCATCAACGACGTGAGCGGGGGGCGTGCGGATCCTTCCATCCTGAAGGTCGCCGTCGAAACACAGGCTGGACTGATCCTGATGCACTCCCGGGGTGACCCTCGGACGATGCAGAATCTCGCTGAATACCGCTCCGTGGCAGGGGACGTCATCTCGGAGTTGAAAGCCGCCATTGCGGCGGCCCGGACGGCCGGGGTCGCGCACGACCGGATCGTGGTCGACCCGGGCTTTGGCTTCGCCAAAACGGCCGCGCAAAATCTCGACCTGCTCGGCGGATTGGAAAGGTTTCATGCCCTTGGCCGCCCTGTTCTTGCCGGCGTTTCCCGAAAATCGTTTCTCGGCACGATTGTGAACCGACAGGCTGGCGACCGCCTCGCGGCTTCCCTGGCAGCGCAATGTCTCGCCGCCCTGCGGGGCTGCGGCATGATCCGGACGCACGACGTGCGGGAGACCGTCGAAATGGTTAAAATCCTGAATGCTATTCTTGCCGCTCGCCCCTCCGATATGGCATGATGCGAGAGCGTGGAAAATGCCTTTGAACCGATTCCGACGCGAGTCAAGGACGCACTGGAAATCCTCATCCTGTCGGTCCTGATCTACTATTCTCTGCTCTTCATCCGGGGCACGCGCGGGGCGAAGGTGCTCACCGGATCGCTGATGCTCCTCATCGTCCTGGCGTTGCTGGCAAACCTTCTTCAGCTCCACACAATCCAATGGCTGCTCGGCCGGTTCCTGCCGATTTTCACGATTGCCATGCTGGTGGTTTTCCAGCCGGAATTGCGCCGCGGACTGGCGCACCTGGGAAGCTGGCCTCTCTTCCAGGGAAAATCGCGCGAGCGCGAGATGATCGACATCATCACGGAAATTGCAGCCTCTCTTTCGACCCGGAAATACGGGGCGCTGATCGCCGTCGAGCGCGAAGTTGCGCTGCGAGGCATCACGGAGGCGGGCGTTGGCATCTACGGCAAACTGAGCACGGAAATTCTCGAGCAGATTTTTTATCCGAACTCCCCCTTGCATGACGGCGGCGTGATCATCCACCAGGATCGCATCATTGCCGCCGCATGCATTTTCCCCCTGAGCCAGAGGCTCGACCTGCACCGGAGTCTCGGCACGCGGCACCGCGCCGCCATTGGTCTGACCGAGGAATCCGACGCCGTTGTTGTCGTGGTCTCCGAGGAGACCGGCCAGATCTCGCTCGCGCAGGACGGCCGGCTCATCCAGAAGCTGGAAATCGGCCAACTCCGGGAAAAGCTGGCCTCCATCCTCCTGGACTCGGGCCGGACCAGCCTGGCGTCCCGCTTGCGTAACCTGTTGAATTCGCGTACGGATGAAGATGAGGATGAGCGGAGTTTTTATCCCTAAGAAATGAAAAGACTGTTGACCCATAACTGGGGCCTGAAGCTGGTCTCCGTCCTGCTCGCGATCACCGTCTGGTGGCTCATCCGTGATGAAAGGGCGAGAGAGAACTTCATCCCGTTCCAGTCCAGGCCTCCTTCCAAAAACCGTGAAATCAGCATCCAGGAATAACAAACTGTTTGGCACCGACGGCGTGCGAGGTATCGCCAACGTCGAGCCGGTCACCGCCGAAACTGCTCTCAAGCTCGGCCGCGCTGCCGCGCACTGGTTCAAGCAGTATGCCCAGCATCGGCACAAAATCGTCATCGGCAAGGACACGCGCCTTTCCGGCTATATGCTCGAGAACGCGATGGTTGCCGGGATCACCTCGATGGGTGTCGATGTCCTTCTGATCGGCCCGATCCCGACACCGGGCGTCGCTTACATCACCCGTTCCCTTCGATGCGATGCGGGCATCATGCTCACCGCATCGCACAATTCTTACGAAGACAATGGCATCAAATTTTTCCGGGCTGACGGCTACAAGCTCGACGACAAGATCGAGCTGGAGATCGAGGACGCCGTCTTCTCGGGTAAAATCGACACGATTCGCCCGACAGCCGGCGAGATCGGCAAGGCATTTCGCGTCGACGACGCTCTCGGCCGGTATGTCGAGTTCGTCAAAGCCTCCTTTCCCAAGGGCATGACCCTGGATGGGATGCGCATCGTCGCCGACACGGCCAATGGCGCGACCTACAAATCGACGCCGTGGATCCTGCGCGAGCTTGGCGCCGAAGTCATCGCGCTCCACAGCCAGCCCGACGGCATCAATATTAACGCCGGCTGCGGCAGCACGCACCCCGAGGTGATCAGCCAGGCCGTCGTCCACTACCGCGCCGATCTGGGAATTTCGCACGACGGCGACGGCGACCGGGTCATGCTGGCGGACGAGCACGGCAAGATCGTCGATGGCGACATCATCCTCGCCGTGAGCGCGCTCGACTTTCTCAAGAACGGCGTTCTGAATCAACAAACGCTGGTCGCCACGGTCATGAGCAACCTTGCCCTTGACCACACGATCGAAAAAGCAGGCGGCAAGGTCGTGCGCACGGACGTCGGCGACCGCTACGTCATCGAGAAAATGATCGAACTCGACGCCAACCTGGGCGGCGAGCAGTCCGGCCACATCATCTTTCGCGACTTCACCACGACGGGCGATGGCATCATCTCCGCCCTCCAGATCCTCCGGATCATGAAATCCACCGGCAAAAAACTCAGCCAGCTGGCCGAATGCATGACGCTCTACCCCCAAGTCCTTATGAACGTGAAGGTCAAGAACAAGCCCGCGCTTTCTGAAGTCCCTGGCCTCATGGACGAAATCCGCCGGACGGAAAAGGCGCTGGGCCACGGAGGCCGCGTCCTGCTCCGCTACTCAGGCACCGAACCCAAGATCCGCCTGCTGATCGAAGGCCAGGATCAGCAGGAGATCGAGCAGCACGCGCAGAATATTACGCGTAAGATCCAGGAGACCATTGCGAAGTAACGGCTTGGCGTTCAGCGTAGAGCGTAGAGCGGATAGCCGGAAACACACTCTAGAGAATTGTGAGGGGAGTCCAAAGCAATCCCTCAGGCTGGCCTTGCAAACCCGTTCCTATACGCTATACGCTTCCCGCTCCACGCTAACAATGGCGGCCGTAGCTCAGTTGGTTAGAGCGCTAGATTGTGATTCTAGATGTCGCGGGTTCGAGTCCCGTCGGTCGCCCCACTCTTCCGTCCAGAGTTATTATGACAGGATATGACCTGGGCTTGAACCTTGACAAAAATGTCTTTCGGGATTTGGTTCAGCCTTTCCGATGAAACTGACAAATGAAGAGATCCGCCGCTACAGCCGGCATTTGATTCTCCCTGAGGTCGGCGTCGCCGGCCAGGAGAAGATCAAGGCCGCCAAGGTCCTGCTGATCGGCTCCGGCGGTCTGGGTTCGCCTTTGGCCTACTACCTCGCGGCGGCGGGGATCGGGACGATCGGGATGGTCGATTTCGACATGGTCGATTTCAGCAACCTTCAGCGGCAGATCCTCCACTTTACGAGCGACGTCGGGCGGCCGAAAATCGTTTCGGCGGCCGAAAAAATCGCCCAGCTCAACCCCGAGGTAAAGTTCATCCCCTATGAGACGCGGTTCTCGGCGGAGAACGCCATGGATATCGCGCAGGATTATGACATCATCATTGACGGCACGGACAATTTCCCGACGCGCTACCTGGTGAACGATGTCTGCGTTTTTTTGAAGAAACCGAACGTGTACGGAAGCATCTTCCGGTTCGAGGGGCAGGTCAGCGTCTTCGATTCGACACGCGGACCATGCTACCGCTGCCTCTACCCGGAGCCTCCGCCACCCGGCTCGGTGCCGAGCTGTGCCGAAGGCGGCGTCCTGGGCATGATCTGCGGGATCGTCGGCACGCTCCAGGCGGTGGAGTGCCTCAAACTGATCCTTGGGGAAGGTGATTCGTTGATCGGAAAACTCCTGCTCTACGATTCGCTCCGCGCTGAATTCCGGCGCGTAAACGTCCGCAAGGATCCGAACTGCCCGGTCTGCGGGAAAAACCCTTCGATTACCCGGCCTGTCGACTATGACCAATTTTGCGGATTTGATCCGCACGATGAATTGATCACTGGAGCAACTCGAAAACCTGGGAAAAAGGAGATCAGCGTCGAGGAGCTAAAAAAATTGATGGATCGCAAGGAGAGGTTCGAGCTGGTGGATGTCCGAAGCGAGGATGAAAGCAGGATCTGCAAGCTCCCCGGCTCGAAGCTGATTCCCCTGCCCGATCTGAAGACTCGGCTGGACGAAATCGATGAAGACAAGCTGGTCATCGTCCAATGCCACCACGGCATCCGCTCCCTGCGGGC
>JAHFSZ010000079.1:5816-7890 GCA_023265515.1 Verrucomicrobiota bacterium
AGATTGTCCAGCGCGCCTTCGCCGACTTTGGTGGAGAAAAAAAAGAGTCTGCGGACCTTGCCGTTGGGCAGCGGGGTTTCACGACTGTGAAGAAAGAAAGTTTTGCCGCTTTTTTTGCTCACGACGGAGTAGGCCATGGGAGTCCTTGGGTTGAGGTTTGAAAAAATTCGTCGACGCGTTCTACTTGGCGGAGGTGTCCGGCCGGATGTCCAAGTACCAGTTGCCGGAGGGCAGCTCGGCCATCACGCGGTCACCCGAATAGATCGTCACACGCCATGCCATGATCTCGCCCAGCCGCTTGAATTGGCGTTCCTTGATGTCAAGGGTGGTCCATTCGGCCCATCCATCCATGTCGGCAAAGCTCTCTGATAAGGTATCGCGCACCGTCTCATTGGCGGGAGTCAGCCCCCGGACATCGAGGACAAGCCGAACTTGTGTTGAGCCTTTGGGAGCTCTCCACTTAATGTGAAAACGGCCGCCTGATTGGCGGTTGGGTTCGTGCCGGAGACTGTATTGGTAGGACGCCTCCCCCTTCAGGTTGCCAACCACGTCGGTTTCGTACCCATAGTTGTCGAGCAGGGTCCGGTTCACTTTCAGGACGGCGAAGCCACCACGGGAGACGGTGTTTTGAGTGGCGCAGCCAGCGAGAAGAAAAATCGCGATCAGTGCGGCGGGAGCAAGCTTTCGAGCGAGCAGAAACATCCAGGGATCCTACCCAAAAAATCTATTTCATCAAGAGCATGTTGCGCGCCCGCTTGATGGCATTGGCTAGGCGGCGCTGGAAAAGGGCCGGCAAATTGGTGTGCTTTCGAGAGAGGATCTTGCCCTCCTCGGTGACAAATTTGCGCAGAAGCTCGATATTTTTGTAATCGATGTCCTCAATGCGGAGGTTCGGACGGCGGCGGATGATCGGTCCGATGTGGCTGGTGCGTGGCTTGCGGGGGGGACGGCGTTCTCTCATAAATCCTTATTTCTTGATCATTCCAGCCTTGAGGAGAGTTTTGTAAATGCCGTTCTTCTGCGCGGTGCGCAGTCCGTTGGCGGAAACCTTGACACGCACGAACTTCTTGAGCTCGGGGACCCAGAGCCGGCGGTTGCGCAGGTTAACGCCAAACTTCCGGGGGTTGATGGCCGTGGTCTTGATACCAACGCCGCCACTTTTCTTGGACAGACCGCGCCGGCAAACCTCATGGCCGGTCATCGGAATTTTGCCTGTGATGTCGCACTTTCTCATGGCTTCCTTGATTGGAGGGGTTGTCTTTGCCTGCTCCGGGCACGTTCTGCAAGCTTTTTATTCCATGTCGGTTTAAGGTTTAATGTTCAATGTCTCATGTGGTTTTCAGCATGCGAGCGAACAACTTTAGACCTTAAACATTCAACATAGTCGCCCCGGCGGTTTGCCGCCGACCACTTGCGCGTAGGCATTATGGGTATGGATGCTCTCGTGGTTCTCCGCCTCGACGTTGTACCACAACACCCGTTTGTCCTTCTTCAGCAAGACGGCAACGGTTCGGACCAGATCCTCCACGAAGACGGGATTATCAAAGGCACGTTCGGTGACGAATTTTTCGTCCTGACGTTTCAACAGGGAATAGAGCTCGCTGCTGGCGGACTTCTCCACCAGCCGGATCAGCTCCTCGAGCCAGACTGTCTTTCGGGTGCGGACCTCAACGCGGACGACGCCCCGCTGGTTATGGGCGCCGCGCGCGCTGATCGCCTTCGAACAGGGACAAAGCGTCGTCACCGGGACGACCACGCCATAGACGAAATCCACCTGCCTGGCCTTGAGGTGGGCGTGGAAAAACCCGATGTAGTCGAGCAGGCCACGGGCGCCCGACACCGGCGCCTTTTTTTCGATGAAGTAGGGAAATTCGATCTCGAGGTGGGCCTCCTCCGCGTCAAGCCGCTCACGAATTTCCCGGACAATCTTTTCGATATTTTCGACATGGATGATCTTCCCATGGTGATTGATGATCTCGACGAAGCGGCTCATGTGCGTCCCCTTGAAATGATGCGGCAGGTCGACGTACATATTGATGGTGGCAATCGTGTCCTGGGTCCGGTTGGCCAGGTC
>JAHFSZ010000097.1 GCA_023265515.1 Verrucomicrobiota bacterium
CCAGAGTCATCACCATCGCCAGCAGCGTCACCGCGATGGCGATTTCCAGCAGCGTGAAGCCGTGGTTCGATTTCCGGGCCATGATCGGACTGTTCCACAAGATGGAGGACTCTTCAAAAAAATTCCGGCCTTGAAGCCGCCTTTCCTGGGGCAGGCGGGGTTTGAAGTGGCGAGCTTCTACTCAATCACCAGCCGCTTAAGCTTGGCTCCGCCGTGGTCATCGACGGCGATTTCGGCGGAAAGCTTGCGATAACGAACGGCATCTTCGTAAGCCTTGCCTTTGCCTTCCTGGACGAAGAATGACTCGATGCCGTAATCAACCCGGCCATATTTGCCCACCGTGCCTCGCAGAAAGATTCCTTCTTTGGGACGCTCCCCCTGAAATCCGCTCGATCGCCAGTGCTGGCCGTCCTGCTCCGGGACCAGCGTGACATACACCGTTACTCCCGGTTTGATCGCCGCGTCCACACCGGCAGGAAGCCGGCTGAAGTCATAGCCGAGGATGACATACTCACCGCGGAACAGATCCCGTGGATCCACAGGGACCACGCGCACCAGCAGCGTGTTGCCGCCCATCAATGGTCCCATGTTGGCGGCGATCATCCATCCGAGCACCACGAATTGGAAAACGATCGCCGCAACAACCACCTGGGCTCGCCGGCTTTCGATCCAGCCAGAGAAATGGTCCACCCATCGAATACCCGTGCTCGATTCGCTTGCCACTGTCTCACGCATGGGACCCCGCTTTCCGCCGCTGCCAATAGCGCGCCACAAAAAACAAGGCCGCTCCGCACAAGAAGAACATCGCGGCCGCACCCAGCATCCCGCCAAAATCCCCGAACAAATCGATGTAGCGGAGGATCGTCCAAAGCAGGAAATAGAGCACGCCCACCGTGAAAGGCAGCCCGCGGTCTTCGCGCAAACCCGTTCGGATCAAATGGGCCGCCAGCGCGAGCATGCCAAGGTTGGCCAGAATGGTCGGAAACACCGGCTCGTGCAGCAACAAGTGCCAGATCAGCGAAACCACCATCACGAGCGTCAGGCCGATGGGAAGCACCTGCCGGTGAATCATCTCGGTGCCGCTGGCGATGGGAGCCTCAGAGCCTGAAAGCCTGAGTAAAAAGCGGCTGCTGGAAGGAAGCATCACGATCGCCGTGAGCGCGCCGATTGCCGCCGCCTCCACGATGCCGGCCGTATTGATGCTGCTCTCACGAACGAAGACTTCCTTGTTGATGTCGTAGTAGCTCAAAAGGATCAGCACGGATGCGGCCAGCATCGTGCCGAGCATCCGATAGGGACGGGCAAAGTTGCTCTTGGGATCATGGTTTTCGGCCAGGGCGAACAGCAGCGCGCCGACCGCGCCGATGAAATAAACCATTTCAAAATTCAGATGCCACGTGAAGGGCTGCAACACCAGCCACCAGGTCAGGGCGACCACGTAAAGCGACACGGCGGCAGCCGACCGTTCCCGGTAGGCGGCCAGAAGCCCCGGAACCGCCAGCAGTACGAAGGAGTATGCGCCGTTGGGCAGCGATTCCCACCGGCCGAAGAGCCAGAAACCCAAGTCACGAAAGTTGATGATCTCCATCCCGCACCAGAGCGCCAGCAACCACGCGTAGAGCGCATGGATTAACAAGCTTCTCCGGCACAAGGCGATGGGCGTGACACCCAGCGCCCACCACCAGAAGGCATTGGGGTAATGCGCATTGAGGTGAAAGATTTGTGCTATGAGAAAAATTCCGCCGCCATAGAACATGCAGCCCAGGAACAGCAGCACATCGACCATCCACTTGCCGGTACTCCGCCGTTCGGCGTAGAAAGCGCCCGCGTACGTCGCTGCGATCGTTCCGAGAATCAAAATCAGCTTTCCGCCGCGTGGAATCTCATCCCAGTTATAACCGATCAAAAGAAAAACCGCCAAGCCAACCATCAGCGCGGCCAGCCCCATCAGTGTGGAAAGCAGGATCGATTGCTTGCGCTGCGACTCATCGGAGCTGGTCTCATACAAGCCCAGGATTTTCTTAGCCTGGTCTGCGGAAACAATCGACTCGGATTTCCAGGAGCCCACCTCTCCGGCCAGCCAGTCGCGCTGCTTTTCAGTAAGAGATCGCTTCATAAGCGCAGGAGGAAGGACACCTTTTGACACGGATTCACATGGATGTACACGGATAACTCACCGTTCATGACCGCCTCCATGCCTGAGGTACTCGATCAACAATCCCACCAGCCCAATCACTGGAAGCATCATGAATATCATCATCCCCGCAAGATAGCGGAGAGGTGGGAGATAGCGGTAATCGATAAAATTGCAAGAAAGATTGATAAAAGTGATAGCATGGGTTGCCCTAAGCCCTCCTCACCCTCTTTAAGGATCGTATAAACGCTTCACACAAAAAAGAACGGGAGCAATATGTCGAAGCCATTCTTGCCAGGGTACCCGTCGTCCCGTTTTATGTGGGCGAGGCGCGGGTTCACGCTCAGCTCTGGGCACAGCAAGAGACTTCCGTAGTTTGATCTCACGCGGCGCCGCAGAGCTTTGTAGCATCGGTCCTATTGATCCGTTCAGGTTCCAAAAATGTATTGACATGTATATCATGCCTTGTTAAAGATCCTGCTGATGCGAGTCAGAGGCGCGGATGCAGAACGCAGCAATCCGGTTTCTTGACGCTCTTGAAGGCAAACCGTATGTTGGACGATATGGCAAAAGCTTACACCGCCCTGGTCAAACAGGACGGGGATTGGTGGATCGGCTGGATCGAGGAAATTCCCGGGGTCAATGCCCAGGGAAGAACCCACGACGAGTTATTTGCCAACCTGCGATCGGCTCTTCAGGAAGCGCTCGAAATGAACCGCAACGAGGCATTGGCTGCGGCAAAGAGCGACTTCAAAGAAGAGCTTATTCAGGTGTGAAAAGGCGCGATCTCCTTCGGCATCTGGCTCGTTATCGTTGCGTCCTGATTCGGGAGGGCGCAAAGCATTCCTGGTGGGGAAACCTTGCCAACAACAAACGTTCTTCCGTGCCACGGCACAGTGAGATCAACGACTTCCTAGCCAGGAAAATTTGCCGGGATCTTGGAATCGAGGAGCCTTGAGTAACGTGAGTGCCACGACTTTCGTTATGATTATATTGTTCAGCGACTTGCTCCTGGACCGACGCTGATCCGGGTTGAATGGGGTGATCCGCCCGAGTATGCTCCGAAGCAGTGAAACGGATTCTGATTTTCATTCTTCTTTCCGCCCCCGCCTTCGGTCAACTGGCCTGGGAGGCGAAGGAGTTGGAGTTCAAACCGATGGCGGGGGAGCGGAGCCTGACGGCGAAGTTTAAATTTCAAAATGCGGGGCAGAGCCCCGTGAAGGTCCTCAACATCCAAACCTCTTGCGGCTGCACGACGGCGGCGACGGCGAAAA
>JAHFSZ010000033.1:0-24926 GCA_023265515.1 Verrucomicrobiota bacterium
TTTCCGTCCCTGTCTTCATGTCTTTGACCTTCACCGATTGCCTCCGCCATTCGTCCGGGCCGGCGACCACCGAAAAACGCGCCTTCCGCTGTCCCGCGTGTTTGAACTGCTTCGAAACCGATTCTTGTTCGAACGCATATTCGACCGAAAGGCCCGCTTGCCGGAGTTGACGGGCGAGCGGCAGGACCGCACGGGTTCTCAGGGTCTCATCCACTGCCACTAAAAACACATCCAAACCGGCCTGGCCCGCGGGCAGCTTGCCTCGCATCTTCAACAGCTCGGTCAGAACCACATCCCCCATTCCGAAACCGGCTGCGGGCATTTCCAGGCCCCCAACCGCTTCTGTCAGCCGGTCATAGCGTCCGCCTCCAAAGATTGCCCGGAAATCGCCCTGCCGGTCGAATGCTTCATAAACGATCCCGGTGTAGTAGAGCAACCCACGCACAATCGCCAGATCAAAACGGGCGAATTCCCCCAGGTTCATCGCCTCCAGGATACCGAAAAACCTCTGCATCTCCAAAAGCCGCTCCGAGATCACGTGGTCCCCCTGAAAACGCTCCTCGATGCCGGAGAGATCCTTGATGTCAAACAGCCCCACAACCTGGGCGGCAGCGCTGGCGCTGGATAGGCATGCTTCCAGTTTCTTCACAATGATCGGCCTGGGCTCGCGTGTGATCTTGTCAACGATCAAGAGCACTTCCGGCAGCTGCGCCTCCCTTACCCCGATCCTTTCCAGCATCAGGAGCAGAAGCCGACGATCGCTGACCCTGACCACGAAATCCTGCGGCCCAAGGCCAAGCCGGCAGAGCGTGTCGACGGCCAGCGCCACCAACTCAGCATCGGCGCCGACTCCAGCCTCCCCAAAGATGTCGCAGTTGAATTGGAAGTGTTCGCGCAGGCGCCCCTTCTGCTGGCGCTCGTAGCGGAAGACCTGCGGAATCGAATACCACTTGATCGGTTTTCTAAGAGAGCGTCCGTGCGCGCAAATCATTCGTGCGAGCGTCGGCGTCATTTCCGGGCGAAGCGCAACCTCTCGCTCGCCCTTATCGACGAAGTGGTAGAGCTGACCGACGATCTCATCGCCCGACTTCTTCCGGTAAAGGTCGAGCAGCTCGAGGGGAGGACCATCGTAAGGCTCGAATCCATACGACTCGGCCGCTGCCCGCCAAAGGGTGAACAGGCGGTTTCGGACAGAGCATTCTTCCGGATAAAAATCACGAAAACCAGGTAAGGATTGGAGATCCATGAGAATAAAAAATGGCAGGCCTTCTTAATGGCCTGCCATCCTTTTGAAAAGCCTGTTTTTAGGACCGATCAGAGGGGGTGCGGGCCTTCTATCAGCTAGAGGTTGGCCTGCGGAGCGGTCTTCTCAGCGGCATGCTCGCGCAGGCGCGCCGCGGATTCAGACCCGTCGGAATTCTTCTCCAGCTTCTTAGTGAGCCGGACCACCCGTTGACGCATGCCCTTACCCGGCTTGAACTTGACCACCGCCCGGGGCGGGATTTTCACATCGATCGCCGGGGCGTTGGGATTGCGTCCGATGCGCGCCTTGCTGTGCTTGACTTCGAAAACGCCGAAGTTCCGGAGCTCGACGTTTTCCCCGGTCGCGAGCGCGTCGGAAATTTGTTCAAGAGTTTTTTGAATGACGTTGAGAACATCCTGTTGGATCAACCCAGTCTCGCCTGCAATCTTAACCACTAAATCGCGTTTTGTCATAGGGATGGGTTTCGGGTGGAAAGGTGGCCGATAAGAGTGCTTTTTTTAGCTTGAGTGAACTCGTTCCGTCAAGACTTTCTTGGCGCTCTGTTTATGAATCTAATCGCCATGGCTCGCATCCGCAAGCACCCGTTTGAAAATTAAACGGATTTTCTCCAACGTTTCCGCTATTTGACACTCTCAGCAGGCATCCGGATGAGGCCTTCAGCGGAGCGGCCGGTTTCTGGATCGTCATAGAAGGCGGTGATCATTCCGGTTGCCGGGTCCGGCTTGCCCAATGTCAAAAGCGCGCCCGGCTTCAACTTGGATTGAACCTTGGCATGATTCTGTGGACTGTAAACCTCGACCGACCGGACACAAAACACCTTATTGTCCTTCGAGCGCGGCGTGAGCCGGACGTCGGATGCCGCCGCCTTCTGCTTGTCGTCGATGTGACCCATGGCCACTTCGACCACATCGTTCAACATCTGACCGAGAGATCCGACGAAACGGAGGATACCGTCGCTGTCGATGAGGGCCAGCGCCGGTGTTCCCTGGATTTGAAAAGCCTTCGCCGTCGGCGAGTTCCAGCCCTCGCCCTCGAACATTTGCGGCCAGGTGATCTTCTGCAACCCGACGGTCTGTTTGACGGCTCCAGGATCCTTGTCCACGCTCACGCTGAAGATGGTAAAGAACGGGTTGTTTTTGTATTTTCGGACGATTTCCATCAATGGCGGAAGCGATTCCTGGCTCAGCCCGTCGACCACCGACCAGAAATGGATCAGAACCACACGGCCTTCGAAGTCCCCCCTCTTGATCGTCCAGCCATCGAGGTCCTTGCCCTGAAAATCGGGCGCCGGCTTGCCGAGCATGGGCAGATATTTGGTCTGGGTCGTCGCCCACTCGCTCCAGTCCGGCAGATGATTCGTCCGGATCCACTGGAGTCCCTCCTCGGCATCCTTGTAATTGCCTGTCACCAGCGCGAGCTGCGTGCAGCGGACCCGAAGGTTTGGATCCTCCGCGCTGGCCGCGACCTGTTTCTTGATCTCGAAAAAATCGCGGTGCGGATCCGCGAAGGCGGCGCATGCGAAGCCAGTCAATGAAAGGATGAGAAATAGATTCTTCATGGAAATTTAAATTTCAAAATTGAGCATGTTTTGAAGTGCCTGGCGCCGAAGCGCTGTCAGCTTGATTACATCCTGAACTGTCTTCTTGTCGAGAATTTCGATGATCGCCGTGCGGACCTCCATCATCACCGAACGCAGCCCGCACTCCTCTTCGCTCGGACAGGAGCAGCGCTCGTACGCCGTGCGGCTGACACAGGCGATCGGTGCCAGCGGCCCGTCCATCAGCCGGATCACCTCTCCCAGGGTCACGCCTCCCGGCGGCCGGCTGAAGCTGTAACCGCCGCCGACTCCCCGCTTGCTTCGCAGGATGCCGGCGTTCTTGAGCTGGAGCAGGATCGCCTCGAGAAACTTTTCCGGAATGTTTTCCTTGGCGGCGATTTCAGGAATTTGAACGATGCCGTGGGGCCCCCGCGAAGCGATCTCGATCAGCGCCCTCAGCGCATACTCGGATTTTTTCGAAAGCTTCATTCCAACGATGCCTTGCTCATTCCGGCCCCATGAAATTCCCCGCCAAACCGAAGTCCTCGATCGTCTTGAGGCGCTTCTGCCGATGACCCAATTTCGGGATGCAGGCGATCAGCGCCTGTGTGTACGGATGCTCCGGATTCCTTAATATCCGTTCGGCAGGCCCCTTCTCAACAATTTTCCCCTGATACATGACCGCCACGTTCTCGGCGATGCCCTGGATGATGGCGAAATTATGCGTGATCAGCAGGATGGCCATGCCCAGCTTGCGTTTCAGGTCCTTCAACAGGTCGATGATCTGCGCCTGGATCGTGACGTCCAGGGCCGTCGTCGGCTCGTCGGCAACCAACAGGTCCGGCTTGCAAGCCAGCGCCATCGCGATCATCACGCGCTGCTGCATTCCGCCGCTGAGCTGGTGCGGGTAGTCCCGCATCCGCTGTTGCGGGTCGCGGATGCCAACCAGCTCGAGCAGCCTTACGATCTCGCCGTCGACATCAGCCACGTCCTTTCGGTGAAGCTCGATGGCCTCGGCAATCTGGCTGCGGACCGTATAAACAGGGTTGAGAGAGGTCGACGGTTCCTGGAAGACATAGGCGATCCGGCCACCGCGCAGATCCTGCAGTTCCCGCTCATTCATTTTTAAGACATCATGGCCGCGGAACAAAATCACGCCACCCAGGGACTTTGCCGGCGGCGACGGGATGAGGCGCGTCAACGAGAGGGCCGTCACGCTCTTGCCGCTGCCGCTCTCGCCCACGATCGCCATGGTCTCGCCCTCCTCGATCACGAGGCTGATGTCGTCGACCGCCTTGACCTCAGCCTTCCCGTCGAAGAAGGAAATGCTCAGGTTTTTGATCTCCAAGAGGGGCATTCTATTTTCCTGTTTTTTTGATGTTCGTCGACTCACGCAGCCCATCGCCGGCGAGATAGAACGCCAATGTTGTAATCAGAATCGCGACGCCAGGGAACAAGATTAGCCACCAGGCGTCCAGAATGTAGATTTTTCCGTCAGAAATGATGTTGCCCCACGTCGGCTGCGGCGGCTTGACGCCGAAGCCGAGAAAGCTCAGCCCAGCCTCGGTCAGGATGGCATCGGGAATGCCCAATACGGCGGTCACCAGGATGGGCGCCATGGCGTTCGGCAGGATGTGCTGGAACATCATTCGCAAATGACTTTGACCCAAGGCACGAGCCGCGTAGACATATTGATTCTCACGCAGCGACAAAAATTCCGCTCGCACCAGCCGGGCCGTCCCTGTCCAGCTCACCAGGCCGATCACAATGATGATGTTCCAGATACTCGGCCCAAGGATCGCAACCACGGTCAGGATCAGAAAGAATGTCGGAAAGCACATGATCGCGTCGACGGTCCGCATCAGCACACCATCGATCCAGCTGCGCCAGTAACCAGCCAGCGCACCCACCACGACACCGATCGTCATCGACACGCTCACCGCCAGAAAACCGATCGTCAGTGAAACATAAGCTCCATACAAGAGCCGCGTCAGGACGTCGCGACCCAGGTTGTCGGTTCCCAGCCAGTGATAGGCATCCGGCGGCATGAGTTTCAATTCGAGCGCCGGTTCGGTCGGATCGTACGGCCAGCCAATGCCCGCGACTCCAAAAATAAAAAAGATGAGAGCAACTGCTCCCAAGAGCGCAAGAAATCCTGCGGAAATGACCGCGGCCTTATTGGAAGAAAACTCCTTCCAAACGCGCTGTCGCATCCCGATGGATGGCGGATCCTTTTTCATCATTCCAGCCTGATCCGCGGGTCGACCACGGCATATAAAACGTCCGCGATCAGGTTTCCGATCAACACCAGCACGGCACCGACAAGATTCAGCGTCACGAGAACCGGGTAATCTCTCTCCGTCAGCGCTTCCCAACCCAGCCTTCCCATCCCGGGATAGGCAAAAATGCTTTCGACAATAACCGACGCTCCGAGCAAGGCAGGCAGCAAGTATCCCACCATCGTAATCACGGGCCGGAGCGAATTTCGAAGGGCGTGCTTGTAGAAAACGGTGGTCGGATCGAGCCCCTTGGCCCGCGCAGTCCGGATGTAATCTTCGCCAAGCGTCTCCAGCGTGCTCGCCCTCACATAACGCGACATGCTGGCGATGCCACCGATGGCCAGCACGGTTCCTGGAATCAAAAGATGCCAGAAATGATCCAAAAAACCCTCCATCGGGTTCGCGTAAATCACCCCGAAGCTGGATGTGCCGAGAATAGCGACGTTGACGTATTTGACCAGGAAGATGCAGATCACGTAGGAGATCCAGAAGTTCGGCATGGCGATGAACACAAACGCCCAAAAGGTGCCGAATCGATCCTTCCACATGTTCCAGTTGCGCGCGGCATAAACGCCCCATGGGATGCCGAAGCCGAACTCCAGCAGCAGTGCGACAAGATTCAGCCGCAGCGTCGCAGGAAGCCGCTCGCCGATTTTTCCAATGACCGGCCGCGCATCTTTACTGCTCAACAGCCGTCCCCCAAAAAGATCGGTCATGATAAAATAGTACTGTTCATACAACGGTCGATCGAGGTGGTACTTTCGAATGAAGTTTTCCTTGGCAGCCTGGGAAATCTTCGGATTCAATTGAAACCACAACTGCGAACCTCCCGGCGTGAGCTTGAGAATCGCAAAGGAGATCACACTGATGACAAAAAGAAGCACCAGCGAGATCAACAACCGTCGAATGATGAATGTCCCCATTTTTTCCGAGCAGCCGGCTACGACCTGTTTCCCAAATCCGTCCTCTCCCACCAAATCATGTAATATCGAAAGCCGGCTTTCGTTTCCCGAATCGGCTCGGTGATCCACCCGCCTTTCCCATCGGGACGCCTGACCTGGAAGGTGTTCTTCCACATCACTGCCATGGCATCCGGCACATCGATGAAAAGATACGGTTGGTCGCCGTAAATGAGCTTCTGCAATTCCCAGCAGGCGGCCTTGATCTTTTCCCGATCGAATTCCGATCTGGCCTGATCCAGCAGGTGATCGACTTGCGAATTCTTGTAGCTCACAAAATTCAGCCGCTCGGGCTTGGCCTGGGTCGAGCTCCAGATCTGGTACTGGTCATGGTCATAACCGAGCGACCAACCCAGAACAACGGCGTCAAAATCCATCTTGTTGACAAACTTGGTGATGAAGACAGCCCACTCGTACATCAACACATCCACCTGGATTCCAATTTTCTTAAAGTCGTTTTGAACAAGCGTCGCGATATCCTTGCGCTCTTCGTTGTTATTGTTGGTGATCAGTTTGAAGGCAAATGGTTTGCCATCCTTGGCGCGGACGCCATCGGGGCCCTTTTTCCAACCGGCCTCATCGAGAAGATGTTCGGCGTTCTTCGGATTGTATTCGAACGCCCGGATGTTGGGGTTTGCGAACCACATCATCGGTGGAAAAATGCCCCGCGATTGCTCGGCATTGCCGTAGTAGATGAACTGGATGATTTTTTGAACGTCGACCGCCTGGGCCAGCGCCTGCCGGACGCGGACGTCCTCGAACAGATCGCGGTTTAGATTCCAACCGATGTAGTTGTAGCTGGGTGAGAGGCGCGAATAGACATCGAAACGGAAGTCGTGCTTGAATTTCTCGACGGCAAATGGCTCCACGCTCCAGTAATCAATCTCGCGCGTCTCAAACGAAAGCCGGATCGATACCGGATCTGGAATGGTCCGGAGGACAACCGCGTCCAGATGAGGCGGGCCTTCGAAATAATCCTCGTTTTTCACCAGTCGAACGTAATTATTGACCTTCCATTCGACAAACTTGAATGGCCCGGTTCCCACCGGCTTGCGGTTGTAATTTTCGGCCCACCACGCGCTCGGCTTTTCGTCCAGCAGATGCTTCGGCAGGATCGCCGTTCCCCATGAGCTGAGGCATGGCGAAAAGAGCCGGCGGTAAACCACCTTGACGGTCAAAGGATCGATCACCTCCACTTTCTTGATGAGTTCATAATCGGACCTGCGGGGCGAGGCGATCTCCTCACTCATCAACATCCGGTAGGTGAACTCGACGTCTCCCGCCGTGAACGGCTGGCCGTCATGCCATCGGACGCCGGGTCTTAAATGAAACAAAATCTCCGGCTCATCGAGCCGGTCAGCCGTCTGAACGACGGACGGGGTCACGAACGAATCCTTGGTCGGTTGAGGGAAGCGTTTCCGGAGATCCTCAAGGAGCGGTTGCGGATCCCCGATCACGGCAAGCTCCCAGCCCAGGGTTCCATCCTGCCAGACTTCGGCAATATTTTCGCCAACCGTGAAGGAGACTTTTTGCTCTTTCGTATCGATGCGAACGACGCTGACCATCTTCATGGATGATTTTTCAAAGAGCGCTTGAATCTTTTCGGGAATCGAGGCCCCCGCTTCATTCAGGTGAAGGATGAGCCGTTCGCCGGAAGCTTCCGCGGATGAAAGCTTCCACGCGGCCCACTGCGAACGCGCCGCATCCAATTTGCGAATCGCCGCTGAAGCCAGGTCGGGCGACTTGAAAAAAATCGTTGAATCCTGGGTGATGCTCCAATCCTTCGCAAGATCGCCCGTCAGATCGAGATTCTCATCATACTTGACCAGGCCATTGAAAACGAGGTCCGTCACCTCGGACGCCGTGGTCGTGGTGGCGATGATGGGGTTAAGATTTTCCGCTTCTGCGCCGCTTCCAATCGAAAGCTGGTTGACCCGCTTGCGCGAGCCGTTCTTGACGACGAGAAATGAGGCGACAGACAGCACAAGGAGGAACATCGGGAACAAAACCAGAAACCTTTTGATCCAGGTCACCATGTTTTCTGGCTCCGGGGATCAAGCGCGTCGCGCAGACCGTCGCCAAGAAAGTTCAGGCAGAGCAGGGTCATCGCCATCGCCGCTCCGGGAAAAAAAATGAGCCACCAGCAGCTTTTGATCGGATTCAACAGGTTGGCGCCCTCGGCCACGAGCGATCCCCAGCTTGCCTGCGGCGGCTGGATGCCCAGGCCGAGAAAGCTCAGGAACGCCTCACGCAGCATGACGGCGGGCACGGTCAGCGTCAGGTAGGCCAGCACCGGGCCCGTCACGTTCGGAATCAGATGCCGCCCGATGATCCGCGACATCCCCGCCCCCAGCGCACGGCTCGCCAGCACAAATTGTTGTTCCTTCAACGATAAAACCTGCCCCCGCACGATCCGCGCCATGGTCAGCCATTGCAAAGCGCCAAGACCCGCCAGCAGGAGCAGGATCCTGCTGTAGGGAATGAGAAAACCGAGATGGACACCGAACCACTCCCCGGCAAAGATCTTCCGCAAATGGCCCTCCATGAACGCGATCAACACGATGACAAAAACCAGATTTGGCAACGAGTAGAGAATATCGACCGACCGCATCATGAGGTGGTCGGTTTTGCCGCCAAGGTAGCCCGAGACGGCGCCGTAGAGAACGCCGATCGCCAGGCTGACGATCGTGGCGGCAAATCCGACGAGCAGCGATAGCCGCCCTCCCCACATCACTCGTGTCAGCACATCCCGCCCGTGCAGGTCGGTTCCGAACCAGTGCTCGAGACTCGGCGGCTCGAATTGCCGGGCCGAGGTCTCTTCGATCCGGTAGGGCGAATACATGGGGCCGAGGATCGTGACCGCCAGCATCAACAGCAGGAAGCAGAGACCTGCCATCGCCGGCCCGTTTTTCCGGATCTTGCGCCAGCCGATCACCCCAAACGATTCGGATCGCGTGGGGGCCACGGAACTGTGGGAAGGGGTGCTGCTCGCCGTCGCGGACATGAGACTCCCTCCATAAAGACAAACCACCGGTTTTAAAACAAAAAATTGATTTCATGGGGGCCAACGGAGAGAATCGCGCCGTGCTTCTTTCCTCCAAAACGCGCCGCCTGATCCACGAAGCCCTCCGCGAGGACATCGGCTCGGATGACGTCACCAGTCGCGCCCTGCTGCCCGGCCTGCTTCGGGGACGGGGGCTGGTGGTGTCAAGACAGCGCGGCATCGTCTGTGGAACCGTCATCGCCCGGGAAGTGTTTCACCGCGTGAACCCCCGGCTCCGGGTCCGAATTTTAAAACGCGATGGAAGCCGGGTGAAGAGAGGAACCCGCGTCCTGCGGGTCGAGGGGCCGGCCGCTTCGATCCTGACGGCCGAACGAACGGCCCTCAACTTCCTCCAGCGGCTTTCAGGCGTCGCCACGCTCACGTCGAAATTCGTCCGCGCTGTCCGCGGCACCCGGACCCGGATCCTTGACACGCGCAAGACCACGCCCGGCTGGCGTGAATTGGAAAAAGAGGCGGTCCAATGCGGCGGTGGAACCAACCACCGGATGCGGCTCGACGAGCTCATCCTCGTCAAGGACAACCATCTCGCGTTGCTGCAGAAAAAAAAATCAATCGCTCTTGCCGTGAGGCACGCGCGGAAAAAATTTCCCCGTCTCCCTGTCGAGGTCGAATGTGATCGGCTTTCGCAGGTCCGGCAAGCGGTCGAAGGGGGCGCCGACGCCATCCTGCTTGACAACATGACGCCCGCCCGGATGAAAGCCTCCGTCCGGTTCGCGGGTAAGCGCGCCAAAATGGAGGCGAGCGGAGGCGTCACGCTTCACAATGTCCGGCGGATCGCAAAAACGGGTGTTGATTTCATCTCCGTCGGCGCGCTCACCCACTCCGCTCCAGCGATGGATTTTTCACTCGAAATCATCCCCGGCCCATGAATATTGACCAATCCATCTTGCAAGCTTTCTATTCGGCGGCCGGCGGCACGATCTCGGGTGAGGAGCTTGCGGAAAAGCTGGGCATTTCCCGGACGGCTGTCTGGGCGCACATTGCCGAATTCCGGAAGCTCGGCTACGTTTTCGAGTCGCAGCCCAACGTCGGGTATCGGCTCGTCGAAACACCCGACCTGCTTCTCGGCGATGACCTGATGGCCCGCCTGTGGCGAGGCTCGCCCGACCCGCAATCGCGGGTCGAGGCGGCGCGCGGGAATGTGAGGACGGTCGGCCGCGAGATCGTCGTTTTTCGCCAAACCGGCTCGACCAACGATCTGGCGGCGGAGCGCGCGCGACAGGGCGCGCCCGAAGGCCTCGTCATCTTCGCCGAAGAGCAGACCAGGGGACGTGGCCGAATGCAGCGCGGATGGGAATCCAAGGGCCGTCATGGTCTTTGGTTCTCCTTTCTCCTTCGCTGCCCCCTGCCGACATGTGCCGCTTCGCAACTCACCATCATGACGACGCTGGCTGTCGTGCGGGCCCTGCACAATACGACCCACCTTCCCCTGAGGATCAAATGGCCGAACGACATCTACTGCCGCGGGAAAAAACTCGCCGGCATTCTCACGGAAATTGAAGGAGACCTCGACCGGATACACCATGCGGTAATCGGCGTCGGCATCAACGTCGGGCACCGCGAGGAGGACTTTTCGCCCGCAATCCGCGGCATCGCCACATCGCTTGCGCTCGCCTCGGGCGGACAGGCATTCCACCGGCCGGAGCTCGCCGTCAAGATCCTCGAGAGCATTGACCAACACTATGAACTTCTGAAAAACGGCGCCTTCCAAAACTTTTTGCACGAGTGGGAGGAATGGGACGACGTCCTCGGAAAACAGATTTCGGTTCGAACCGGCGAGCGAACGCTTCGCGGCCATGCCAGCCACCTCGATGACGACGGCGCTCTTGTCATCCGGCTCGATTCCGGCGTCAATGAGCGGATCACCAGCGGCGACCTCCAGGTTGATTTCTAATTTCTCATTTCTAATTACTAATGAAAACCGGACGCGTTATGGATCAGAAATCAGAAATCAGAAATCAGAAATTGCCGTTCTTAGTGGTCGACGTCGGCAACAGCCTGACCAAGTGGGCGCTCGCCACGCGCCGCGCCATTGGCCGCGTCCATGAACTGCCATCGATCTCGCGAGCATTGCGTGGGCGCTTGGGCAAGTCGTTGAAGCGAAGCGGTGTCGGCCTGGCCGTCGTTGCCTCGGTGGTCCCATCGCTCAATGCCGTCCTCCGTCAAACGCTCCGCCAGCGCGGTGTTCGCAACGTTCACTTTCTCTCCGCCAAAACCGATCTTGGCATCGGGATTCGCTACCCGCGGCCCCGAACGATCGGCGCCGACCGGCTTGCCAACGCCGCGGCGGCGTTTCATTTCTTTGGCGCGCCCTCGGTCGCCATCGACTTCGGGACGGCGGTCACCTTCGACATCGTCTCGAAAAAGGGCGAATACGCGGGCGGCGTCATCTGCCCCGGCCTGCGTTCGATGACCGACTATCTCCATGAGCAAACCGCGCTCCTGCCACGGGTTTCACTCAAGGAACCGCGACGGATGATCGGTAAGAACACCGTCGAAGCCATGCGGACAGGCGCCGTGGTCGGCTTTCGAGGACTGATCTCGGAAATTCTTCGTGACCTCAAAAAGGAGCTGCATGCCGGCCGCCTGCCGGTCGTCGCCACCGGCGGTTATAGCCGGCTCATTGCGCGAAAAGTCGCCGGCATCACCGCGGTCCGACCGAAGCTCACCCTCGAAGGGCTCAGGTTGATCGGGTTGCGACTTCTTGCAAAGAAGTAGCGAACCGCTATTAGTTACCAGCGACCCATGAACAGAATCGACCAGAAATTCGCCGAGCTGCGAAAGAAAAACCAGAAAGGCTTCATTGCGTACATCTGCGCGGGCGACCCTGACCTTGACACGACCGCAGAGCTGGCCGTCGCCCTGGAGAAGGCGGGCGTCGACATCCTCGAGCTTGGAATCCCATTCTCCGATCCGCTTGCCGACGGCGTGGTCAACCAGGAAGCCTCCCAGCGCGCCCTCTCCAGGGGAGCCACCGTCGACAAGGTGCTCAAAACGATCCAGAAGATCCGCCGAATGGAATGCACCATGCCGATTGTCCTCTATACCTACTACAACCCCATTTTCCACTACGGCCTCGAAAAATTCATCCACGATGCGAAACAATCAGGCGTCGACGGCTTTCTCAACCTTGAGCTGCCTCCCGAGGAGGCCGGCGGCGGCGAGCGCGCCATGAAAAAGCACGAGCTTCACACCATCTTTCTCGTAGCGCCGACCTCCTCCGAGGAGCGCATCCGGAAGATCTCCAAGAAAGCCTCGGGATTTATTTACTACGTCTCAAGAGAAGGCGTCACCGGGGAACGCAGTTCCATGGAGAACTCGATCGAGTCCATGGTCAGGACGATCCGGAAGCACTCGAGGCTCCCCGTGGTCGTCGGCTTCGGAATTTCCAAACCCGAGCATGTTCGCGACGTTGCCAAAGTCGCGGATGCCGTTGTGGTCGGCAGCTCGATTGTGAAGAAGATCGGTGAGATCGGTAAGAAACCAAACCTGATCGCGGACATCTCCAAACACGTCAAGTCACTCGTCGAGCCGCTTCGCCGGCCCAAAACCACAAAATGAAAACTCCCTGCGAAAACCATCACGCCGTGATCATGGCCGGGGGCCGCGGCGAGCGCTTCTGGCCGCTGAGCCGGGAGCGCCGGCCCAAGCAGCTCATCCGGCTGATCGGCAAGCGGTCGCTGCTGGAGGCGACCGTTGAGCGCCTCCGCGGCGTCGTGCCGCGCGGCCACATCTGGATCATCACCAACCGCCAGCAGGCTCCCGCCATCCGCGCGCTGCTGCCGGGGATACCCGACCGGCAGATCATCGCCGAACCCGAAGGCCGGGACTCCGCTGGGGCCGTCCTGCTTGGAGCCGCCTTCATCGGCCACCAAGACCCGCGCGCGGTCATCGCCTTCATCCCCGCCGACCAGTATGTCGGCGACAAGCCGGCCTACCGCGCCGCCCTGCGAAAGGCGTTCGAGGAGGCTTCCAAAGCGGATTGTGTGGTCACGCTCGGCCAGAAGCCGGACTATCCCCACACCGGTTACGGCTACATCGAGTCCGGCCAGTTACTCGGCAAAAACAAGATTGTTTCCGTTCACCGCGTCAGACAATTCCGCGAGAAGCCCGATCTCGCCACCGCCAAGCGGATGGTCCGGACCGGGGACTTTTTTTGGAACCTCGGAATCTTTGTCTGGTCGGTCCAGACGATCAAAAAGGGATTCCAGAATTCCCGTCCGCACGCCCTGGCGTGGCGCAAGGCGATTCACCGCCCTGCCGCGTTCCTCGGCGGCGATTTCAAAAAACTCCCCAAAATTTCGATCGACTACGCCGTCATGGAGAAGATGCGAAACATCATGGTGGTGGCCGGACGTTTCGGCTGGGACGACATTGGCTCATGGAACGCCCTGTTCGAACATCTGAAGGCTGACGCATCCGGCAACATCCTGCGCGGCCCGGTCGTCTCGGTCGATTCATCCAACTGCCTGGCTCTGGCGGGCAGGACAACCGTCGCCCTGCTTGGCGTCCAGGGCCTCGTGATCGTCCAGACACCCGACGCGGTCCTCGTCTGCGACCGGGCGAAGGGACAGGAGATCAAAAGGATCGTGGCCCTGCTGCCAACGCGATTGCGATAATCCATGAAAATCCTGTGCATCGACTACGGAAGCAAGAACGTCGGCATTGCGATCAGCGACGACGACTGCAGTATCGCCTTTCCGCTCGAAACCGTCGCATGCAAGAACGCCATTGAGCGGATTGTCGAGCTCATCCAGGAAAAAAAAATCACCCAGCTGCTCGTCGGGCTTCCAGTCAACATGGAGGGCGGCTTGGGCAAGAAAGCCCGCGAATCGCACGAGTTTGGAAAAAAACTCGAGCGGACCACCGGCATCATCCCTGAGTACATTGACGAAACGCTCACCACATTCGACGCGGAGCATGAGATGAAGGAGCACCATGTCAAGCGCAGCAAGCGCAAGGAGCTCATCGACCAGCTGGCGGCCCAGCGGATGCTCCAAGAATTTTTGGACAATCGCAATTCCAAACGCTGATGGCGGCTCATCTCAAGCTCGAGATCGCCTATGATGGCACAAATTACGGCGGCTGGCAGCGACAGAGCAACCGCTCATCCGTCCAGCAGAAACTCGAGGAGGCCGTCCAAAAAATCTGCGGCCGCAAGATCGCCATTTTCGGCGCCAGCCGGACGGACGCGGGTGTCCATGCCTTTCGCCAATGCGCGTCGATTTCCGTCCCGAAGAAAAAAATGACCCCGGACGACTGGCTCCGCGCGATCAATGCCCATCTGCCCCGCGACATTCGAGTCATCAGGGTTTCGCCCGCGCCGCCAAAATTTCACGCCCGGTTCAATGCCATGTCGAAGGTTTACGAGTATCGAATTTGGAACGGCCGCATTTTTCCGCCCTTCGAAGTGAATCGCGCCTGGCACATTCCCGTCCCGCTGGACATCGCCGCCATGAAACGCGCGGCCCGGTGTTTGATCGGCAGGCACGACTTCAGCTCGTTCGCCTCGCAGTCACGCGATCCGCGGAAAACGAACATCCGTACAGTGAAGCGAATTGCCATCCGCAAAGCGGGCCCACTGATCGCGGTCGAAGTGGAAGGCGACGGATTTCTCTACAAAATGGTGCGAGGGATCGCCGGCACGCTCGTCGATGCCGGCAAAGGCCGGATCCCCGCCGCCGATCTAAAACGCATCCTCGCCGCCCGGGACCGCAAACTCGCCGGCCAGAACGCCCCCGCGCACGGGTTGTATTTGGTCAGGGTGAAGTATTAGAATAGCCGATATGTTCAACCTGGTCCTCGTGGAACCCGAAATCCCCCAGAACACGGGCAACATCGGACGGCTCTGCCTGGCCGCCAACAGCACGCTTCACCTGGTCCACCCGCTCGGCTTCCGGCTGGACGATGCGGCCCTCAAACGGGCCGGCATGGATTATTGGGATCAGCTCTCGATCGTGGAGCACCCCGGTTTCGCCGACTTTCAGCTCCGGAGCGCCGGGAGCCGCTGTTTTTACTGTTCCACCAAGTCCCATCGTGCCTATTGGGATATCCAATACAGGCCCGGCGACTTTCTGATCTTCGGCCGGGAGACCAAAGGCCTGCCCGAAAGTCTGCTGAAAAAAAATCCTGACAATGCGATCACCATCCCGATGCCCAATGCCGCGGCGCGCAGTCTGAATCTGGCTACGGCCGCGGGCATTGTCCTCTACGAAGCCCTTCGCCAGCAGTCGCTCCGGGCACCCGGTTGAAATCATGTCGCTTTCCCAAACCGCTCACCCGCGCGCCGCAACTTTTTTCCAATTACCCGCTTGTGAGCGTGGTATTCCGGTGATAGAATTTTTGCCTTGGAGGCTTTCAAACCCAAGCCGCCCCGGATGACTTTAAAAACTTCCCAACTGGCAATGAACCCGGCCCTCCATCAAAAGGCGATTGAAGCTTCCATCACGCCGATTGCAATGGCGGACCTGGAGGGCCGGTGGACCTATGTGAATCCTGCATTCATCCAGCTCTGGGGATACAAAAACGCCAGTGAAGTGATGCAGAAACCCCTGACGTCGTTCTGGGATCCCAAGCACTCGATCCCGGACATCCTCAAGGCCGTCGTGGAGAAGGAAAAATGGGCCGGTGAACTCGCTGCCAAACGCGACGATGGAACCTCGTTCACCGTCCAGGCAAGTCTCTCGCTGGTCAAGGATGAGAACAACAAGCCGACCCAGATCATGGCGTCGTTTACCGACCTGACCGAGCAGAAGCGCGCGGAGGCGGCTGTTCGCAATGCGCAGAAGCTCGAAAGTCTCGGCGTGCTGGCCGGTGGAATCGCACACGACTTCAACAATCTGCTCGTCGGCGTTCTCGGCAATGCCACGCTCGCGCTCAAGAAACTTCCCGCGCAGAACGAGGCGTGCAAGTTCCTGGAAGACATCATCATGAGCGCGCAAACCGCCTCGAAGCTCACATCACAACTGCTCGCCTATTCCGGCAAGGGCCGCTTTATCGTCCAGCCGATCAACATTTCCCAGCAGATCCTCAAGATTGAGCGCCTGCTCCAGCTTTCGATTTCGAAAACCACCGAGCTGATTTTCGAGCTTGAGGAAGATCTGCCGCTCATCAACGGCGACACGACGCAGATCCATCAGGTGGTGATCAACCTCGTCACCAATGCTTCCGAAGCGCTCGATGGCAAGCAGGGCACTGTGACCGTCTCCACCGGCACGCGGATGCTGACCCACCAGCAGGCGGCCTCGCCCGTCACGCAGTGCCAGATTGAGTCGGGGCGGTACGTTTTCGTCCGCGTCACCGACAACGGCTGCGGAATGAGTCCGAAGACCGTCGAAAAAATCTTTGATCCATTCTTCACGACCAAGTTCGCCGGCCGGGGCCTCGGCCTCTCCGCCGTCCATGGCATTGTCATCGCCCACTGCGGCACGCTTCATGTCGAGAGCAAACCGGGCAAGGGAACGACAATTGAGGTTTGCTTCCCCGTCACCGACGAGGCGGCGGAGAAAGCGCCGACCGAGCGGCCCAAAACGAAGATTTACGTCATCAACAAGCCGCCCATCGCGGAACACCGGCAGGTCACCGGCACAGTCCTGGTGGTGGATGACGAAAATGTGGTCCGCACGGTTGCCTCGCATATTCTCGACGAAGTCGGCATGAAGATTCTAACTGCGGAAAACGGCCGAAAAGCGATCGAGATCTACAAAAAAGACCCGGATGCCATCGACGTTGTCCTCCTCGACATGACCATGCCCGTGATGAACGGGGTGGAAACGTTCAAGGAGCTCAAAAAGATCAATCCCGAGGTTAAAGTCATCCTCACGAGCGGCTACAGCGCCGATGAGGTGAAGCTCAACTTCGAAGACAGCAACGACCTGATGGGATTCCTCGAAAAGCCGTTCACCGCCCAGGCATTGGCCGAGAAAGTCCGCTCGGTGCTCCTGGGCAAGGTGACTGCCTCTTGACGCAGACTAGAACCTATCCCCGGTTCTAACCTTTGGCCTTGAGCAACTCCTTCGCATGCTTCACGGCCGCATCGCCCGAGCCGCCGAGCATCCGGGCGATCTCCTCGACGCGTCCTTTGCTCTCCATCGGGCAAATTCTTGAAAACGTCCGGCCGTATTTGCGCTTGAGCGACTGGATGGCATTCAGCCGATGACGATGCTCTTACCCGCGCCCGTCTCCCCCGTGATGACATTGAAGCCGCCGCCAAGTTCCAGAGTGAGATCATCCACCAAGGCGAGGTTCCGGATGCGCAGCGAAATGAGCATTGCGATTTTTTAAGCGATCGGTCATTTTTCAGCAATGCGTAAAATTTGGCCCCCCATTTTCAGTCTTGTAGCCGCGCTGCTCCTGTCGAGTTGTACAACCTCGAGACCCGACCTGGCTTGGAATGGGAACGTCCAGCATGGGATCGCCTCCTGGTATTCTTACCCGTTCCACGGGAAGCGCACCTCGAACGGGGAGATCTACAACATGAACGCCCTGACCGCCGCGCACCCCTCGATTGCCCTGAATTCCATCGTCGAGGTAACCAACGAAAAAAACGGCCGGAAGGTGCTCGTCCGGATCAATGACCGACTGCCGCCCAATCACAAGGGCCGGGTCATCGATCTGTCCAAATGCGCGGCGCGCAAACTCCACATGTTCGCCGATGGCGTGGTGCCTGTCGCGCTGCGTGTCGTCACCTACGGCAATAACACCTACGTTTGGACCAACCAGGCCGCACCGGATGGCGCGATGTATTTGCGCGGCCAGCAGCCGAGCTCAATCTCCTCCGCACGCCCGCGCGCCGAGAGGACCGAAGCGTCGTGACCGCCGCCGTCCCGAAAAAACTGGGACTTTCTCGCCTCGATCGGCGAAGCCGGCGGGGGCGAGTCACCCGCATGACGAAAGATGGAAGGAGTGGTGGGTGAAGTTGACGTTCCTTGGCACAGGCACCTCTCAAGGCGTGCCGATGATTGGATGCGATTGCGTCGTCTGCCGCTCGCCCGATCCGCGCAACAAACGATTCCGAACCTCCGCATTGGTCGAAGAAACCGGCTTCACGGTATTGATCGACGCCAGCCCCGACCTCCGCAGCCAGAGCCTGCGCGCCGGCCTGAAAAAAATCGACGCCATCCTGTTCACCCACGGCCACAGCGACCACATCCTCGGGATCGATGACCTGCGCCGGTTCAACTGGATCCAGAACCAGCGCCTGCCGGCCTATGGGTCGCGCGCGACCCTCGAGCGAATCCGCACACTTTTTCCCTATGCCGTGGAGAACAATGGCGCTGTCCATCCGTACACCCGGCTCGACCTGCACGAGGTCCGCGAATCTTTTCAGCTCGGTCCGTTTGAAATCACACCCTTCGCGCTGCCGCATGGCAGGATGGATACCACCGGTTATTTTTTCCGGCGCGGGGGCAAGCCTCTTCTGGCTTACTTCACCGACTGCAAAGAGGTGCCGGTGCAGACGCGCTCCGCCGTGCGCGGCGTGCCTCTGCTCATCCTCGACGCCCTCCGATTCACCGCACATCCCACACATCTGACGATTTCCGAAAGCCTCGCCATCGCCCGCGAGGTGGGCGCCGGCCGGACCTTCTTTGTCCACTTCACCCACGACATCGACCACGATGCGCACAGCAAGGATCTACCCGAGCGGGTTGCTTTCGCTTACGATGAGCTGGCCATTGAAATTTAACTGTCTGCTCCTGGTCCTCCTGTCGGCGGTGGCAACTGCAGATGAGAAGGACCATGTCGTCGTCGTTTTCAACTCCAAACTCAATGGCAGCGAAGAAATCGCCGAGTACTACGCCAAAAAACGCGGACTCTCCGATGAACAGTTGATCGGACTCGCCTGTACGCCAAACGAATCGGTTTCCCGTCAGGAGTTCATCGAATTCATTCAAAAACCGCTGATCAAAAAACTCCGGGATCGGGGCTGGTGGAGGATCAAGGAAAACGGCAGCGGCCCGAATGACTGGAGCGTGGCCGAAAGCCGGCTCCACTATCTCGTCCTCTGCCATGGCATCCCGTTGAAGATCGACGAGCAACCGGCTGAACAAATGGCCGAACCTGTACCGCAAGCCGCGCGGTCCGAGTTGACCATCAACCACGCGGCGGTGGATTCGGAACTCGCCCTCCTGCCGAGCCCGAAGGTCCCCATCAGCGGCTTCGTTCCAAGCCCGTTCTATGGCAAGAACAGTCTCGACGAAGTCAAGGACTGGAATTTGCGGGCGGTTCTCGTCAGCCGGCTCGACGGGCCGAACCCCGACGCCTGCAAGCGTCTGATCGATAGCGCGATCACCGGGGAGGAGCACGGGATCTGGGGGCGCGCCGTCATCGACATGCGCGGCATCACGGAAGGTTCCTACGCGGGCGGCGACCGGTGGCTGGAGAGCCTCGCGGAGTTTCTGACGTCGTCCGGCTGGAACCCGTACATCGACCGCACCGAGAAAACCATCGATGATCCGGGCCCGTTCCAATCGAGCGCCATTTATGCCGGATGGTATCAGGAATCGATTTGCGGCCCGATGGCCGACCCGAATTTCCGCTTTGTGCCCGGCGCAATCGCCTATCACATCCACTCGTACAGCGCCCAGAGCCTCCGCACCTTCGACCGGCATTGGGTCGGTCCACTCGTAGCGCGGGGGGTTGCCGCCACCCTGGGCTGCGTCGAAGAACCCTACCTGCAGTTCACACCCGTCGTCGATGTGTTCTTCAAACATTTGTTTTACGGAAAAAATTTCGCCGAGGCCGCCTACCTCTCCGTGCCCATCCTCTCCTGGCAAATCACGATCGTGGGAGACCCGCTCTACCGCCCCTTCGGCCAGAACTTCGACCAGTCATTGGACGCCATGGAAAAGCGGCACGACACCGACCTGCCCTGGGCCTACCTGCGGAAGGCCGGGCAGCTGGCCGCGGCCGGGATGATCGACCCTGCGATCCGGCTCATCACCGCCAAGGCTCAGGAAAATCCGCACTTCCTCTACGACGAGCGTCTGGCCCAGCTTTACGCAGCGAAAAAGGACTACGCGGACTCGATCCGGCTCTGGAAACAGTGCGTCGTAAAGATGGATCAGCCGGCACTGAAGGCCTACTACCTTGTTTCGCTCGCCCGGACCGAATGGGACGCGGGACAAGCTGCCGACTCGCTCCTGCACTACCGGAAGTACGTCGAGCAATTTCCCGATCATCCCGCGCAGGCCGCCGTCGCCGCCGAGGCAAAAGCCAAAGCATCCGAAAATGGCATGAAGAAGGAAGCCGATTATTTCAGCCGCCTGGCTCCGCCGCCGCCGAACTCTCCCAAATAATTTTATAGTCTTGAAGCTCGTTTTGTTTGGCTCTAAACGAAAGAGATGAAAGTCGGCGTCTTCTCCGTCCTTCTGAGTTCCGAACCGTTTGAATCCGTCCTCGATTATTTCTGCGGCATTGGTGTCAAGGCGGTCGAAGTCGGAACCGGCGCCTATCCCGGCAACGCCCACTGTGACCTCGACGCGCTTCTGAAGAGTGACCACAAATGTGAACAATTCCTCGATGCCATCCGGTCGCGGGATCTCACCCTCAGCAGTCTCAGTTGCCATGGCAATCCGCTCCACCCGGACCGGAAGTTCGCGAAGCAACACGACACGATTTTTCGAAAGACGGTGCTTCTCGCCAAAAAAATCGGCCACGACGTCGTCACCACCTTTTCGGGCGCGCCCGGCGGCCATCCCGGAGCCAAACAACCCAACTGGGTCACATGCGGGTGGCCTCCGGATTACCTGGAAATCCTGGCTTATCAGTGGGAAAAAGCCGCCATCCCCTATTGGGAAAAAACGGCCGCGTTCGCCGCACAGCACGGCGTCAAGGTCGCCTTCGAGATGCATCCGGGGTTCCTCGTCTACAATCCCGAGACGCTTCTCAAACTCCGCAAGGCTTGCGGCGGCAACCTCGGTTGCAATTTCGATCCGTCGCATCTTTTCTGGCAGGGGATTGATCCGAACCAGGCTCTGCGCGAATTGAAAGGCTGCGTCTACCATGTCCACGCCAAGGACACCGCAATGAACGCCGCCAACACCGCTCGCAACGGCGTTCTCGACACCAAGCATTACAGCGACGAACTGAATCGCTCCTGGGTCTTCCGGACCGTCGGCTATGGACATGACCGCGAATTTTGGAATGCGTTCGTCAGCACCCTCCGGATGGTCGGCTACGACGGCGCCCTCTCCATCGAGCACGAGGACAGCCTGATGAGTCCGCGTGAAGGGCTGGAAAAAGCGGTGGCCTTTCTGAACGAGGTGATCATTCATCAGAAAAAAGGTGCGCTCACCTGGGCGTGATTGATTTCTGATTTCTAATTCCTTATTTCCAATGTGATCATTTGCGCCGTTAGAAATGAGAAATCAGGAATCAGAAATGGTGTATACAGATACCCACGCCCACCTCGACTACCCCGACTACGCGAGCGACCTCGACGAGGTGATCAAGCGAGCGTCAGAGGCTGGAGTCTCTAAAGTAATAACAATAGGCATCGGCCGGGACTCCATTCCCCGCTCGCTCGCTCTGTGCGAAAAGTACCCGAACCTCCATGCCGCAGTGGGCGTCCATCCGACGGCCCTCGATGCACTCAGCCTCGACGAATGGGAAATTCTCGAAAAGGCGGCGCGGCATCCCAAGGTTGTCGCCATCGGTGAGACGGGGCTCGACTACCACCGCCTGCCGACCGAAGGGGCAGATGCTTATAAGAAAAAGCAGCACGATTATTTCCTCCACCATCTCACACTCGCGAAACGAATGAATAAGCCGGTCATCGTCCATTGTCGCGATGCCTATCCCGACACGTTGAAAATCTTGAAGGCATTCGGACGGTTCCGCGAAGAGCCGGGGGTGATGCATTGTTTCGCCAGCGACCCGGCCACCGCAAAGGAGGTTTTTACACTCCATTACGTAATATCCACTGGAGGCGTCCTGACGTTCAAGAATGCTCCCGGCCTGCGTGCCGTGATCGCCGAAACACCGCACGACATGCTCCTCCTGGAAACCGACTGCCCCTATCTCGCCCCCGTCCCGCATCGCGGCAAGCGCAACGAGCCAGGTTACACGCGCTTGGTCGCGGAGAAGCTTGCGGAGGTTTGGGGGATGCCGCTCGAAGACATCAGCCGTGTGACCGAAGCAAACGTAAAGCGGGTGTTTGGGATATAGTTCGTCGTCTCACAGCGTATGGTAGTAGAGCCGGTAATTCCTCCGCACAAAACCCGACTTCTCATAGAACGCGTGCAACTGGCTTTCGGAATCCGAAGCTTCGAGCAGCATCACCACCGATCCACTTTCAACCGATTTCTTGGCGATGAAATCGAGTGTCTGGCCGCCAATCCCCGACCGCCGGTGGCTCTTCTCGATATAAAACTCGTCAATGAAGGAAAATCGCCCGCCAAATTCGAAGCTGAAGCCAAAGACGCTCACGACATAGCCGATCCGTTTTTGATCTGCGCTGATGAACCAGATGTCACCTTGTTTAAACTCAAGGATGTTTTTCGTCCGCGTCTCTGGGTCCCAGGGCAGAGATGCGACGCGGCAGAGCTCGGACATCAGACGAAGCAGGTCGCCGATATCGGAGGGTTTGAATTTTTCCCAGGAAAGTTGCATTGGCAGGCTTCTTTTAACCGCAAAGCTTGGCTTCCACTTGATCCATGGACAAGCCAGAAACGAGAATATCCTTCTTCCTCGACTTCTCGCCCTTCACCATCCGGACCGCGCTTTTTGAAACTCCTAGCCTCTCCGCCAGAAAATCACACAACGCCTCATTCGCTTTCGAATCCACCGGCGGCGCGGTGAGGCGGATTTTGAGGCGGTCGCCATGGACACCGGCGAGTTCGCTGCGGGAGGAGCGGGGTTGAAGATGGATGAGAATCAGGACGCCGGAGGGAGTCGATTTGCAGTAATCAGACATCAGTCTTCTTTATCTCTCGCAAAGACGCAGAGACGCAAAGGAATTTTTGGCAGGCACCGTCCTGAGCGAAGTCGAAGGAATCAACAAGATCAGTAGGATTTTTTTAAAAAGGAAATGAGGAAGGCAGGAAAAATATGTCATCCTGAGCCCGTTCGACTCGCTGTCGCTCGCTTAGGACAGGCTTGTCGCAGGGTCTGATTGTGGTAATAAGCAATCCAACAAGAGGCAATCCGATCGATGAAACATCCATCTCCAGACCCACATTTTGAACTTCCGCGGTTCGATACTCCGCAGAAGGACCCACCTGCCGGCACAAAATGGTCCTATGAGCAGACCGTTCGCGCTTTTGAGGAGTTGGTTGAAGCGTTGAAGCTCCGGCGAGAACCGACGCCGAGTCGCAGTATGCCCAGCAAGATGTTTAAGCTTTAGCGTTTCCAAAATCGGAAACACCCCGGAACCTGCAAATTAGAAATTCACTCTCCGATGCCGCGAGTGGATAAGGCACCTTTGATGAGGAAGATCAAGATGCCGACGTGGAAGGCGACGCCGAGAAAGCTGCCCATGAGCAGAACAACCAGTCCGTCGAGCAGGTAGAGGAAGCCCCCGACGAAAAATGGCCAGAGATGGTATCGGTTTCCGAAATAACCGAACGCCGCGAACGCCGCCGAGATCATCAGGTTGACGACGAGCGCGACGCCGATGCCGATGGAGCCGATCTCGTGGCCGATCGCTCCGATGACGAGCGTGACTCCCAAACCAAAGAAAAAATAGGCCGAGCTGCCGACAACGCCGCTGAACGCGTTGGCGACCGAAAGCGCCGCAATCCAGTAAAATAGACTTCCGCCCGAGCCCGCGGGCGCGTCGCTCGCCAGACTCGCGCCCGTCGGTGAGAGCCCCTTTCGGGCCAGCATCGCCTCGGCCGCCTTCACACTCGGATTGACGGCGGGAGCCGAAACCGATTCGTCGAGGCAGGGGATGACGGACTTGAGCGGAACCCACTCGGTGGCGCCTTCCGGCGCCACGAGCGATTCGCTGTGAAGGACGTTGGCAGCCCGAAGTTTCCAAAGTGCTTCGACTTCTACCGGTCCCTGGGCCTGGTTCGTTTGGTCGAGAAAGTAGTAGCGCATGCCGACTGGGCGTATACTACTTTTGAACGGGTCATTTCGCCACCGAATTTTCGATAGCCACAAAAATGCACAGGACGTCAGCACTTTGAGCGAGAGACCCTTCTGAACAGGTGAACAGTCAGTGAACAGGTGAACAGGGTCAGCGCTTGACTCCTGACGCACCCAACACCCGGAATCTCTCGACTTCGCTTCGCGGAGTTTACCCTGAGCGAGCGGTAGCGAGTCGAATGGGCTCAGGGTGACATCTTATTTTGATGGCCGCTCACGCGGCCTCGACGGTCATAGACCACCGCTACAGGAAGAGACGATTTTCCGCGTCAGAATGGCCGGCCACAAGTCACGAAGTGGCGCAGTGGGCGGCCAACGCCGGTGCGTGCGAGATCGCCAAGAAAAGGTGTCAGTTCAATTCTCATCATATGCCCCAAAATAATATCGCTTGACGATATTATCGCCTCATAATACCTTGTCCGGGTGATTGAGAGTTTTGTGTGTGCTGAAACCCGGAAGATTTTTGAGGGCATTCGGTCCAAGAAGTTGCCCCCGGAGATTCAGGCGACGGCACGACGCAAGTTGGTTTATTTGCATTCGGCGCGGGATTTGAGAGATCTGCTGGCCCCGCCGGGAAATCAACTCGAAGCACTGAAGAGAGATCGGAAGGGACAGCACAGCATTCGGATCAACAAGCAGTGGAGAGTGTGTTTTCGATGGAATGCGGGAAACGCCCGCGACGTGGAAATCGTGGATTATCACTAGAACGAAGAAGAGAACGAACATGAAAAGA
>JAHFSZ010000033.1:24936-25805 GCA_023265515.1 Verrucomicrobiota bacterium
GCCAGTACCGGCTTGCCCAGGACATCGGTGTGCCCGCGCTTCGGATCAGCCAGATTGTGCGCGGATCGCGGGCGATTTCGGCCGACACGGCCATCCGTCTTGCGCGCTATTTCAAGACTAGCGCCGAGGTCTGGATGCGCTTGCAGGCCGGCTATGATCTCGAAGTCGCCGAACGTAAATTCGGCCGGAAGATCCAGAAACAGGTCAAGGAGCTGAAGGCCGCTTGATCAACGGCGCTCGGAGAGCGCCGCTACAGGAAATCCTATAAATCCTGTCAAAGAATCCCTTAGCGTCTTTGCGTGATGAATGCCTTTCTCCGCGCCTTTCGAAAGATATTGGCCGGCCACAATGGCGCGCGGCGCCGAAGTGGGCGGACAAGCCGGTGTTCCTTCGCGGCTTCGCGGTAAAAATCGGTGTTGATCTGCACGAATCACCCCACTTGACTTTGACCTCGTTCACGGTTTTTCTGGCGCTGCTGTGTGGATCAAGGCTTGTGTCAATCGGCTGAAACCTTACGTCCCGGTCTGGGCGATTCCGTGGGGCGTGCTTCTCTACCGCGCCGTCATGCATTGCGCATGCTATTGGCACGCCCTCGACGATGCCGCGAGCATCCGGAAAACGAAATTCAAGGCCCTGCCATCGGTCTGGCTTCGCTATCGCGTGGGCGGCAAGCCAGACCTTGATGCGTTCATCGAGGTCGGACGGCTTGCTTCCGAGGACATTCGAAACATCCTGGAAAAACACGGGCGGAAGCTGTCGTCATTTCGGACGGTCCTCGATTTTGGATGCGGATGCGGACGGACGCTGCTTTGGATGCAGGCTCAAGCTGCCGACAGTCAAAAATGGTTCGGTTGCGACATCGATGCGGA
>JAHFSZ010000034.1:0-2121 GCA_023265515.1 Verrucomicrobiota bacterium
CGGAAGGAGGAGTGGACCTGGCCTGGAACGCGCTCAACCTCCAGTCTTCGGATACCAACGCCTGGTCCGGATGGACGCCTTCGACCGTGTCCTCAACCAATCATTCGATCACCTTGTCATTGACCGCCGACGGCACCAACACCACGTCGATCGGTTCGTTCACGGTCAATGCGTACCAGGTCACCAACGACTGGGTGATCGTTTCGACCGGGACGTGTCAGGCTCCCAACACCTCGCTGACCAACATCAGCCGGCAGGTGGAAATCCGGCTGACTCCCGGATCGCCCTTTACCTTCGGCTTGCTGGCCAAAGGTAACATCCAGTTCAACGGCAATAACGTCATCGTTGACTCGTATGACTCCACGGACACAACGCACTTCCCGAGCGGCCAGTATGTGACTCTCACCGCCACGCCCGATCCCCATGCCAATTTGAAGGGCAACGTCGGCACCGACGGGGTGTCCCTCAATGCCGGCAACGGCAACGTCTATGGCGATCTCTGGGTCGGCGTCAACGGCGTGATCACGGAAGGCCCTCAGGCGTACGTTACGGGAAGCCAGAACGTCGGCCTTCAGGTAAACATCCCCGATGCCACGGGTCCGGCCAAGACGATTGCCAGCTCGACAGCTTGGACGCCTTCCGGAACCACCGTCGACGCGTCGACCGGCTGGCCGACTACCACGGGTTCCCAAATCGCGGTCACCACCACCACGACGCTTGGCCCCGGTGACTACAACATCTCTTCGATCAGCCTCAGCGGTGGCAGCACCAAGAAACTGACTCTGGATTCGAGAACTGGAAACATCCGGCTTTATGTCAGCGGGGACATTTCTCTCGCAGGCAGCGCCAGCATCCAGATTTTGGGGACCAATACGACTCATACCGTCAAGATCTGGGTGGTGGGCAACGTCGCTGTGGCGGGAAACGGCGTTGTATCTCCCAGCAACACCGTGCCCTCCGACCTGGTGATTTACGCCAAGACTCCCACCTCGGGAACGAAGACCGTCTCCATGGACGGCAACGCGGCGTTCAAGGGAGCCATCTACGCCCCCGGCCATGCCTATTCGATCGGCGGCGCGGGCCACACCGGTACCGTCTACGGTTCGGTCGTCGCCAACACCATCACCATGGGCGGCAACGCGAATTTCCACTACGACGAGGCGCTCTCGGCGACGTACAACTCGAGCGCCAACTGGGATGCCGTGTACTGGCGGGAGAATGCGCCTTAGGCCGGAGCTCTGCCCCGACGCCGCTTCGCGGTCGCGCGATCGAACTCAAGTTCTCATCCGTCCTCCAGCATCTCAGCTTGCGGGGAGCAGCAAACTGGCGGTGAGGGAGGGATTTGAACCCTCGGTACGGTTTAACCCGTACACCGGTTTAGCAAACCGGCGCTTTAGACCACTCAGCCACCTCACCCCTCAACGGTTGGTCAGACCGCTCACAACGTAAGTTTAGAGGACTGGGATGACAAACAAATTCTGGCGGGTGCGATTCATTCGAAGCGAAAACTGAGTCACAGAAATGGGGTTGAAGAACCGGTTTACGACGAGTAACGTAGCGAAACATGCCTGCCGACGAATCGATCGACGAGCTGAAAGCGGAGGTGAACCGCCTCAAGAAGAGCGAGAATTGGCTCAAGTGCATCAACCTCTGCCGTGAGGCTGCCGGGATGACCGGACCGGCCAATCTTCCGGATTGGTACTGGGCCAAGTCGAATCTCGCGCTCGCGCTCACGCGCGCCGATACCAGCCAGCGGCCACAAAATCTCGAAGAGGCGGTCACCATCTACAAGGAGATCCTCAGCCGGCTCTCCGCAAGGGTTGACCGGTTCAAATGGGCGCACACACACCGGAACCTCGGCTACGCTTATGACCAGCGATCGGAAGGCAACAAGACTGAAAACCTCGAGCGGATGATCGAGCATTTCCTGCAGGCGCTGACGGTGTTCTCCCGCGAGGAGTTTGCGGATGACTGGGCGATCACCCAGGGCGCGCTGGCGGTCGCCTATTCCGAGCGGCATGTCGGCGAGCCTGCCGAAAATCTCCGGCTCGCCATCCAATGCCTTGAAGACTCGATGCTTGTCCTCACCCAGGAGCGCTTTCCTGAAGATTGGCAGGAGGC
>JAHFSZ010000034.1:2221-17966 GCA_023265515.1 Verrucomicrobiota bacterium
CTACCAATCCTGGTCCTTGGATTTCTTAAGCTCCGGCGGCCGTGTCCATTGATTGATATAGCGCTGTTCCGCCTTGGAGGCCTTGTCGAGGACTTCCTGGTGCTTCGGGTCTAATGTGTCCGTTGCGGCGGAGGACGCGCTGGCGTTCTTGTCCTGATCCTTGAGCGTCGTGGTGTCGCTCTGTGCCGATATGGCTGCGGAAGATGCTGTTTTGTCCTTGGTGTTGACCTTATCCGCTGATGTTGTCCCGGTCCTGCCTTCAACGCTGCCGGCAGGGCCCCCCGCGCCCGCGGTGTTCTGTGAGACAGTCCCGCCGGCGCTGCTTTCGGCCACCCCGGCCCGGTTGCCTTTCTCGCCGCCATCCGATGCGGAGGCATTGGTTGCCACCACGCCCGAAGCGACCGTACCTGCACCTGCTCCTCCGGCGAGGGCGGCCTTTCCGGCCCCGCCGCCTCCGCCCAAAGCCACCGCGCCCGCGCCGCCACCCAATCCATCCGTCTTCTGTTCACCCTGGCCCTCGGCCTTGCCGCCTGCGCCGCCCATCGCCTGCGCCTTGCCGATGGAGTTGGTGGTTTTGCGGCCATGCTTGAGAGGCAATGACGTGACCTCCACGCCATTGCTGATAGTCGAGCTCACTTCAACCACCGTGGACACCTTCTTGGTTCTTAACAGCAGCTCCAGATTGTGCTTGGTGTCCTCATCGCCGGGGAGGATGCGCAGAGCCTCCTGGTATGCGGTGATCGCCTCATCACGTCTCTGCGCTTCTGCATAGGTATTGCCAAGATTGAAGAGCACACGCGCCCGAAGGGTGGGGGATTCAGAAGCCAATGCTTGCAAGTAGGACGTGACCGCCTTTTGCTCCCACTCGGAGGCATGGTTTCTGTTTTCTCCGGAAGGGGGCGAGAGCTTCGCCTCGAGAAATTTCTGATGATAAACATTACCGAGGTTGTAGTTGATCTCCGGCGAGTCACCATCCAGTTTAGCCGCGCGCAGGTATTGCCTTCCGGCTTCCTCATACAAGCCCATTCGGTAAAAAGAATTTCCGGAGTCGATGAGCTCGCGCGTTTCCGGCGTCGCGGCGGCGAGCGCAACGGGGAGGGCAAGGAGGAAAAAAATCCCTCTCGACATTCTCATGCCAACCGCCTCCTTTCGGAAATGCTGACTTCGATCAGAAGACCGATCACTGCCAGCAGCAACGGCCATTGAAAACGACTTTCATGCTCGACCACGACGTCCTGAAACGCCTCGGCCTTCTGGATGGAGTCGAGATCGCGCAACAACAGATTCACAAAAGGCTCCTGGGAATCGTAGGCCGCACAATAGGTCCCACCGGATGTTTCGGCAATCTTCATGAGCAATCCCTCATTTAAACTAGTATATACGAGTTTGCCTTCGCCGTCCAACATGAAGCCCATGGGGGCTCCTGCGGCCTTCAAGGGGATGGTATGACCTTCCGGCCGGCCAATCCCCACTATAAAGAGCCTTATACCGTCATTCCGCGCCTTTTCCGCGAGGTAGATCGGGAACGGATTGAAGTCCTCACCGTCGGTTAGCAGAAGCAGGATCCGGGCTTTGCGTTGCTTTTCAACAAACGAGCCGACCCCCGCCTGCATGGCCATGCCAAGCATGCTTCCCCTGACAGGCACGGTGTCCGGACGGAGCTCGCGGATGAGTTTTCGAATCAGATCGCGGTCGGCGGTCAACGGCGAGAGGATCTGTGTGCCGCCGGAAAATGCGATCAGCCCGATCCGGACAACTGGCGCCGAGCTGACCAGACGATCCAGTTCCTGTTTCGAATATTCAATCCGGCTTTTGGGCATATCCTCGGCGAGCATGCTGAGCGAGACATCCACCACGATCATCAGGTCGATGCCTTCCCGGGTGACATTCAGTTTTCTGGAAAAGGTCTGAGGCTGTGCCAATGCCACGATGGCCGCTGCTGTTGCAAAAAGAACCAGAACATTTTTCAAAAACCGCTTTTTGCGATCGCATGATGCCATGAGCCGGCCGATCAGTTCCGGATCACCGAGCTTGGCCAGCGTATTTCGGCGTGAATAACTGGCAGCGAACATCGCGACGGCCAGGCCGGGCACCAGCCAAAGAAGATGCAAATATTGGGGGGCATTCCAGCTCATGGGAGCTTTTTGAAAAGGATCCGGTCAAACAACGTGTGGGCCAGGAGGCAGATCAGCCCCGGCCAGGCGAACCACATGAAATACTCGTGACGGTGGACAATGCGTTCGATGGAAAGCTGATACTGCTCCAGTGAATCGATTTCATGAAAAATATCCGCGAGCGCGTTCGGATCCCTTGCCCGGAAATAGACGCCGCCGGTTTTTCGAGCCATCTGGAAAAGCGCGCGCTCATCGAAGTTGTGCTTCGCCAGCCGGTCAGGAGCGTAAACCGGCTCCGACTCCGGAAGAATTCTTTCACCTTCCGCGCCGATCCCAACCGCATAAACGTGGATGCCCAGCGCGCTTGCGGCCTGTGCTGCCGCGTCCGCGTCGATTATCCCGGGCGTTGGTGCGCCGTCGGAGATCAGGATCACGGCCCGATAACGCGCGCTGGAACCCTTCAGCCGGTTGAGCGCCGTAGCGACTCCGATGCCGTGAACACGTCCGTCCGGCAGTGAAACCTCGTCCAGCCGGTCGAGTCTTTCGAGAAACGTGGTGTGGTCGGCCGTGACGGGGCAGAGGGTGGATGCTGTCTGCGCGAATGCAACGAGGCCAAGCCGGTCGTACGCGCGACGGACGATGAATTCGCGAATGGCCGTTTTGACGGCATCCAGCCGGTTTTGCTGACCCAGCTTCGCATGAAGCATGCTGGAGGAGTCTTCGACGACGAAGACAAACTCGGTTGTTTCACCGACAGGCCTCAGTTCCTCGCTGGCTGTTTGGGGGCGGGAAAGGGCAAAGATAAAAAGAAAAATCGGCAGGAATCTCCCAAGAAATCGGAAGGCGCTGAACGACTGGAACGTACGCCGCCTGAGGCGCCCGTGCTTCAACAGATTCAAATAGGAAAAGACCAGCGTCGCATCGCGCCCAAGTTTGCCATGCGCCAGGAGCCACAACACGGCCAAGGCCGGCAAGAGGAGAAGCAAATACCACGGGCTGGCAAGCATCATGGAATTCACCGTCCGGAAGTTGAGGAGCGGACCACCGAAAGCGTCGCGGTTCCATCCTTGGGCGGCGGCCTTGTCTTGAGGACGAATTCCCAGCACTGCTTCCACACATGCTCGCAATCCTCCTTGGATGGCTCCGTGGGCGCAAACTTCGCGAAATCACAGTGATCCAGGATGGCGTGCATCCAGTTGCGAACCTCTTCACCAACACCATTCTGGAGCGCCAGCATGGTGATTTCCGAGGTTGTTTTCTCGAATGTCGGAAAGGAATAGCGACGGCCTACATAGTGACGAAAAATGTGCGAAAGCTCACCGTGAAATTGGCGGGCCAGGGCTTCGACCAGCAGTTTCTGGTCCTGCAAATCGAGCAAGGCGACCATTGCCTCGTCCGTTGCCTCCATGTCAGGTTTTTCGAAATGATAGGTTGGTTTCTGCTTTTCAGAGGCGGCCGATGTCTCGAAAATGTTCCGATGACGCTTGCGCAGTTCTCGAAGTGCACCGAGAGCCTCCATGGTGGCATCGAATTGGTCGTCCACGGAGATGGTGTGCGCGGTTTTTTTGGCCATTCGCTTCAACCAGAAGTAGAGAATGGTCAGGAGGATGACCAGGATCACCGGCCAAAGCACGGCTTTGTAGAAGGCAAGCAGGTTGACGCTGACAGGGCCCTTGATGGGGCGCAACTCAGCGTCGTCCTCTTTTAACATGGGACGGACCTCGATGGGGATCTTGTCGGTGTGTGCGACGACCGAAAGCCCGTTCGCGTCGATGAGCGTCAGCGGAATCTTCGGAATCTGGAAATTTCCGAGATCGAAGATGGTGCAGACCACCGTGACGGAGTCCGTGACCCGGTTTCCCGATGATTTGGGGGTGGCGACATGGGCTCGCTTGAATTCAAAGGGCCTGAGCGGCAATGTATCGGAAGGTGGAACGAGCGTATACGAGGCGTCGTGATCGATCTTGATAAGCAGCTTCACCTCATCACCGATGGTGATCTCGTTACCGGGCGTGATTTCCACCGACATGCGCAACGGCTGATCCTCAGCCTGGCCGGCTGGTGCCAGCAGACACAAAAGGATCAGCCACAGGTGATTCATCATGCTTGCTTGCCCCTCAGCCATGGATTCTCTGTTCGCGCTTCCGGAAAAACTTTACCAGCGGCTCGACATAGGGCTGATCGGTGTTGATGGTAATATGGTCGATGCCGCATGCATCGAAAAAGCGGTCGCGGCTCCGGAAATATTCATCAGTGGATTTTTTGAGCTTCATCCGGAAAACCGAACGGGAGGTGTTCACGCGGATGACTTCGCTGTTTTCCGCATCCTCCAGATTGATCAGCCCAAGCGGCGGAAAATCGCGCTCAACCTTGTCCTCCAAGCACATCGAGATGACGTCGTGCTTGCCATGGGCGACACGCAGGTCTTTCTCATACCCCTCAGCAAGAAAATCGCTGAAAAAAAAGACGGTGGCCTTGCGCCGGAAAATATCGTTGAGGCCGTGGAGACCCACGGACAAATTCGTGCCGCGGTTCTTCGGCGTAAAGGTGAGGATGTCATGGATCACGCGCAGGACGTGGCTGCGCCCCTTCTTTGGTTTGATGAAGTGCTCGATCTGATCGGTGAATACCAGCAGGCCGACGCGGTCGCCGTTGTAGATCGCCGCGAACGCCAGGATCGCGGCCACTTCCGCCAGCAAGTCCGACTTGGTCCTCTTCCGAGTGCCGAACTGCGCGGAGGCGCTCGCATCGATCAGGAAGACGACCGTCATCTCGCGCTCCTCCACAAGCAACTTGACATAGGGGGTGCCTGTCCGGGCCGTCACATTCCAATCGATCCGGCGCACATCGTCGCCGATGACATACTCTCGAATATCCGAAAAATCCATGCCCCGGCCCTTGAAAACGCTCCGGTATTTTCCCGCAAAGATATTGTCGACCAGCCGCTTTGACGTCATCTCAATCTGACAGATCTTGCGGAGGGTTTTCTGGTCGAAGGGCTGGAAGTTCATGGGACTTCGAGCGTATCTAGAATATATTTGACGATGTGGTCTCCGGTAATTTGTTCAGCATCGGCCTCATAAGTGAGGATCAGGCGATGGCGCAGGGCGTCGGCCGCGATCGCCTTGACATCCTCCGGGATCACAAAGGTGCGACCCTGCATGAACGCGCGGGCCCGTGAGCCCATGTTGAGCACCAGAGTCGCGCGTGGAGAGGAGCCATACATGAGCAGATGCTTGACGTTGAGCCGGTACTGCTCCGGATGCCGTGTCGAATCAACGATGTTCACAATGTAGGTTTTGATGTTATCGTCGATGTAGATCTGCTTGACGATGTCGCGTGCAGCCAGGATCGCGTCGGGCATGACCGTTGACTCGACAAAGGTGTCGCCGACACCCGCCATGCGTTCCATGATCTGAAACTCCTCGACCCGGCTCGGGTAGGTGATGTTCACCTTGAACATGAAGCGATCGACCTGCGCCTCGGGCAGGGGATAGGTGCCTTCCTGCTCGATCGGATTCTGCGTCGCCAGCACCAGAAAGGGCTCGTCGAGCGGGAAGGTCTGTCCGCCAATCGTCACCTGGCGTTCCTGCATCGCTTCCAGAAGAGCGCTTTGAGCCTTGGGAGGCGCGCGGTTGATTTCGTCGGCGAGAATGATATTGGCGAAGATCGGTCCTTTCTGGGTCATGAACTCGCCGGTTTTCTGGTTATAAATCAGCGTGCCGACAATATCCGAGGGCAGAAGATCGGGTGTGAACTGAATGCGCTGGAACTTGGTGTTGATCGCCTGCGCAAGGGTCTTCACCGTCAGCGTCTTGGCCAGTCCGGGCGCGCCTTCCAGCAGAACGTGGCCATTGGCGAGCAGCCCGATGATCAGGCGCTCGATCATGTAAGTTTGCCCAACGATGACGCTGCAAATCGAACTGTAGAGTTGGCTGATACAAGCGCTGTGGCTGACGATGAGGTCATTGAGCCGGCTTGCCTCATCCTTTCTCTGGGCGCTCATTCAGACCTATTTCTTTTCGGCCCCCCACATCTGCTTGATCAGATTATAAGCCTTCGTGGGAATCCGTGCGTCGTGGCCATCGACCTTTTTGTTTGGATCGAGGCGGACAATGCCCCACCACTCCTCATTCATATTGTTGAGGCCTTCCTTGTCCGCATCATAGTAATAAGCGACATTTCGCCAGTGCGCAACCGAATCTTGCACAGACCAGCTTCGGGTGTCGGTGTCATTGCCCTTCCACCACTCATCACTCCATTCGAAGAGCGTTCCACCAAGGCAGTTTTTTGCGCCGCCAATATCGGCGGAATTTTTCAGGATGTCTCGCCATTGCATTTTGATGAACTCGGCTTGAAAGTTTTCCTCCTCTTTCTGAGTGATGACGTTGTAGCGGTCGCAGCCGAATTCGATCAGCATCATCGCCTTGTCCATCTTTTGTTTGATCTCGCGAAAGAGGTTTCCGAAGCTGGATCCCCGATAGGCGATCATGCCCAGAATATCGATGTCGGTCGCGTACTTGGCCGCGATGTCCAGGCTCTTGGTCTCGCCGACGCCCATGATCACCGGATGGCGCTTGTCGATCTTTTTGACCTCCCTGGCCATATCATTGATGAAGGTATAATAGATTTTGGCCCTCTCCAGGCGGCGCTCTTCCGGTGTGGCAAGCGCATCAATCTCGTCCGAAGTCCAGGGACGGACGTCGAGGTCGAAGCTGTAGTTGTTCTCGTTGCCCAGGATCCAGCCCAGGACACCGGGCTCGTCCTTGTAGGTGCGGACCATGTCGAGCACCTGTTTCTTCAAATGTTCGCGAAACTTCGGGTCGGCGTAGTTGGCGGGAGGCCACTCCCAGAACGCGAGGTGGTGACCGAGCAGGCTGAAAATGCCGTGCTTCTTGTAGAGTCCGTTGATGACCAACTTAACATCTGCAGCATTGGTGCCGGCGTGATAGAGGCGGATCGTGTTGATGTTGGCCTGCTTCATCAGGTCGCCGTCGACGCCGAGGGCGGGGGAGTCCTTGCCGAAAAAGTCGGATTTGAAATTCTGGCCGATCGGCACCGGATTGTAGCAGACACCGCGGATGAAAAACGGCTTGCCGTCGATGAGCAGGCGGTGGCCGCCCTTGGAGTCATCCAGCGTGATTTTCGGCATGCCTCCCGCTGAATGTCCTCCGCGTTTGATCAGAAAAGCGGCAAGGGCGCCCCCAAAGAGGAGAAGCAGCAAAAAGGCAAGCAGGAGCCATTTCTTGGAGCTTTTTTTTTCGTCGGCGTACTGGGAAAGGTTTTCATTCATAAACAATGTCATCCAGGTAAAAGGTGCACCCGTTTTTATTGAGATCGAGGTTCGTGGACCAGCAGAATCCGCCGGAAATGTAGGAAAGATCGACTCCTTCCAGGTTGATTACGAACTGCTGCCATTCCTTCATCAGCGTGATCGGCCCGATTCCCGCTGTGTCGCTGTCCTTGTACTTGCCGCTGATCCCGCCGATTTTCACCTCCTGGATCACTTCGCCCCCAAGCTCGCCGCACGCCCAGAAGCTCAGCTTCCTGGCCCCCGTCAAATCATACCCGCCTTTGCGGCTGCCCCAGGAGTTGCCTGGAAACTGCCAGTAGACTCCGGCCCAGCGTGAGTTCTGGCTGGCGCCAGGAAGATAGTCGACCTTGACGCACGTCTTTCCGGAGCGAGGATGAACGCCGCTTTGGAGGTCCATCTTGACATCCTTGAAGTCACCCATCCAGCCGTCGGGCACGAATGCGCCGATGCCCGCGTCCTGATACACATAAAATGGAAACTTGACCGCCCGAAGAGCCGTCGCCGCATTTTCGTTCAGCAGGCCGGCCTCCGCCTTGGTGAAACCTTCGGCCGGTTGGGCGGACCGTTGGGGCGTGCTCGAAAGATCCGGGCCAGATCTCGAACAACCAGTTCCGAGAAGAGGCAGGAAAACCGCCGTCCAGGTCACGGCACACCACACCCCTTGTCCAAACCCGGAACCGCTTTTATTCATACACGATGTCGTCCAGATAGAAGCTGCAGCCGTCGCGGTTTTGTTCCAGGCTCGTCGACCAGCAGAAGCCGCCGGCGATGTAGGAAAGGTCGACGCCTGAAAGATCGATTTCGTATTCCTTCCATTCCGCGGTAAGGGTGATCGGCCCGATTCCCGCGGTGTCACTGTCCTTGTACTTGCCGCTGATGCCGCCCATCTTCACTTCCTGGATGACTTCGCCACCCTTGTCGCCGCGCGCCCAGAATTTCAGCTTTTTCGCGCCGGTCAGATCGTAGGCTCCCTTTTTCTTTCCCCACTGACATCCTGGGTACTGCCAGAAAACGCCCGCCCATTTGGAGTTCTGGCTGGCGCCGGGCAGGTAGTTGATCTTGATGCAGGTCTTGCCGGAATGCGGATTTTCCTCGCAGTAAACGCTCAGCTTGATGTCGTTGTAGTCACCCATCCACCCATCGGGATAATAGCTGGCCATGCCGGCGTCCTTGTATACATAAAGTGGGAGCTTTGGAGATTTGAAACCGCTGACGACATTTTCCTCCAGCAGGCTTGTTTCTGCCGGCGTGATACCGGTCGAAATCTCCGCGGGAGCTGACGGATCAACTTCGGAGGGGGCTACCGAAAGATCTGCGCTTGATTTGGAGCAGCCCGCCGCGACAAATAGGGATGCCGCCAGTAACAAGGTCATTCCAAAAAGACCGATGGACGAGCCCGCGTCCTTTCGAACCTCCAGCCGTAACAGTCGTAAACGTACTGGTTGCATACCAGTCCACTATAGCTTCCCAATCGGCTTTAGTCAAAAGGAATGCGCCTCCGGCGCACAAACCCTCCTCGGGAGGGCGAAGCTTTACCCGCCGCAGGCGGGCCCAAAAACCCTGATTTTACAATGGGAAATGTCATTTTCAGCCATTCAAATGTCGAGCGGGCCGCCCACCTTGTGGGCGAGCCTCGCTCATTTTTGCGCAGCAAAAATGAGCGGGTGAAGGGAATCGAACCCTCGTGGCCAGCTTGGAAGGCTGGAGCTTTACCATTAAGCTACACCCGCATGAACTTGGACAAGTTTACCCTTTTGAGGACGCCGGTCAAGATTCTCAAGTATTCGCCTCTTCAGAATGGTGCCACCTTTGCGGGTCTTGAAGAATTTTTCGCGTGCGACGGCTGCACCAAGAGTTGGATGAGATTCAAAATAAATCAACTTCCAAGGAATGCCGTGGCGGGTGCTCCGGGTCATACCCGTGTTGTGCTGCCTGAGACGACGTTGGAGATCACGGCTGTGTCCTTTGTACAATTGGCCGGATAACTGACTTTGAATGACGTAGAAGAAATAGTTCATTTCTGCTTCGTGGCCAGCCCTGGCCGTTCATGTACGCGAACGCATGCAATGGGATCAGCTCGTTTGAGCAAGCAACCTTTGCTCCGTCACGCGGGCAGGCTTGGAAGGCTGGAGCTTTACCATTAAGCTACACCCGCGTCGAAGAGAGGGGAATAGTAATTCGAGTTGCGGCCTGAAATCAAGTCCACGCTGGAACCTACTCGTAGATGATGTCATCCAGATAGATGATCGCGCCGGTGGGATTGTATTTCTTCTGGAAGGAGACGAAGAACCCGCCGATCACGTAAGAGAGATCTTTTTCACTGACAGGGATCGTGAATTTTTTCCACATCTTGGACAGTTCGAGAGTTTTGAGCGGCATGTCGAAGCTGTCGGGATACATGCCTTTGATGCCCCCAGCCTTCACTTCAATCCGCTCACCGCCCTTTTCGCCCCGGGCCCAGAAGCTGATTTTTCGCGCGCCCTTCAAATTGAAACCGGCATCGGGAACCGTCCCAAAGTTGAAGTCGGGCTCCTGCCAGTAGACGCCTGCCCAGTGTTCACCCTTGGATTCCTGGCCACTGTATTCGATCCGGATGCAGTATTGGCCTTCCTTTACATTCTCAGCATGCGCTTCCATCACTTTAATGTCATCCGTATCACCAATTTGCCCGGATGGGGCAAAGTGCCGGTCGCGCTCCGGTTCGCGATAAACGGTGAACGGGACTTTTTCAGCGGGTTTTGGTGTATTGATCGACTGTTGGCCGAAGCATGGGCTCGCGCAGAGCCAGGGCAAAACGAGAAGTAGATACGCCTTTTTCATCAGGCATCACCGATGTTTCTTGGGCAAGCTAAACGATTCGGCATGCAAGTGCAAAGAGTTTCGGGGCCACCGTGACGCGAGCCTCGTCAGGCCCATCCCCATAAAAACCGAAGGCCTTACCCGCGAATGAGCAAGGCCTCGGGACAAACCATCGGCACTGGAATACTAGTCAGCCGTGTAACGGATCTCGTCGAGGCAAAAGCTCGCGCCGTCTGGATTCTTGTCCTTGGCCAGAACAAACATAAATCCGCCAATCACCGTGCTCAAATCCTGGCCAGCCAGGTCGATTTCATACTCCTTCCATTCCGTGGTTAGCGTTGTTACCGGAGCTTCAGCCTTGAAGGAGTCCGGATACTCACCCGAAATGCCGCCCGACTTGAACTCCACGACCTCGCCGCCCTTGTCGCCGCGCGCCATGAATTTCAACTTTTTGGCCCCCGTCAGGTTGTAGCCGGCGCCCTTCACCGTGCCCCAGTTGTTGGCCGGGTCCTGCCAATAAACACCCGCCCATTTCTGGCCGCCACCCGCCTTCGCGCTGTACTTGACCTGCATACAGGTTGCGCCCTTTCCGGGGTTGTTTTTGGAGGCGCCCGCAATCACGATATCCGATGTGTCGCCCATGTAGCCGGACGGAATGAAGTGATCGCCTTGGTCGCTGTAGATGTAGAAGGGGAGCTTTTGGGGCGGTTTCGCATCCTCGGCGGACGCATTCATGCTTAGCAGAAATCCGGCCAACACGGCCGCGGTCATTTTGAGGATCGTATTCATAGTTTTTTTCTGAAGAAGTTGATCGATTTCGTGTATTGCAGGACCAGGGTTATCTAGTTCATCTGCACCATCTCATCAAGGATAAAGACGGCCAAGCCACCATGGCTATTCAAAAGATCCCGTGAGAAAACAACAGGTGCCTTGTCAAAAAAAATTTGAGGGGGGCGCAGGAAACGCCCCCCTCCAAATCGACCGAATGGCAAAGTGCGACTTTATTCGGCCTGGAAACGGATCTCATCCAGAAAGAAGGTCGCTCCGTCCGGATTCTTATCCTTCGCTACGGCAAAGATAAATCCGCCGATCACCGTGCTCAGGTCCTGGCCCTCGAGATCGATGATGTACTCCTGCCACTCCGGAGTCAGGGTGACGATCGGCGCTTCAGCCCGGTACGAATCCGGGAACTCGCCCGAAATGCCGCCCGACTTGAACTCCACGACCTCGCCGCCCTTGTCGCCGCGCGCCATGAATTTCAACTTTTTGGCCCCCGTCAGGTTGTAGCCGGCGCCCTTCACCGTGCCCCAGTTGTTGGCCGGGTCCTGCCAATAAACACCCGCCCATTTATTCCCCTGTGCCGCCTTGCCACTGTACTTGACCTTCATGCAAGCCAAGCCCTTGGCGGGCTTCTGCTTGTACATGCCGATGATCGTGATGTCGGAGGTATCCCCCATGTAACCGGAGGGGATGAAATGATCGGCCTGGTCGCTGTAAACATAGAACGGCAGTTTTTGCGGCGGTTTGGCTTCCGGCGCCGGCGCCGGCGCGGTCTGCGCTGAAACACTGCCCACCACAAGGCCGCCCGCCAGAATCGCGGCCAGAATCTTCATTGACTTGTTTTTCATAGCTTCTTCTTGTTCCTTGGTTAGTTCACGTACGCGATGTCATCCAGATAAAACACAGCGCCTTCGGGATTGTCATCCGCCCTGGCGGCCCAGACGAATCCACCGATGATATAGGACAGGTCCAGACCCGTGAGATCGATCTCGTAGTCTTTCCAGTCCTTCGTGAGGGTCACCGACCCGGTCGTGGCGCCATCGGAGTCGGCATACGCCGTTCCGTTGATGCCGCCGAACTTGAACTCAACGATCTCGCCGCCTTTCTCGCCACGCGCGGAAAACTTCAACTTCTTCGCGCCGGTGATATCAAAGCCGCCGTCGGTCGTGCCCCAGTTGTTGGCAGGGTTCTGAAAGAACACACCTGCCCAATTCAGTCCCTGGGTCGGCTTTCCCGTGTAGGTGAACTTCAGGCACGTCTTGCCCTCTTTGGGCGTCGTCGTGCATGACATGTCCATCTGAATGGCTGAGTAATCGCCCGTGAACCCAGAAGGGACGAACTTGTTCTCCTTGCCGCTTCCATCCTTGTACACGTAGAACGGCAGTTCCACGGCCTGGATCAGCGCAACGGCCGGCAGAACCAGGGACAGGACGGCAAGCATTCTCTTGATTGATGTTGATTTTCTCATAGACCTCTTTCCTTTCATTCTGACAACGCACCTTTTTTGAAAGTCCACTCACAGCCGGACCGCTTCAAAAAAACCTATTCTCCTGAGCTTCATCGTTTCCCGATCGATGAACGCTCCACAAAACGTGCCGGAATCAGAACCTTGTAAGGCACCGATGACGGCCTTTGCATCCGGTTCTCCAGAAGTTGAACGCCAGCGTAGGCGATTTCTTCAATGGGAACATGCACCGTGCAAAGGGGAGGGATGGCGTGGGACGACCATTCAATGTCGTCAAAACCGACGATCGAAATGTCTTCGGGGACTTTGAGGCCGTGGTTTCGGATGGCCTTCATGGCGCCGATCGCCATTTCGTCGTTGAAGCAAAACACCCCGGTGGGCGGGAACTTGAGGGACAGCAGTTTTTCCATCGCCACCTCGCCGCCGTCGCTTTGAAAGTTGCCTTCCACCACGAGCTCTTCGTAAAAGGCGATGCCGGCGTCCGTCAGCGCATGGATGTAGCCGCGGAAACGCTCCTGGGTTGCGGCTTCCTTCAATGGCGCGCGGATGCAGGCGATCCGGCGGTGTCCCTTCTCAATCATCCGGCAGGTTGCATCGTAAGCGCCGCGATCGTTATCCGCGATCACACAATCGACCGAATTGTCGGACAGACTGTTGTCCAGCAACACAATCGGGACGTTAAGTTTTTTGAATTTTTCGAAAAGGTGACCCGGAAAATGGCCCACAAGGAAGATCGCATGAATCTTCTTCTGGCGGATATTGGCAATGATCAGGTCGTCGCACTCCGACTGATCCATGGAAAAAAAGACCAGGTGCTGCTGAAAACGGCTCAATTCATTGGAAACATTCGAGAAAAGAAGCGCATGGAACGGTCCCAAGACGCGGTTCGCACCGATGCCGATCACCCAGGCAACGTTGATCTCGCCCTCAGCAGTCTGCGTGTATTTCGCGTCAACGCGGGCGTTGTCGGATACGAACGTCCCGGAGGCCGGGATTCGGTAGATCAGCCGTTCTGAGATGAGCTTCTGCAGGGCGCGCCGGACCGTGGCCCGGTTCACACTGTAGGTTTTGCCCAATTCGACTTCGGAGGGGAGTTTGTCGCCAACCCGGTAAGTTCGATCCGCGATCTGGGTGCGCAGGATGTTGGATAGCTGAACGTGCAGGAATGCACGCGAGCCTTTACCGTTGGTACGCTCCAAGGTTTTCATGCCAGTATAGTACTAGTACACCAACGCCGAGGGCTTGTCAAATTGAGGTGACGTCCAAACCGCCATACAAACCGTGTGGAAGCGTCCTAGGGGCGGTTCCAGACCTGGGTGTAGTAATCGACCACCTGACGGGGCTGGCGCAGAAAAGGGGAGTCCTGGCCGTTTCCGAGCGAATACAGGCCAAAAAACTCCTCGTAGTTGTAGCCATCGCAAAAGGGGGCAGGGTGCTGGGCTTGGGCATCATGCTCCTTTTGAGAGAAAAGTTCGGCCTTCCACCATTCGTCGCAAAACTCGAAGGCGACCCCGCCCAGCGCATTTCCACAACCCGGGCCACCGGCCATATTGCGAGCGATGTCCTCCCAGTTCGATTTGTGGTACTCGACCTGGAACTGCTCGATTTGCTCGGCAGTTCGGCTCTTTCCAAAGGCGGGAGAACCGTACTCAGTGATGAGGACTGGTTTGCCGCACATGTCGTGGATGGTATGCCAAAAGCTGTCTCCCATTCCGCCATTGCCGCGGTAAATATTGCAACCGTAGACGTCCACGGCCGGGCAAAGCTCCACAAAAATGTCAAACCGGGATAGGTCTCCGCTGCTCACAGCAACAGGCCGTGACGGATCCAGTTCGTGAATCAACTGGGCGGCCTGATTGATAAACCGGAAAAAGGCTTCCGGCTGGGTTTTGGCGTTATTGCCGACACCGTAAACATTCTCGTTACCCAGGACCCACATCAGCACGTACGGCTCATCTTTCTCCGACATGACCATGGAGCGGATGCTCTCGAGCATGCTTTTGATCTGTTCGGGGTTGTTGTAGTCGGTGCCCGTATCAAAATCGACGCCAGAACCGACTGCGTATCCCCCGGCAAAGTCGCCGATCAGAAACATCGTTCCCTGTTCTTTATGCCATTTGCGGAGCAATTCCTTGTTGTAGACATGGTGATAGATTCGGACGGTGTTCACGCCCATGCGCTTCATCAGCTCCATGTCGGTGGTGGAGGCTTCGCCGGGGTCCTGAAGATTGTTCTTGTTTGCATCCACCCAGCATTCTTCAGCGGCATCGACGATGCCGTTGTGATTACGATCCGCCGTCTGCCAACTGCCGTTGACTTCGTAGCCTGGCGTCTTGCTGCCCAACCCGACGGGAGTAGGAACGTACGCCATCGCCTGAATCCGGTATGGTTTTCCATCCTTCAAAAGCTGCCAATGGCCATTATCATATTGAACCAGTTGGATACTGGGACGACCTTCTCCCTCTCGGCAACCGCCCACTGTTTTCACAATTTTCGCGGTCGTCAGATCGGCGGTCTGGAAAGAAGGCGGGCTATTGACCCAGTGGCCTGGATTAATAAGAATCCGGTCGTTGGAAGTGTCGTCATCAAATCCATTCTCTACTTTGACAAAAGCACCTTCCAGATGGAAACCGAGCTCAGGGTGGTTGCATACCAGATAAAAAATACGATCCAATGACATCCTGGAAATGTACAACGGCGTTTTCCAATAACTCCATCCCACGGTTCGCGGGTAAAGGATGATTTGGGCATAATAGGCTTGGATCGCCTGCAAAAGATACCCATTGTCCTCCAAAGCCTTGCCCAGGTAGTACTGGCGCACACCGGGGTCCTCTTTAGCACCGGCCCAGGCATAGAAGCGGAGCGGTTTATCGATATGATCAGTATAGTCCCAGTGAGAACCTTTTAGCTGGCCGGCATTCCTGGTCTGAAGGAACGCAGGGTCATCGAACACCGAGCGGTTTGGATCGACTCCTTCTGCACAAGCCTGAGCAAGCCCTTTGCGATCCTTGATGCGATAGAAAAACTTCTCAGTGCCAATGTTCTGAAAATCGCCGTATTTCGAGTAATCGATGATCTTTTCAGTTCCAAGGGCGATCAGCTTGAGCGGTTCTGTACCGGAAGCAGACAAGCCGAACAAAAAGAGGAAGGTCAGCCCTGAAATGAACAGCTTCGCGCGGCCTGGTAAGGACGAGGCCCTCGGCGCAACCACCATGGCGGTTTGGCTTGGCACTATGGTACTGGTACTATACCAGTTTGACAGAGTCAAACCCA
>JAHFSZ010000034.1:18066-23794 GCA_023265515.1 Verrucomicrobiota bacterium
AGGTACTTTCCCAACCGATTCGCGCTCAATGAGTGACGTCGGAAGCAGGACCTTGTAAGGGATCGCCTGAGGCGATTTCATGCGCTGGAGCAGGAGTTTGATGGCGGCACCCGCGAGTTCCCCCTTGGGGACTTGGACCGTGGTCAGGGGAGGGAAGGTATGGGCGGCCCAGTCCACGTCATCGAATCCGATGACCGATACCTGATCGGGGACCTTCATTCCAGATTGCCGGATCTTCTTCATGGCGCCGATCGCCATTTCATCATTGAGACAGAACACAGCCGTTGGGCGCTCGTTCTTCTTTCGTTCGAGCAGCTGGCTCATCGCCCGCTCGCCGCCCTCGACCTGGAAGTTTCCTTCGACCACGAGCGCTTCATGGATCGGAATGCCCGCATCCGCGAGTGCATTGACATAGCCCCGATAGCGCTCGCGCGCGGCCGCCTGATCCAATGGCGCCCGGATGCAGGCGATTCGTTCGTGGCCCCGGTCCAGGAGATGACGAACCGCCTCATACGCGCCGCCTTCGTTATCGGGTAGGATGCTGTCGAGCTGCAGCCCACGGACGTAATTGTCAACAAGGATGGCGGGGATTTCCGCGCGGACCAGCGATTCAATCAACTTCGGATCGATCCAGCCCACCATCATGATTCCGGCAAATTCCTTCTTGTTGATGCGCTTCATCAGCTCCGTGGAGCTGGCGGCGTCGTCGATCGAAAAAAAGACGAGGTGATAGCGGAGTTTGCGCAAGTCCATGTTCGCGGTTTCGAACATTTCGGTGTGGAAAGGGCCAAGAACCAAGCCCTTTTCAGTCTTCATCAGCCAGGCAACCTGCGCGGCGCCCTTGCCAACGCGCACGAACTCAGGATCCATCGATTTGGGATCGGAGACGAATGTTCCAGTGGCCGGCACACGGTAGATCATGCCTTCGACGATCAAGTCGCGGAGGGCCCGGCGGATGGTTGCACGGTTGATCTGATATGTTTTTGCAATCTGCTCTTCAGAGGGGAGTTTGTCGCCGGGCTTGAACGTTCTGTCGCGCAGGTGGGTGAGAAGGATATCCTTAAGCTGGGTGTGAAGAAATCGGGTGGACTTCCGATCCAGTTTCTTAGGCACTTTCTTCATCCGGCCGAGAGCGTAACCGGTTGTAAATCAACAATCAATGCCAAAACACCATACTAGTCGCGCGCCGCCTTTGTCCCAGCTTTGACAAGCACTCACCCATGTCTTATTTTTATCTAATGCGAGGCGCGTACTTCTTCGGGAAGATCAGCAAGCGTTCGTTTACGCTTTATGAAGTTCTGATCACGATCGCCATCATTGCCGCGATGGTATCCCTCCTGGTGCCCACGGTGCAGAAAGCACGGGACACCGCCAGCATGGTCAAATGCATGGGCAACCTGCGTTCCTGGGGAGTGGCCTTCCAGATGCATGCCGCCGAACACAACGGCTTGTATCCCAAAAGCTTTCTCAACAACTCCGATAACTGGACGATGTGGATCGCCCCCTACGTGGAACTCAACTGGCTCTATTACGAAGGCCCACCGACGTTTGCCAAACGGTTGAACATGACCAATAGCGGCTGCCCTTATTTTGTGAAGTTGGAGCACCCAGACCCGCTCTACCGAAAATTTCCGTATTCCTACAACGCCGGCCGGTTCGACTATTCTTACTATGCGACACGCCACATCCGCGGCCAGATGGTCGAGAATGGCTTCATGTGGTCGGCCGGCTGGGACATCAGCAACGGGGAATGGGTCGGCACTGCCATGCGTTATGGTTACGGCACATGGGGCGGGGAGAGCGGCGATCACATCGCGAAATACGCCCATATTCCCCCGACAGAGCTTTATCAAGAGCCGGCCGATTGTGAGGTCCTCTTCTGCGGATGGGCCGCCCATTGGCGTTATTATGCCTACCCGTACCAAAACTGGTTCAGCAGCGCCGGCGGCGTTGACTACAATATCCGGACGGGTGACGGCTATATGGGCGACTTCAATCAGATGCCGCTTGGCGTCCACAACGGCAAGGACAACTACTTAATGATGGACGGCCACGTCGAGACGCTCGACCCCCATGACCCTGTCGTAAATTGGTACGTCTACAGGGACGTTCCCGCGCGCGGCAATCCCTGGGCTCACTACGAGACGCCTGGATCCGGCCCGGTCTACCACAAGGGAGAGGATCCGGAAGACACGCGCGTCAGGTGATCGTCCTCGACCTGCTGCAAATATTATTGATTTGTCCTCAAAACAGCTGAATCAGATGAGGCTTCAGCGTGTCTCGTTCCGTTGACAAACACCTTTTAATGACTTACTTTTAAGGTGGCATGTTACGCCACTCTTTCTTCGGGAAGATCAGCAAGCGTTCGTTTACGCTTTATGAAGTTCTGATCACGATCGCCATCATTGCCGCGATGGTATCCCTCCTGGTGCCCACGGTGCAGAAAGCACGGGACACCGCCAGCATGGTCAAATGCATGGGCAACCTGCGTTCCTGGGGAGTGGCCTTCCAGATGCATGCCGCCGAACACAACGGCTTGTATCCCAAAAGCTGGCTCAACAACTCCGATAACTGGACAACGTGGATCGCCCCCTACGTGGAACTCAACTGGCTCTCTTACGACACATCCGGGACCTTTGCCAAGCGCTTGAACGCGACGAATTGCGGCTGCCCTTATTTTGTGAAGTTGGAGCACCCAAACCCGTCCTACCGAAAATTTCCGTATTCCTACAACGGCGGCCGGTTCGACTATCCTTATTATGCCACGCGCCACATCCGCGGCCAGATGGTCGAGAATGGCGTCATGTGGGCCGTTGGCTGGGACATCAGCAACGGGGAATGGGTCGGAACTGCCATGCGTTATGGTTACGGCGGCTGGGGCGGGGAGAGCAGTGATCACATCGCGAAATACGCACATATTCCCCCAACGGAGTATTACAAGGAGCCTGCCGACAGCGAGGTGCTCTTCTGCGGATGGGCTTCCCACTGGCGTTATTATGCCTACCCGTACCAACATTGGTTCAGCAGTCCGCCCAGCGGCAATGACTACAACGTCCGGACGGGTGACGGCTACCTGGGCGACTACAACCAGATGCCGCTCGGCGTCCACAACGGCAAGGACAACTACTTGATGATGGATGGCCATGTCGAAAGCCTTGTTCCCACCGACAAGCTTGTGAATTGGTATGTCTACAACGATGTTCCCGCGCGCGGCAACCCCTTCCGCAATTATGAGACACCCGGTTCCGGGCCAATCGCCCACAAGGGACAAGAAGATCCGGTAGCCTGGAGGTGATCTCCTCGATCCGGCCCAAAATCCACTTGATACGTTCCTGCGACCTCTGTAGCCTGCGCCTTCATTTTCCTTGAGCCATTTTCGTCCTTCCAGTTCAGTGATTCATTCGTATTTCAATTTTTCGATCGCCAGCTCATCGGGCTGACCCCTTTTTTGATGGCGGATGATGAAAACTCCCAGACATTTTTATCGCCATGTTGTGCTGGCTCTCATCACAGGCTTGGCTCTGTTGGGCGCATGGAGTCTGCTCCAAAACCGCTCGGGCCCGGTCTCTGAGTCAGCGGTTGAAGACGTTCGGCAGGTTTACCAGGCGCGTGAGCGGCTTTCCAGGGAGGTATGGAAGAAAGAGGAGAAATCCCAAGCACACGAGATGCCGTTCGACCGGCTATGGGATGAAATCAGAAACTCGCCCGACAAATTCGCCGTTTTGAAGAATTTTCCCTTTGATGAACTGAGGCTTGGCAAACCGGCCAGCGTGGAAACGCACGATGACGGCGTCCAAAAAACCTTGTACTCGGGAGCAGGCAAAACCTTGAACCACGAACAGTGGCAGGCATGGCTCGACGAGTTCAAGAGACGACAGTTTGCCCTTGTTCAATGCGAGTTTCACCATTCGAAGTTTTCGGAGAAACCGGATGGGACAGCGTTCTCCACGCTGGCATCGGTGTTTAATGTCGTCAATACCAGGACTGGAAAACGCTACATCATCAAGGGCGACCTGGAAGTCACATGGCGTTCGCAGCAAGAGCCGGGGGTTGGCTTTGTTCCACGGTCGATTGACGCATCGAATTTCTCTGTGTTGGAACGCGACGGCAACGCTGCTTTCAAGGAAATCTCGGCATTGCCCCTAACGCCTGGATTTGCTCGACCGGTTGTCCTTTACGACCTGGACGGAGACGGGCTCTCGGAGGTGATTCTGCCCAATCAGAACCTGATCTACTGGAACAAGGGGAGGGGCCGTTTCCAACAGGAAAACATCGATCCTTCCGTTCTCCTGAAGGACCCCACTGCCGCGGTGATCGCTGACTTTACGGGAGATGGCCTTGCCGACCTCGTGATGGCCGGCCACACCCAGCCTTCTGAGCACGGCCGCTCCGAGGGGGATGAAATTCTCCTGTTGCTGCCTGGAGATCGGACCGGGCATTTCACCCGAAAACCAATCCGAATCAGCTCACCCGATTGTGATCTGACGGCGGTGGATGTGCTGACGGCCGGCGACATCGACGGGGATGGCGACCTGGATCTCTTCGTCACCCAGTACAAAGCCCCCTATACCGGCGGGCAGATGCCCACTCCCTACTATGATTCAAATGACGGTTTTGCTTCCCATCTCTTGGTCAATCAGGGTGACGGAACATTTGTCGATAAGACCGGGGAAGCAGGACTTGCTCCAAAACGTTTTCGCCGCACGTTCAGCAGTTCGTTCGTCGACCTGGATGATGACGGCGATTTGGATCTTGTGGTTGTCAGTGATTATTCCGGAGTCGATTTGTACATGAATGATGGACATGGGCACTTTGCTGATGTCACCGACCGTGCCGTGGACAAACGAACGCTTTTTGGGATGTCGCACACTTTCGGCGATTATAACCTGGATGGGAAAATGGACATGTATGTGGTTGGGATGAGTTCCACGACCGCCCGGAGACTGGACAACATGGGACTGGGCCGCAATGAGTTCCCGGAGCACAACAAGATGCGCAAAGAAATGGGGTACGGCAACCGCATGTATCTGGCAACGCCGGAACGAGGTTTCAAGCAATTTGCGGGCAACGACCAGGTTGCCAGAACCGGATGGTCCTGGGGATGCACCTCCTTCGATTTCGATAATGATGGCGATCTGGATCTCTATATCGCCAACGGCCATGTCAGCTCAAAGTCCGCCAAAGACTACTGCACCACTTTCTGGTGCCATGATATTTACACGGGAAACTCCCAAACAAACCTGGTACTCGACCAGTTTTTCTCCCTCAATTACCGAAAAACGCAGCAAGAAGGCATCTCCTGGAACGGTTTCGAGCATAATGTTCTTTTTATGAATGAATCCGGAAAACAGTTCATGAACGTTTCATTCCTGCTCGATACGGCCCTGGAGGGTGACTGCCTCAACGTCATCGGTGATGACATCGATGGGGATGGAAAGCCTGATTTGCTGGTTGCGGAAGCAACCTTCTACACCCATACGCATCTGCTGCACATCCTGCAAAACAACTGGCCCGGCACCAACCACTGGATCGGGGTCCATCTGCGTGAGGAAGGCCGCGGTTTTTCGCCCATCGGCGCCAAGATCACGGTGGTGTCGCCCTCCCACAAACAAACCGTCCAAATCGTCACGGGCGACTCGCACAACAGCCAGCATTCGAACACCAGGCATTTCGGCCTCGGGTCGGATCAGCGTGTCGAGTACATCGAAGTGAAATGGTTGAACGGCAG
>JAHFSZ010000034.1:23894-25593 GCA_023265515.1 Verrucomicrobiota bacterium
GCGATCGCCTCCGCGATGTGGCGTTCTTCGGCGCCGATCCCTGGATAGGCGCCGGGGGTGTCGATGAGTGTGACGACAGGAAGCTTGAATTTTTCAGCCATCTTCATCAAGCGGAGCGCCTTGCGGTAGCCCTCGGGATGCGGCATGCCGAAGTTACGCATCAGGTTCTGCTTGGTATCGCGCCCCTTCTGCTGGCCGACGATGACCACTCTGTTTTTGAAACTGCCGCCGCCCGCGCCGTTTGAATCACGCCTGATCGTCGCGAGCCCGCCAACCATCGCGTGGTCGTCCTGAAAAAGGCGGTCGCCGTGAAGCTCCCGGAACTCGCTGCACATCAGGCTGAGGTAATCGTAAGTGTGAGGGCGCTTGGGATGACGTGAGAGCTGGACCCGTTGCCAAACGGAAAGATGCGAGTAGATTTGGCGGCGAGTTTTCTCAATCTTGTGCTCCATCGCCCCGATCTCCTCGCTGAGATCAATTTTTTGCTCGTTTGCCTGTTTCTGTAATTGGGCCAATTGCCGCTCCAGATCGTACAGGGGTTTTTCAAAATCTAGCTTGTAATCTTTCATGAACAGTTCTTCGAACTGCCGCCTCAGAAGCGCGGTGTTCCGCCGCTTCCGGTTCTCGAATTAAACTCCTTTTCGAGGGCTGAAATCAGCATCCAAGCGGCAGGGTATCGGTCGTTGAAATCACTGGCAAGGCATTTCAAGATGATTTTATCCAGATATTTTGAGACATCAGGAACAAATTCTGAGAGGGGGCGAATTTGCAATTCAAAGTCGGGATCGTTGCTCAGTCCCAGTTCCGTGGGTCGCTTGCCACCGGACAGGAGTTCATAGCAGGTCACGCCAAATGAAAAGATGTCCGCGCGCTGATCGAAATGTCTTTTGTCGATCAACTCGGGGGCGAGGTAGTTGAGTGTTCCCTGGAGCACCTTTTTCTTGACCGGTTTTCCGTCGACCTTCGCGCACAAATCGAAATCGGTGAGTTTCACTTTCCAATAGGGTGTCACGAGAAAGTTCTCTGGTTTTATATCGAGATGGACGTAGCCCTTTTCATGCACCTGCTGCATCGCCCGGGCCATGTTGAGGATGATCGAAAACTTGTGGAGCGCGAGCTCCTGGGGATTTTTCAGCAAAATGAGGCGAAGGTTGCGGCCAGGAACGAACTCCATGACAGAATAGGGGCGAAAGGAATGCGAACCGCGCTTATGGAACTTGACGATATACTCGCTGTTGAGCGTCGAGTGAAATTTGGTGCCTCGCATGAACATCCGGCGCCGGGCCCAATTGAAGCGGTGTTTCGCCAGCAACACGCGGAGCGCGACGGTTTCGCCGGCCGGACCGGTGGCAACGTAAAGGGCGGCCGTGCCTCCTTCATTGATGAGCTCGCGAACCAGGTAAGGGCCGATTTTCTGGTCAATCATCGGTAACTTTAACTTATTCTTATTATTGCCAGATTCAAGCTTCCTGATGCCCATCCATGGTGTGGTCGAGGATTCACGCAACGCAAGGAATCTCGAATATGGCCAGATAGGGAGCGCCGGTCTTCAATGAGGTCCGTTTCACCTGCGGATGAAAGAGCTTCTGATAGAGCTGCAGCTCGAAATGGGAAAGAATCGGATAGTTGGACAGAAGCGCCCCGATGGGCGAGTGGTACTCCGTGACGATCCAGCCATCGGGGCCTGCCCCTTTCACGT
>JAHFSZ010000035.1:0-20149 GCA_023265515.1 Verrucomicrobiota bacterium
TGATTTTTTCCGAAAGTGTAAATCGGATATTGCTCAGCATATCCAACCGGATCGATCGGATTTAAAAATTGCGAGCTGGTGGAACCGAGACTGAGTTTGATGGACAGCAGCAAACACAAATTTTGGCTTCTTCCGAAGACTTACAGTTGGTTAAAGAGAGTTTAAAGAAATCCGAGCAAGAGAAGGGTATCGAGACTGCGTGGGCATGGTATTTTTATATCAGTTACATTGGAGTAACGATTTATCGTAGCCAGATCGAACTCCTACAAAAGCTAAAGAAAGACGGACCACTTTCTTCCGAAGCGGCGAAATTCTTCTACGATTTGTTCTTGAGCCGAGTACCAACTGACACCAACTACGCGTTTACTTCATATCTGGCATATCTCACGGCAAATTTTTTGATGCAGTTCAATTCAATCACTGGGAAGTTCGAAATCACTAACCACGGAAAGCATTTTCTTGAGAGGTTAGAATCTGTGGGGATTCCGATTGCACATTTTGTTGGCTGAACTCTAGTGCATGGGAGTTGAGCCCGAATGGGAATTACCAAAAAGTACGCGGGGGGGGACTTGAACCCCCAAGCCTTTCGGCATACGCACCTCAAGCGTACGTGTCTGCCATTCCACCACCCGCGCGAAGGAGTGGAAACTTAGGGGGGCGGGGAGTTGTTTTCAACGCTTTTCTGTGGCGCCTGTGGCCGAAAAAAGAAGGTGAATTGGGGTCTTTTTCGGGCTATCCTGTCGAGCAATGCCTCCGGCTCACGAGGAACGCCCGAAGATTCGCGAGGTGGATTTCTTCCCGATCAAGAACCGTGACGGGACTTTCATCGCCTTGCGCGATCCGCTCGATTTTTCCACACAGGTCCTGGCGTTTCGCCCCGCGCTTCTTCCAGTCCTTTCCCTCATGGATGGCCGGCATACGCTGGACCAGATTGCCGCGCAGGTGGAGAAGGAAAACAAAATCAAAGTCACGGTCGAACAGCTCCGCCAGGTGGTCGACAAGCTCGATGAGGTGCTCTTTCTCGCGAATGATCGCTTCCAGAAACACTGCCAGCGCGTGATCGGCGACTATCTTGAGGCGAAGGTCCGGCCGGCGGCCCACGCAGGGGTGTCGTATCCGTCGGATCCGGAAGAGATCCACGCCTATTTTTCAGAGCATTTTCTGGCGGGCCCGGGGTTCCCCAAACTCGAAGCCCGGCATTCCCCTCCACGCGCCATGATTTCGCCGCACATCGATCTTCGCGTGGGAGGCCCAGGCTTCGCCAGCGCTTACAAGGAGATCGCGGAGAGCCAGCCGATCGACGTCTTCATCATCCTCGGTACCGCGCATTTTCCAACGCGGTTTCCCTTTTCAGCGACTTGGAAGAATTTTGAAACCCCCCTCGGCGTGGCGGAAATCGACCGCGATTTTCTGGAGCGCCTGAGAAAAGGGCTGCCGTTCGACCTCTTTTGCGACGAGTTTGCCCATCGCAACGAACACTCGATCGAGTTTCAGGTCGTCTACCTGCAGTCGACCCTCCCGGTGGCGCCGCATCCGATCAAAATCGTGCCGATTCTCTGCGGCTCTTTCGCCAAGACAGTGAAGGCAGGCACCGAACCGTCGGAGGATCCGATGATCGGCGCCTTTATCGAGGCGCTGAAGCGGGAAATCGCGTCGGAAAAGCGGCGGGTGTGCGTCATCGCGGGTGTCGACCTGGCCCACGTGGGGGGACGATTTGGCGATGTGAATCTGAAGCTGACGCCGACCCGGCGTAAGATTTTCGAAGAGACCGACCGGACGATGCTCGAGATCGTCCTGAAGGGGAACGCCTCCAGATTTTTCGATTTCATCGCCGAAGAGGAGGACAAGCGCCGGGTTTGCGGCTTTCCGGCGATCTACACGATGCTCAAGGCGCTCTCGCTTAAGAAGGGGGAATTGCTTCACTACGATCAGTCTTACGAGCAGGCTACGAATTCCCTCGTGACCTTTTGCTCCGCGAAGTTTCAGTAAGATTTTACGTGACCGTCGGCGTAGAGGATGTTCTTGCCGAGATCGCCGCCGGCGGCGAGATGTGGAGTGTCAAAGTCATAGGCGAGGGCGGCGATGGGAGAGTCGATCGTATAGTTGTGAATGGTGGGGCGGTCGATCAGGTCGCCGAGAAAGGCATACGCGGATTCGTAGCTGAGACCTTCCACCGGGAATCGCGTCGCGTCGCTCGGGCATTTAAAAACATTGGTCTGGTTTTGAAGATATGGCAGCAGCGTTTCCGCCAGTGTCGGCCAGGGCGGCGAACCGACGGGAACGCTGGGGACCGGCTCGACAGTCGGCAGTTTGCTTTCATGGTCGTTGGCATACATGTTGAAACCAACGCCGATCTCCCGGAGATTATTCATGCACCGGACCCGGCGCCCGCGTTCCATCGCACTGCGAAGCGTCGGCATGAAGAGACTGATCAAGAGCGAGATGATGAACATGACCACCAGCAGTTCCACCAGGGTGAAAGCGTGGATCGTGGATCGTGACTCGTGAATCATGCCGGGGGATTTCATGGCTTTGAGGATTTGGGAATGGGTGCGGGCGAGGGGGTTGGGTTGCTGCGGGCGCGCCGCCGTGCTTCGAACCGCTGATAGCGCTTGGCGCGCTGCTCGGGCGTCGAATTTTTCAGCCTTCGGATGAGCCGTTCCTCCTGGTTGCCGCTCGTAAATCGCTGCATCATCCGGTCGAGGCGCTGTTCCTCGGTCAAGGAGGCAAACTCTTTCATTCTTTCCTGCTGAGCCTTCCACTGCTCCTCGGCCGCCGCCTTTTCTGCGGGAGGCAGCGCCGCGATTTCCTCGCTGGTTTTCTGCGCCCACTTGAGAATGTCCTCAGAAGGCAAGAATGGCGAGGCGCGGCTCGGACGATTGTCTGCGGCTTGGGGCCGGTTTCGGCCGAACACCTGGTAAAGCCGCGTCGCCCGGCTCTTCGTCATCGAAGCGAGCTGTTCGGCGGCTTCCCGGACGGGAACATTTTTCCAGTCGAGCGTCACAGGGCCGGAAAAGTCGCCGGAGAAGTAAAAGTAGGAGTGGGTTGCAAGGTTAAGCTCCGCGATGGCGGTGTCGATCGATTTTGTGTCGGCCTTGTACGTCACCAGGCCGGGCTGGCGGTTGCCGGCGCCGGTATTCTCCCAACGGCCGGTTCGGGCCAGACGCATCAGGACGGGGGGTTCGGTTTGACGCGAGAGCCTGGCCAGCAGATCCTTCATTCGTGTCGAGTCGGATGTCAGTAGAAAAACCCGCGTTTGCCAAAGTTCGGCCTGCTCGGCCACCACATCGAGGGCGTCCTCCAACGGCACTCGGTCGAGGTTGAGCGTCACCTTCTGGTCGAGTGTGGCCGGGTAAAGGATCGTGCGCCGCGTCTGCTTCGAAAATGATTTCAGGGCGTCCGTGACCGGGATGTCCTTGCCGTGCAACGTGACCAGTTCGTCAGGGTTCCACCAGGCATAGGCCAGTTTCCAGACCAGAACCAGCGCGCCGGCCGCAAGAAGGATTTTATATCGCTTCCTCATTCCCTTCACGGTGAAACCCTTGTCGAGGCGCCTTAGTGGCTAAAAAAATCAGGTCGAGAACGATTTGCCGCAGGAGCAGTGAGAGGTGGCGTTCGGGTTGGTGACCTGGAAGCCGCCATTCTGGAGGTCGTCGCTGAAGTCAAGCTTTGAGCCGCTGACATAGAGGGCGCTCTTGGGATCGACGACGATCCTGACACCAAGCGACTCCACCAGGATGTCCTTTGGACGCGGGCTGTCGACCATGTCCATCTTGTACGAAAGTCCGGCGCAGCCGCCCCCAATGACCGCGACGCGCAGAGCGCCGTCCTGCCCCCCCTTTTTCTCAAAAAGCTTCCGGAGCTCCTGCGACGCCCGCTCGGTGACGGCAATCAGCTTCTCGCTTCCGATTTTGTAAGGCAGACCCGGGCCAGTCTGACCATTGGGTTTTTCAGCGCGATCGCTCACAAATTCAATCTAGCCGGGTGGGCGAAGGTGTCAAGGCCAGCACAAGAGCGAACGCTGACGATGTCCTATTTTGTAGCGGCGCTCTATGAGCGCCGGTCCGGCGGTCGCAGACCGCCGCTACAGAAAACCATGCAAAAAAGGGTGTTACTCGAACGCTGACGATGGATGGCACGTGAAACGGTCAAATCTCATTGCCCGTTTCATCGGGGAAGGAGCGCTTCATGATCTGCCAGGCAAACTGGCGGGAGGCGGGCGAGCGAATCTGATTGTACCAGTCGAGGGCGGTTGCTTGCTTACCCTCGTAGGAATTGATGCGGACCAGATGGACCCGGATCGTGTCCTGGTATTGGGCATGCTGGTCCATTGGAAGACAGAACTTCCAGGCGTCCTCAGCGGCGCGCCATTCGAATCCCTTGCTGAGGGATTTCACCCCGTAGTAAGTCTCGGCGTAGGAAACGGCATAATCGGTGTTTTGCGGCTCCAGATCGCGCGCGATCCGGAACTGAAGCAGCGAGTGTTCAAATGTCTTCTGGAGATCCCAGCCGTGGATCGCGTTGGTTTCCTTGCGGAAGAGATAATACATGTTGCCAAGGTTGAAGTGATAGACCGGATCGCCTGGATCGCGCTTGATGGCCTCTTCATAGAGCCGTATGGCTTCCTCGGCCCGGCCGTTGTGTCCGTAGTAGTTGGCCAGGTTGTTGAGAAGCTGCGGATCGCGGTGGGAGAATTCCACCGCTCTTTCCCACCATCGGACTGCCGCATCCCCGTTGCCGATTTCGTCGAGGAACGAACCGTAGGCGCTCATCGCCTGCTCGTGCCCGGGATAGCGAATCAGAAAGGCCTCAAATGACTCACAAAGGCGGTTGATCTTGCGGTTGAGATTGAACTGGGAGACGGACGGGTTGCTGGCCTGCAAGTACATCCGATCGAGCTCACTTTTGGTTTCGATGTACTGGACCATGAGAATGCGAAAGCGGACTTCCTGCGGCGAGTAGGGAAACCGCCCCGAATGCCACCAGAGACCGGCGCTGGCCATCGTCAAAACAAGCGAAAGCGAGATGAAAAATCGCTTCCAGCTCCATTCTCCCCGCCCCCTGTGGGAACCGCGTTCCGCCATGTTAACAAAAACTAGTTCATAAAAAATGTGCCCGCAAACGGTTTGACTGGAAGAGGCGAAATATGCGGCAATGTTTTTTGACAACCAAGTGCAACTACTTAGTCAGGATATTTTGACATGCAAAAGCGCGTCGCGTCGCGACGATTTTGAAGATTTTCAAGGCCTTCGTAATCAGGCTGTCAGGAGAGGGGCTGAAAGATCACGAGAACCAGTCCAACCACTGCGCGGAAGCCTGCCGCCAGAGCGGCTCCTGGCAGAGCCCGAAGAAGAAGGTCAGGGCGATGAGCGCCCCCAGGATCACTTTCTGGTGCAATGCAGGGACCGGATGCGATCCGATATCCCCGCGCGCGAAATAGAGCGCGCGGATCACCCGGAGATAGTAGTAAAGCGATGCGCCGACACCGATCAACAGGATGACCGCCAGCCCGTAGAGTTGCTGCTCGAGAATCGCGATCAATAGAAGAAACTTGCCAAAGAAGCCGATCAGCGGCGGGATGCCGGCAAGCGAGACCAGCCCCACCATCATGGCGGCGGCCAGCCACGGCGACTTGTCGCGCAGGCCGGAGTACTCGCTGATTTCGTGCTGCGAGGAGGGAGTTTCCCAAAGGGCCATCGGGCAGATCACCAGGAGCACCCCAAACAGGTAGGCATAAAGATAGAAGATCAGCGCCTGCTGGCCAAAAATCGTTCCCGCCGCCAGGCCGAGCATCATCACCCCCGAATGGCTGATACTGGAATATCCGAGCAACCTCTTGAGGTTGTTTTGCGTGAGGGCCGCGAGGCTGCCGTAAAGGATCGTCGCTGCCGCGAGAAGGCCAAGGATTGGCTGCCAGAATTCGGCCATGGGTTGGAAGGCATCGTGCAGGACCCGGATCATCAGCACAAAGCCCGCGGCCTTCGATCCTGTTGAAAGAAGGGCAACCGTTGGCAAAGGCGCACCCTGGTAGACGTCGGGCACCCACCAGTGAAACGGGAACGCGGCGATCTTGAAGCCGAGTCCCGACAGGACGAGCAAGAGACCGAACTTGATCATCGGAGAACCGGCATTGCCGGCGCGCAGGAAGGTGTCGATCGCCTCAAACTGAAGGGTGCCGGTCATGCCGAAAATGAGCGTGATCCCGTAAACCATCATCGCGGAGGCCGTCGCCCCGACGATCAGGTATTTGATTCCCGCTTCCAGCGAGAGCGGGTTACGGCGCTGGATGCCGACCAGAACGTAGGAGGTGATGGTGAGAAACTCGAGCGTGACGAAGAGCATCGTGAAATCGGCGACGCCCGCGCAGAGGACCATCGCCAGGACGGCAAGGATCAGCAATGAAAGATATTCGCCGGCATTCTCCTGCTGGTGTTCCACCCATGGCAGGGCCAGCAGGCAGACGCCGAGCCCCGCCAGCAAAAAGAACGACCGGAAGGTCATCGTCCAGGGATCAAGCCGGTAGGATGTTCCGAAGACGTTGACGAGGCTTTCAGTATTGATGACACGCACAATCGGCAAAAGGCTCAGGACCAACAGAAATCCGAACGAAAGGATGACAATCCAGGTCATCCTGCGGCGGGAAAAGAGAGGGAAGAACGCTTGGATCATGAGCACGGACATCGCCGCCGCCAGCAGCAGAAACTCAATCAGCAGGGGAAGCTGGAGCGTTTCCAGCAATCTTTCCTTCGCGGAGTCGAGGATGGCCGCAAAATTCATAAAGAGGGAGTCCCTGATGGATCGCGGGTTTGGGCCCATTGTTTCGGATTTTCTGGCGGGTGCGAGCCGTGCACGTCCGAAATGGATCGTGGCAGGAAGCCGATCCAAACCAAAACAGCAGCCAGAACGAAGCACGGCAGTCTCTCCATCCAGGTCATGTCCCGGACTTCCCGGCCATTGTCCTTCACCGGTCCCAGGAAAACGGCTTTGATGGCTCGGATCAGGTAGGTGGACGAAATCACGACACCCCAGACAGCGAGCGCAGTCAGCACGGGAAAGATCTTAAAGGAGCCGATGAAGATCAGGAGTTCCGCCACGAAATTGCCGAGCCCCGGCAGGCCGCAGCCGGCCAGCGCGGCCATCGAAAACAATGTCGCCGCGGCCGGCATTTTCTTTGCGAGCCCGCCGAGCACGGGCATTTCGCGTGTTTTGGCCTGGCTGTAGGAAAAACCGGCCACAGCGAAGCCGAGTGCGGCGGAAAGGCCGTGCGCGAGCATCAGCACGACGACCCCTTCCTGCGCGACCGGCGTGCCAGCCGCCAGCGCAAGAAAGGCGTAGCCCATGTGGGATACGCTCGAGTAACCGAGCATCCGGTTGAGGTCGCTCTGGCGGAGCGCGACGTAACCCGCGTAGAGGATGGTCAACACGCCGAAGCAACCCATCGGGTAGCGGAAGGCGGAGTAGCCTTCCGGCAGCATCGGGATGGCCGTGAGCATCAGACCGTAGATGCCGAATGTTTTCAGGACGCCGGCGTGCAGCATCGCCGCGGCAGGCGGCGCCTCCGCGTAGCCATCGGGCGCCCAGATATGGAATGGGACCACGGCAACCAGTGTTCCAAAGCCGAGAAACAGGATGCCAAAGAGGATCTGCTGATCAAGGTCATTGAGCGGCGAGCTGCGATAGTGCTCAATCAGGGATGGTATATAAAAGGTCGGGTGCGCCCCGGACTTCAGGTAGAGCCCGAGCAGGCCGAGCAACAGGACCAGGCTGCCGACGCCAAGAAAGAGCGTCATTTTGATCGCCGCCTGGCGGCGCTCCGGGCCGCCCCAGAAACCCACCAGGAGGAAGGTCGGGATCAGCGCGAACTCATGAAACGCGTAGAAAAAGAAAAGATCGAGCGAGGAAAACGCGCCGGAAATTCCGCCGACCATCAACAGCAGGAGGCCGAAAAACTCCTTGGGCCGCTGCTCCGTGCGGAAGGAGACCAGCACCGCGCACATCCCGACCAAAGAAGCCAGCACGACCAGCAGGATGCTGATTCTCGATACCCCGAGCGAGTAGCCCAGACCGATCGATTCGACCCAGAGCCGGTTCTGGATCTCGGGCGCATGCCCCTGGCGCAGTCGCAGGAAAAGAAAGAGGGCCAGCGCGACCGGGATGACGGATACCAGCAGAGCAAAACGCCGGATCCAGGCCGGGTTTTTCAACGGCGTGCCCAGCAGGAAGATGCCTGCGAGAATCGGCAGCCAGATGATGATGTTCAGGAGAACCATATGGAAATTTCTGATTTCTGATTTCTTATTTCTAAATGAGGATTCATTCGTTTAATTCATATTTTGATATTCTTTCTGTGTGTCATCCTCTGCTCATTCGAGATTGAATTTTATTAGAAATCAGGAATTAGAAATCAGAAATCAACGTAGTAGCTCCCACCAGATCAACAAGACCGTGCCGGCGCCGAAAAGAAACGCGTAGACCTGGACGTTTCCGGTTTGCAGGCGACGCAGTCCGACGCCCACGCCGCGCAGAAGGGCCGCCGCGCCGCGAAATACCGTGATATCCAGCACCCATTGGTCGATAAAATTGAGGAACATCGCGAACGTCCCCTGAATGTTGCGCACCAGATAATTGTAAATGTCGTCGAAATAAAATTTTTCACGGATGGGAATCAGGATCCTTGAAGTGAGGGGCTCGCTCGCCCGGTTCCAATAGATGAAGAGGGCCGCCGATGAGCCCGTGGCGAGCGCGATGATCGAGCAGACCATTACGACGTGGCCATGTTCCGGCAGTTGCATCTTCGGCAGGAGCGACTGGATGCCCATGAATTCATAGCCGCCGATCCAGGAGAATACCGAGAGGATGACGAGAGGCACCGTCATCCAGCCGCTCGATTCCTGCGCGTGCATCGCGGCTGCGCTGCGCGGCAGGCCGATGAACACGACGACGAGCAAACGCGTTATGTAGAAAGCGGTGAGCAACGCCGTGAGTATGCCGATGCCAAACAAGAGCTTGTTGTGCAGATAGAGAACCGCCAAAAGGTCCTCCTTGCTGAAAAAGCCGCTGAAGCCCGGCATGCCCATCAACGCCAGCGCGCCGATGAGAAACGTCAGGAATGTCAGCCGCATTTTTCCTGAAAGGCCTCCCATTTTCCAAATGTCCTGCTCGTGGTGCAGAGCGATGATCAGGCTTCCCGCGCCGAGGAAGAGAAGCGCCTTGAAGAACGCATGAGTCGTGAGGTGGAACATCCCGGCCGCGTAGTTGTGCGCGTCGAACACACCAGTCACCATCACCATGTAGCCGAGTTGGGAGAGGGTGGAGTAGGCGAGGATGCGCTTGATATCGTTCTGCTGAGTGGCGATGAGCGCCGCCATCAGCGCCGTGATCGCGCCGATCGCCGCGATGACCGACATTGCCGCTTCGGAGGCGGAGATCAGAAAATAGATGCGCGCAAGCATGTAGACGCCAGCCGCGACCATGGTGGCGGCGTGGATAAGGGCGGAGACGGGCGTGGGGCCTTCCATCGCATCGGGGAGCCAGACGTGGAGCGGGAACTGGGCCGACTTGCCCACCGCGCCGCAAAAGATCAAAAGGGCTGTGACCGTGATCGTGATATCAAGGCTGATCGATCTTCCCAACCATTCGAGCGTGCCGATGTGCTGGGGCGGCCACTGGGTAATGCCGGCCAGGTCGAGAAAGTTGAACGTTCCGGCCAGCATCCAGACGCAGAGTATGCCGAGCATGAGGCCGAAGTCGCCCAGCTTGTTGGTCAGGAAAGCCTTTTTGGCGGCTTGGGCCGCCGAATCCCGCTCATACCAGAATCCGATCAAAAGATAGGAGCTCAGGCCAACCAACTCCCAGAAAAGAAACATCTGAATGAAGTTGCTGGCGAGAACGATTCCAATCATCGAAAACATGAAAAGCGACAGGTAGCCAAAATAACGGCCGCGGCCCGTATCCTGCTCCATGTAGCCGACCGAAAACACATGGATTACGGCGCCCACGCCTGTCACCACCACCAACATCAGCTTCGCGAGATGATCAAAGACGAACCCAAACTCGATCTGGAAAAGCCCGACATTCATCCAGACCATCGGACGCAGCGGCGGGACGGCACCCTTCGACAAGGCACCGAACGCGAGTACTGCGTTGGCAACTGCCGCAAGCACCGAAACGGAGGCCGCCAGCGAATGTTTCCCGCGCAGGAAAAGAAGAATGATCGCTGCGGCGGCCAAAGGTAAAAATTGGATGAGCCAGAAGATCATATCGTTAGTACTTCATCAGATTGATTTCATCAGCGCTGACCGTCTGCCGGACGCGGAATAGCGCCACGATGATGGCCAGGCCCACGGCGACCTCCGCGGCGGCTACGGTGATGATGAAAAAAACGAGAATCTGCCCGTTCAAGGCGGCGTTGAATTTTGAAAATGCCGCCAGCGCCAGGTTGGAGGCGTTGAGCATCATCTCCAGCGACATGTAAATGACCAATGTGTTCCTGCGCATGACGACGCCCGCCAGGCCGATCGCGAAAAGCGCGGCGCTCACCAGCAGATAATCGGAAAGGGCGATGTTCATCGGGTTTCCTTTTGGGAGAGCAGGACGACCCCAACCAGCGCCGCCAGCAGCAAAAGCGACGTGATTTCAAACGGCAGAACAAATTCGGAAAACAGGAGTTTGCCGATGGGGCGGATACCCGCATCGAAGTTCATGGGCGCCCCGACGGGCAGGGCGGAGTGCCGCAGGATCAGCCAGAATTCGACCCAAAACGCGAAACCCACCGAGAGCCCAGCCAGCATCGCAGGCGCGTTTTGGCGGCGGATCTGCGAGGAGCGGATGTCGAGAAGCATCATGACGAACAGGAACAGCACCATGACGGCACCCGCGTAAACCAGGACCTGGATCACCGCCAGGAAGAACGCCTCCAGCAGGACAAAAAGGCCGGCCATGAAGAAGAAGACCAGAATCAACAGCATGGCGCTGGTCACCGGGTGGCGGTTGGCCACCACCAATGCGGCACACAAGAGCATCAGTCCCGAAAAGATGTAAAATAATAAGTTCATTACATGGCAGAACTCAGAACTCAGAACTCAGAACTCAGAATTCAGAATCATGAATGCCGGCGCGAAGCGCCGGGTATTATTCTGACTCCTGAGTTCTGAGTTCTCATTTATTCTTCCACTTGTAGATTTTATCCTGACGCATTCCGCCCAGTTCGAGCAGCCGCTCCTTGTTGTGGACCAGCTCCTCACGCGACTCGCCGACGAACGAATAATCCTTCAGCAAAAAAATCGCCTCCTCGGGACAGACCTCCTCGCAGAGCCCGCAATAAATGCATCGGAGCATGTCGATTTCAAATTCTTTCGGCCACTTTTCGACGGTTGCGTTTGGCAGTTGGCCGGGGATCGGCTCGGGTGTGATGGTGATCGCCCTCGGCGGGCAGACGAATTCGCAGAGCTGGCAGGCGACGCATTTGATGCGGCCATCCGGATCCTTGACCAGCGTCGGCGCACCGCGGTATTCGTTGGGAACGGCCCACTTCTCCTCGGGATATTCCATCGTGACCCGGCCTGTGCTGGTGATCATCCCGTATTTCTTTCCGGAAATCCAATTGCCGACCGTCTTCCAAAAGTGGCGGCTGGTGACCTTGATGCCTCCCCAGATGGCCGGGAAGTAAAGGTTCTCGTGCCATTTCAAAACAGGCCGCTCGATTTTGATCGTCATACGCTCAACGCCATCCAGATTCCCATCACAAACACATTCGCCAGCGCCATTGGGAGGAAAACCTTCCAGCCGAGATTCATCAGCTGGTCATACCGGAATCGAGGCAGTGTCCATCGGATCCAGATGAACACGCCCAGAAAAAGGAGCATCTTCAGGAAAAATGAGAGGATGTAGACAAAACCAACCGGCTGGAAGACGAACGGCGCCAGCCATGTCACCGGATGGCTCAGCGACTCCGGCAGGGCGAACGGCACCTGCCAGCCTCCGAAAAACAGCGTCACCATCAGCGCCGAGGCCGTGATCATATTTGCGTATTCGGCGAGGAAGAAGAGGGCGAACTTCATGCTCCCATACTCGGTGTGGTAGCCGCCAACCAGCTCCTGTTCGCTCTCCGGCAGATCGAACGGCAGGCGGTTGGTCTCGGCGAACGATGAAATCATGAAGATCAGGAACGCCAGGAACAGGTTTGGATGGAGAAAAAGCCATCGGTGCGATTGAGCATTCACAATTTCCGTCAGGTTGAGCGAGCCGACGTGCATGAACACCGGGATCAGGGAGAGACCCATCGAAATTTCGTAGGAAATCATCTGCGCGCTCGAGCGGATGCCTCCAAGGAACGGATACTTGCTGTTGGATGCCCAGCCGCCCAGCACGATTCCGTACACGCCGAGAGAAGCGATCGAAAACATCCAGAGCACCCCGACGTTCAGATTGGCGATCACCATCGGTTCGCCGGCCAGGGTGTTGCCGAAAGGAATCACGATGAATGTCAGGAGCGCGGGCGCCAATGCGATGCACGGCGCCAGGACATAGTAAATCCGATTCACATGCGCCGGCATCACATTTTCCTTCAGCAGGAATTTGAAGGAATCGGCCACCGGCTGCAGGAGACCAAACCAGCCGACCCGGTTGGGGCCAAGGCGATCCTGGATGAAGGCGCTGATCCGGCGCTCGGCCAAAACGGTGTAGGAGACCAGGCCCAGCAGCGCAAACAGGACCACGGCGATCTTGAGCAGCACAACCGCCACCGCATGGACACCAAAGAAAGAGACGGTGTCGGTCCAGAGGCCGGCGATCATCGGTTCGGTCATCATAGCTTCAAATCCAGCGGGGTTCCCTGATCCCCGACACCTTCCCATGCGACGCCGGCCAGCGCGGGGGTTTCCCGGACCATGGCCTCGAAAACAGAATGGAAGGAATGATACTGAGTATGCTCCGCCTCGGGGAGAAGTTCCTTCAGGATGTACCAGTCCTCGTGGGCATGACCCTTGACGGAAAATGACGGGAGGAATCGCTGGAGACGGCCCCTGCCATTGATGAAGGTGCCGTTTTTTTCGACGTGCGCCGCGCCTGGCAGGACCCAGGTCGCCATTTGAGTCGTCGGCGACGGGAGAATGTCGAGGACGACCAGCGCGTCCAGTTTCGCGAGGAGCCCGGCCTCGAATCCCGCCTTCTCCAAATTCTCACCCTGCACGAAAAGTGTTTTGATCCGGCCCGACTCAATTCCCTTTTTGATTTCAGCGAGCTTTCCGGTGGCCAGGCCAAGGAGCTTCGCGCCGCTGGTGTTGGGGTTCTTGTCGGCGCTGACAAGGATTTGATCGTGTCCGCCGGTCCGCCCGACGATGTCGACGGCGGCTGCCGGAAAGAGAGCCGCCATCTGGCGGACCAAAAACAACTCCTCGGTTGACGCGCGACCGGAGGCGACGATGGCAAGCTGGCCCTTCATCCCGGCTTCACGCAGCAGGTGGCGAGCATCGGGCAGGGCATCCGACCATTCCGCGGACTGGCCGTTTTTGAGAGGCCGGGTGAGCCGGCGCGGGTCATTGATCCATGCGTAGTTCAACCGCCCCGCGTCACACATCCAGGTCGAGTTGACCGCGTCATTCTGGCGGGGCGTGTAGCGGTAGACGACGCCCTCCCGCGACCCGACCGTGATGTTGCAGCCCGTGGCGCAGCTTGTGCAGACGCTCCTGGCCTCTTTGAGGAACCAGACGCGCATTTGGAACCGGAAATCCGACGAGGTGAGCGCGCCGACGGGGCAGATGTCGACGGTGTTCAGGGAATAGTTGTTTTCAAGTTTTTTGCCCGGGTAACATCCGAGCGTGGTGTGGCCCCCGCGATCGGTGAAGCCGAGCACGTCATCCTTCGCGACTTCCTGACAGAACCGGACGCATCGAGAGCACAAAATGCACCGCTCGTCGTCGAGCGTGACGCGCGGGCCGAGCTCCACCTTCTTGGGTCTTTTGACCTTCCGCTCGACGAAGCGCGAACCGCCGGTGCCGTAATCGACCGAGTACTCCTGAAGGCGGCATTCCCCGGCCTGGTCGCAGATCGGGCAATCGAGCGGATGATTGATCAGTAAAAATTCCATCACACCCTTGCGGCACTCCTCTACCATCTTCGAGTGCGTCCGCACGGCCATTCCTTCGGAGACCAGTGTGGCGCAAGCGATCTGTGGCCGCGGCATCCACGTGATTTCCGGCGGTCCGTCGGGCTTCAAAACTGATTTCTTGTCAGGCTCGATCTGGGGCGTTCCCATCTCGATCAGGCACATGCGGCAGTTGCCGACGACCGTCAGCTTCGGGTGGTAACAGTAGTGCGGAACATGGATGCCGAGCTTGGCGGCGGCCTCGATCAGGTTGGTGCCCTGGGGAACCGACAGCGGCCGGTCGTTGATGGTGAGGTTCACCATCGGCGTCGAAGTGGATTTGGCATCGGCGATCATGGTTTTAGTTTTTGGCGGCTTTGGCTTCGAACTCGTCCCGGAATTTCTCGACAAAGCTCTGGGTCGGCCACGCGCATGCCTCGCCGAACGCGCAGATGGTCCGGCCCGCAATGTTGTCCGCGATGTTCTTGAGCAGGGAGGTGTCCTCTTTGCGGCCTCCTCCTCCGAGCATCCGACGCGTGATCTTCTTCATCCAGAGGGAGCCCTCGCGGCAGGGCGTGCACTGGCCGCAGGATTCGTGCGCGTAAAATTCGTTGATGTTGGCCAGGGCCCGGACCATGTCAGTCGAGTCGTCCATGACGATGATGCCGCCCGAGCCCGCCATGCTGCCCGTTGCCGCAAGGGTGTCGAAGTCGAGCGGGATGTCGAGCACGCCAAGCTCCCGATTGGCCATGCTCCCGTCAGGCTGTTTCTGCTTGATCTTGAACCGCTCATCCGCCCGGAGCACCTTCGCCGATGAGCCACCGGGTATGATCGCCTTGAGCTTGCGGCCGCCGCAGATGCCTCCGCAAACGTCGTTAATCAGCTCTCCGAGCGTGAGAGAGCCCACCTCGAATTCATAATAGCCCGGCTTGTTCACGTGGCCGCTGACGCAGAGGATCCGCGTGCCCGTATTGTTGGGTGTGCCGATTTTCGCGTACGCGGCGCCGCCCATCGCGATGATGTGCTTGATGTTGCAGAGCGTTTCGACGTTGTTGACGACGGTGGGGCACTGGTAAAGACCGAGCACTACCGGGAAATAGGGCGGCTTGATCCGGGGATAGGGGCGCTTTCCCTCGAGCGATTCGATGAGGCCGGTCTCCTCGCCGCAGATGTAAGCTCCGGCGCCGCGATGAACGACCGTTTCCAGGTCGAAACCGCTGCCAAGGATGTTTTTGCCGAGAAAACCCGCAGCTTGAGCCTCGGCGATCGCCTTCTCCAGGATTCTTGCGCCTTCGGGAAATTCCCCGCGGATATAGATGTAGGCGAGCTTCGCTTGCACCGCGAAACAGGAGATGATCATCCCCTCCAGGAGCTGGTGCGGATCCTTGTAAATGATTTGCCGGTCCTTGAACGTCCCCGGCTCCGATTCGTCGGCGTTACAAATCAAGTAGACGGGCTTGGGGTTGTTCGGGGTGATGAATCCCCATTTCACGCCGCAGGGAAACCCAGCGCCGCCGCGTCCCCGCAGGCCGGAGGTTTTCACCTCATCGACAATCTTTCCGGGCTCCATCCGGATCGCCTTTTTCAACTCTTCGTAACCTCCGTGCTTTTTGTAACAGGCGATGTCCGGTGCGTATCCGGGCTGGTCGATGTGCTTGAGGATAATTCTGCGTTCCTTGGCCATGGCGCGGGGAAGTTGGGGATTCGAATTTAGGAGAAACCAAAGGGGATTCAATCACTTTGTGAAATTTTTCACAATCTTCAGGCAAAACCGGCATCGGGGACTTTTCTTGGAGCGTAAGTTCTTGTCACTCAGTCCCGTGGATGGAGAAAAGTGCGGGGTTGTCAGCGCCCACATTGCCCATTAGGATTCGACGTCATGTTGCGCCGAATCTTTCCATGGACGATGCTGGCGTTGCTTCTCAGCTTGGTTGGGCTCAGTTGCCGCCGCAATCCACCGCAGAAGACCGACGAGCAGGGGCATCTGATAATCGACGACGCCTTGAAAACCGAGCAAAATTCCATCGTTGTTCAGCAACAGATCATCCAGGAAATGAAGGGTTTTGACGAGGCGGTCGAACGCTGGATGGCGGAGGAGGGCATCCAGCCGGAAAACCAGGCGATCGACCTGGCCCAGGTGGCTTCACGGTTGAAAGGCCGGCTCGCCGAATCATTGAAGGATGGCAGGCTGATCGACCCGGTCGGCAACTCGTACGTCATTCTCGCACTCGATCCCAGCTCAAACGTCCGCATCACAGTTAGTCCGGCGACTGCTGCAAGAGCCGAATTCAAGGAGCTGAATTGGGGGGAATACGCGCCGCGGTAACGAAAAAAATTCGACGACGGCATTGATTTCGGAAAGATTTGAACGGAGGATTTGACGATGCTGGACAACCAAGAACTTTTGGCGACCTTCTTTGAAGGGGCACGCGACCTGATCATCTTTATCGATAACGAGCGCGTCATCCACCAGGTCAGCTCCAAGAGCCTGCACCAGCTCATGGGTTACAAGCCCGAGGAGGTCATTGGCCAGAGCGTCGGGCTGTTTTATGCGTTTGATGAGGATTTCGTCCGACTCGGCGAAAAATATTACCATCCGGGCGCCAAGACGCCCGATGAGCCGTATGAGTGCCGCTACAAGCGGAAAAACGGCGACATTTTCTGGGTCGAAATTCTTCCGAGTGTTGTCCACGATCGAGCTGGCCGGGCCGTCGGCTGGATGAGCATCATTCGCGACGCCACCCAGCGAAAAAAATCCGAGGAAGAGAGCAAGAAGCTCCAGTCGCAGTTTTACCAATCCCAGAAAATGGACGCGCTCGGACGCCTGACCGGCGGCGTTGCCCACGACTTTAACAATTTGCTGACCGCGATGATCGGCCACGTCGAGCTCGTCCGCATGAAGGTGCAATCCGATAGCCCCCTGATCCCGCACATCGACGAGATCAGCCGCGCCGCCGACCGCGCCTCCAAGCTAACGCGCCAGCTCCTGACCTTCAGCCGCAGCCAGGTCGTGATCCCGCGTGTCCTCCACCTCAACATGATCATCGAGGAATCACGCAAGCTGCTTTCCCGCCTCATCCAGGAAAACATCGAGGTCAAAACGAAGCTTAACTCCAGCGGCCCCCGCGTCCGCGTCGACGTCGGGCAAGTCGAGCAGATCCTCGTCAACCTCGCCATCAACGCTCAGGACGCGATGCTTTCGGGTGGCGAACTGATGATCGCCACCCGGGAGGTTGAGCTCAACACTGCGAGGCGCTTCATGGAGATGGAAATGGCGCCTGGCCGTTACGTGGTCCTGTCCGTCTCCGACACCGGCACCGGCATGCCGCGGGAGGTGTTGGAGCATCTTTTCGAGCCGTTTTTCACCACCAAGGAGCCCGGCAAGGGAACGGGTCTCGGCCTGGCCACTGTCTATGGCATCGTCAAGCAGATGGCTGGCGGGATCGAGGTGGAATCCACCGTCGGCAAGGGCAGTACCTTCTCGATTTATTTCCCCATCGTTGAAGGGCATACGGACACGGAAGAATTCCGGATACCGCCCGCTCCTGAACCCGGCAATGAAACCGTCTTCCTGGTCGAGGACGACCCGGCGATCCGGAATCTGAATCAGCAGATCCTCCAGTCCAAGGGCTACCGGGTGTTGACGGCATCCAATGGGATCGAGGCGATCGAAAAAGCCAAAGGACACACTGGAAAAATCGACTTGCTGGTGATCGACGTCGTCATGCCGAAAATGGATGGCTACCAGGCGGCGTTGAAAATGTGCCAGATCTTCTCCGACATGCGCGTGCTCTATGTCTCCGGCTACACCAAGGACGTCACGATGGAACATGGCGTCCAGGGCACCGGCCTCAACTTCATGCAGAAACCCTTCACGCCTGACCAGCTTCTCCACCGTATCCGCGAAATCCTCGACAGCAAATCTGCGGCGCGGGCGTAAGGTGAAGTTTCTTCGTGGTTAAGATTGGCCGTACTTCCGGATCAACTCGTCAGCCTTTTCCCTGGAAACGTTTTCGTAGAAATCGTCGTTGATCATCAGAACGGGAGCAGTGCCGCAGGACGCGATGCATTCGACGTACGAGACAGTGAACTTGCCGTCCTTTGTCGTCTCCTCGAGGCCGACGCCGAGTTTCTTCTGAAAATGCTCGCAGAGCGCCTGGCCGCCGTTGAGCGCGCATGAAAGCGTCCGGCAGACCTTGATGTGATTTTTGCCGATCGGTTTGCGGTGGAACATCGGGTAAAACGTCACGAGCTCGAAGATATTGACGGGCTGGAGGCCGAGTTTGGCGGCGACCCACTCGATTGCGGGATCCGAAATGTAACCCAGCTTTTCCTGGACGAGGTGAAGAAGCGGCAGGGACGCCGAGCGTTTGCTTGCAGGGTACCTGGTAATGATCTGATCCGCTTCTGCGTGGAGTGAGTCCAAATTCATGACGGACCCTCGCGAGCATTCATCGATCACACTCTCCCATGACGAAATCCAGGCTCCCCAGGATCGCTACCGTATCGCTCAGCATGTTGCCGGGCATCACATGCGGCAGGATCGACAGATTGCAGAACGACGGGGCGCGGATTTTGAGCCGGTGAGGCACGCCGCCGCCCTTGCTGCAAATATAGAAGCCCAGCTGGCCCTTGGGATTTTCCGCCTCGAAATACGCTTCTCCCGGCGGAACGTTGATTCCCTCGGTCACCAGGATGAACTGATGGATCAACTCCTCCATCTTGGTGAGCACCTCTTCCTTCTTCGGCAGGACGATCTTCTTGTCGCCGACATTGACCGGCCCGCCGGGCATTTTTGCGATGCACTGCTCGAGGATCTTGCAGCTTTCAAGAATCTCGTGAAACCGGACCAGGTAGCGGTCGTAGCAGTCGCCCTCCTGGCCGACGGGGATGTCGAATTCGAGCCGGTCATAACACAGGTAAGGATGCATCTTGCGCAGATCGAACTCGACGCCCGAGCCGCGCAGGTTCGGACCCGTCAGCCCATACTCGACCGCGTCGTAGGCGGTGATGACGCCAATGTCCCGGGTGCGGTCGATGAAGATCCTGTTGCGTGTGAGAAGCGTGTCGATTTCGCTCATGGCCTTGCGGCATTCCGGAAGAAATTTCTTCACCTCGTTGAGCCAGCCATCGGGCATGTCACGACTCAGGCCGCCAACCCGGGTATAGCTGGTCGTAAATCGCGCCCCGGTCAGCGCCTCGATCAGGTTGTAGATGGTTTCGCGCTGGGTGAAGCAGTACATGAACACGGTGATGGCGCCCGTATCCATGGCCAACGCGCCGAGCCCGACCAGGTGCGAGGAGATTCGCGCCAGCTCGCAGCACATGACTCGGATGTACTGGCAGCGTTCCGGCAGTTGATCGTGGATCTTGAGAAGTTTCTCCACCGCCAGCGCATAGGCGACGTTGTTGGCGAGAGGGGCCAGATAGTCAAGCCTGTCGGTATAAGGGATGAACTGCGTGTAGGTCATGTTTTCGGCGATCTTTTCATCGCCGCGGTGCAGGTAGCCGATGTCAGGCACGGCCTTGGTGATGACCTCACCGTCCAGCTCAATCAGGAGGCGGAGGACGCCATGTGTCGCCGGGTGCGACGGGCCCATGTTGATCACCATGCGGTCTGTTTCGGCAGACCGGGCTGCTGCGTCATCGATCCTTAATTCCGTGGTTGCCATCTTCTTAACTCACAGTTCAGTCACGCTTGGCCCGTCTGTTCGTCTCTCCCTTCGCCCTCGGTTCCCGCTCAATGGCGGTTTTGAGGCCGGGGATGCTTACGAAGGGTCCGCCGTCCATGGGAACCGGCGCCGTGTCTTCGCTTTGCCTGCCCGCCAGCGGAAAATCTTTGCGCAGGGGGTAGTATGGATAGCCTTCCCACATCAGGATCCGGCGCAGATCGGGATGGCCTTCGAAATTCAGACCCATCATGTCATAGATCTCGCGCTCATGCCAATTGGCCGCGCGCCAAACCGGTGTCAGGGAGGGGACTGACGCGCCGCGTTCGGGGACGCGCGCTTTGAATCGGAGATATTCGTGGGTCTTGAAGGAGTAAACGTGGTAGACGACCTCGAA
>JAHFSZ010000035.1:20249-22400 GCA_023265515.1 Verrucomicrobiota bacterium
ATGGTCGATGCTGCAGATGTCGAGCAGCATCTCGAAATGATGGTCGTTCTTGAGGGTCCTGGCGAAGTCCGGCAGGATCGACGGGTCCTTGAGCATGACCGTCGTCTCGCCGAGGGCGGTGACGGGTTCCTCCAGTTGACCTGCGAACTTCGATTGCAACGCCCGAATTGTTTCTGGAAGCGACATGTCGGTCCGGATATGGGATGATGAGCCTTAAATTCGCTTGAGGCGCCTCAGCGAAGGCTCCCGCGAAATTTTTTCTTGCAACCGCAGCAGGCCATCCAGCAGGGCTTCGGGACGCGGCGGACAGCCGGAGACATAAACGTCCACAGGAAGAATCTGGTCGATTCCCTGCAGGACCGCGTAGCTGCGATACATTCCTCCGGTTGATGCACAGGCTCCCATCGCGATCACCCACTTGGGCGCGGCCATCTGCTCATAAATTCTCTTGGTGGCCTCCGCCATCTTGTAAGTAACCGTCCCCGCCACGATCATCACGTCGGACTGTCGCGGAGAAAAGCGCATCACCTCGCTGCCAAAACGCGCGATGTCGAAGCGCGCGCTGGCGGCGCTCATCAGCTCGATCGCGCAGCATGCCAGGCCCATGGGCATCGGCCAGAGCGAATTTTTCCGGATCCAGTTGATGACGGCATCGGCCCGGGAAACAATCACATTTCCTTCGACTTTGGAGTCGTATGAAATCTCTTTCTGGAGCGCTACCATAAGCGTATTTTCAATCTAATAGCCGGGCTGGAGGTGAACAAGAAGTTTGTGAAACTTTTCACAAAGTGGGGCCACGCTCAGGCCGATCCCGGCTTATGCGGCTCAAAAAACGTCTTCGAAATCGGTTTTTTTTACTGCATTTTCGAACCCAAATGGGTATGCTTTTTATCCCCTATGCAGACCGACACTCAAAGGCTCGGCCCGCAAATTCCTCCGCCGGGCAAGATGCGGCTGGTCATTTCGCCCAATGGCCATTGGATCGGGGTCTGCATCACCTGTCACAAGCTGCTCAAGCACTCGCTCTTTCCTGAAAAGGCCGTCCTCAGCTGTCCCCAGTGCCGTTGCTGCATCACCGTGAAGATGGATATGATCCTGGATCAGATCATTTCCGCGCAGCAGAAGAAGGAGCGCGTTGTTCTTCTCTTTTCCTCCATCGGGTGATCTTAAAGTTCAATATTTGAAATTCAAAACGACGGGAGAACGCCCCGACGCTTTTGAATATTAACTTCGGAATTTTGAATTTATGAGGACGGAGGCGGCGGCTCGGGCGGCGCGGGAGCCGGCGGAACTGGTTCGGGGTTCGGCGGCGTCGGTTCGGTGGCCGGAGGCGGGGGCGGAGTGTCCACGGGCGGCGCCGGTGAATCGGCGGGAGGCTGTTGATCCGGCATGTTGGGTTGCGATTGCGGCGCGGCTGGAACTGCCGCAGGCGGTGGCTCAGCGGGGGTTGGCGGCGGAGTTTGCTCCGGCTTGATTTCACCGACGGCTTTTTCCGGCGCGGGTTTTTCTTCCTCCGGGAATGGTTGCAGGGTGGCTGGCGGCGTCTTCTTCCGCTCGGATTCATCCAGCTTCTGGTACTTTCCTTTGATCTGACCCTGGACATAGCCTTGGACGATCACAATGAAGCAGTCGACGTCGACGTCGCCATCGATCGCCGCTCCGGGGCCGATGACCAGGACGCCTCCGCGGAAATAAAGGCTCCCATGAACCCGGCCATCCACGCTCGCGATCATCCCGACGATCGCAAGATCGGAATCGGAACCCCCGCTCACAACCGCCGCGTACTTTGCGTGGAGAAGTTTTTTGCCCTCAACCACGCTCTCCTTGGTGATCGTGTCGGAGGCCTCTTCCGCGAAGCCCTGAGCTTTGAGCGCGGTGGCGGCGGCTTCCGTCTTCCTCGAGAGTTCCTGGACGCCGAAGTACCCGCAGCCGGCGATCAGCAGCAGACCGAGAATGACCGCCGCCAGGCAGCCAACGAGGCATCCGAAACACCCCTTTCCTTTCTTGGGCGCCACCGGAGGAGGAATGGGTCTGCCGGGCAGGGGCTGCGGCGAGGGCGGACCGGGAGGTTGGTTGAAGTCAGGCGCCATGGAACGACGGGGTTGCCTCGTTTTTAAGCCTTCTGGATTCTTTCCTCAAGAAAATTATACA
>JAHFSZ010000035.1:22500-25518 GCA_023265515.1 Verrucomicrobiota bacterium
CAAATAACCATTTAGTTACTAATAGATAACCATCTAGTTACTTTACTTAAGAGTCAGATCCATGAGCACCATCTCAGAAGTTTCCACGTTGACCAAGTCGTCAAACAAATCGACGTCCAAGACGAGGACGATCAAGGACGCCGTCATCCGGCTTGCCGGCAACTCGCAGGATGGCATTCAGGCGATCGGGGCATTCCTCGCGCGTCTCGCCGGCCGCAGCGCGCAGGATGTGATGACGTACATGACGATCCCCGCGACCATCTCCGGCGGGCCGAGCATCTTCCAAGTGCACATTGGGTCCGGGGACATTCTTTCGGCGGGCGATGAAGCCGACTTTCTGGTCGCCTTTTACCAGCATTCCTACGAGAACCACATCACCAGCCTGCGCGAAGGCGGCATTTTGCTTTACGACACCGACCACGTCAAACCGAACCTCGAAGACAAGCGCTTTCACTACATCGGCGTGCCGATCTCGGGTGCGACCGTCGAAGCGATTGGCGGCACGGGCCGCGACAAGGGCAAGAACATCTTCACGCTCGGCCTGATTGCGCAGATCTTCAGCCTCGACACGGAGAAGCTCGAAAAGCTGATTGCCGAGCGGTTCCGCGGCAAGGACGAAAGCATTGTGAAAAACGCGCTCATGGCGTTTCACACGGGCTATGGTTATCACGTTGGCGACGTCCTGGAGACCTTTAAATTCATTCCGGCCAAGGAGCGCCTTGGCCACCAGGTGACGATGGACGGCAACCAGGCGCTCGCCTACGGTCTTCTCGCCGCGGGCGTCCGGTTCGGCGCGGGCTACCCGATCACGCCTTGGTCGAGCATCATGGAAATTTTGAGAAGCGAGCTTCCCAAATACGGAGGCACGTTCGTCCAGACCGAGGATGAAATCGCGGCGGTCTCGCTCGTCTGCGGCGCGTCGTACGCCGGCAACGTCGCGGTGACCGGCAGTTCCGGCCCCGGCATCTCGCTGAAGACCGAAGCGCTCGGCTGGGCGGTCATGGCGGAGATCCCAATTGTGATCATCGACGTCCAGCGCGGCGGTCCCAGCACCGGGATGCCGACCAACGTCGAACAGAGCGATTTGAACATCGCCATCTTTGGCGGCCATGGCGAGTGTCCGCGCGTGGTGATGGCGGCCTCCTCGGTCGAGGATTGCTTTTACTCGGCGATCGAGGCGGTCAATACGGCGCGCAAATACAGCGTGCCGGTGGTCATGCTCACCGACCAATCGCTGGCCACACGCATCGAGGCATTCACGATGCCCGACCTTTCCAAATGCATGCAGGACATCTCACCGAAGTTTGAGCCGGTCGAGGAGAACATGCTCCCCTATGACGATTATGAGGATGGCATCGCCCGGCACGCGCCTCCGGGAACAAGGTTTTTACCGGGCACCTACCCGACGGTCAGCGGCCTGGAGCACGACTCGGCCGGCCATCCGACCGGCTCGCCGAAAATCCACCAGGCGATGGTGGCCAAGCGCCGCCGCAAGCTTCAAAAACTTGCCGAAGCCCTGCCGTTGCCGAAAATTTACGGCCCGCATGGCAGCGGGGTCGAGCAGGCGAACATTCTGCTGGTCGGCTGGGGCTCGACCGAGGGCGCCATCCGCGAAGCCGTCGATGCTCTGGGCGATGCGGGCGAAGCTCCCGCATCGATCCATCTGCGATTTTTGAATCCGCTGCCGAACGGCCTTGAAAAGATTTTCGCGAAATTTGCCAGAGTCTTCGTCGTGGAGCTGAACGACGAGGGACTCTACGGCAACGGCCAGCTTTGCACGATCCTTCGCGCCCGCTACTGCGACCCAAAGATCCGCAGCATCACCAAGATCGATGGCTTGACCTTCAAAGTCCGTGAAATCATTGAAGCCGTCCAAAATTATCTGAAAGGAAGTTCCAAGTCATGAGCGCAATCGAAACAAAGCCGGTGGACCCTTCGACGAGCTCAGGGCAGGAAAAATACACGAAAAAGGATCTGACGGCCGATCACCCGACGTGGTGTCCCGGCTGCGGTGACTTCGCGGTGCTCGCCATGTACTTTAAATTGCTCGAGGAACGGCAAATTCCGCATGAGAAGATCGTCGGCATCGCGGGTATCGGATGCTCGAGCCGCTTCCCGTATTACGTCAACTCGCACGGCGCCCACTTCATTCACGGCCGGGCGCTTCCGTTTGCGACCGGCATCAGCATCTCCCGTCCCGACTTGCATGTGTTTGTCTTCGGCGGCGACGGCGATGCCTTCTCGATCGGCGGCAATCACGTCGATCATGCCGCGCGGAAGAACGTCAAGATGACCTACGTCATCATGGATAATTTCGTCTATGCTCTGACAAAGAAACAAACCTCGCCGACCTCGCCTCTCGGTTTCCGCAGCAAGACCGACCCAACGGGCGCCGTCGACTGTCCGATCAATCCGATGGTGAAGCTGCTCGCCGGTGGCGCCACCTTCGTTGCGCGCACTTCCGCGAAAAATCCGAAACACATGCTCGACATGATGAGCCAGGCGATGAATCACAACGGCTTTTCGGTGATCGAATGCCTCTCCGAATGCGTGGAGTTTTATGAAGGCGCCTTCGACAAGGCCGACCCGCGCAAGGGCGGCGAATTCAAGGAAATCCCGGCCGATCACGATGTAACCCATTTGGAGTCCGCGATGAAATATGCCTACGCTCCGTTCCCGGGCTGGTTTGGTCTCTTCTACAAGGTCAACCGGCCGACGAAGAATGAACTTGAGGCGGAGATTAATAAGAAGGCTCAGGAGAAGATTGTCGGGCAGAGTCCGACGCAGATACTTCAAGCGATGCTGGATAAGTTGAAATAATTCTTACCTCCGCATCTCTGCGCGAGAGGTGGCGTTTCTTGGCCGCTGCATGAAATCAAGGTTTTTGTCGAATCTGAACCGCCTGGAGCGGGATGCGGGCGATGATGGCGGCGTTGAGGCTGATGTCGAAGGAATATTGGGCGGGTTTTTGGAAGGTGAGGCCCTGGAAATTGAGGACGAAGTTGCGGGAAAGAAAAA
>JAHFSZ010000001.1:0-11867 GCA_023265515.1 Verrucomicrobiota bacterium
TGGGATTCGCCAAAGGAATACGCCTGAAGTTGAACAGTTTTTACGGGATGCACGCACGAATCAATAACACCGCCATTCCGGTGTCTTTGCACGAGTTGATCGGAGAGTTGAAGGAATATTACCGGGAGCCGGTTCAGGATCTTGGCTATTGGTCTGGTGCGAAATCGGCGCGCAAGTTTGGCAAACAACTTTGATGGAGACGCTCCTGCGGAGCATTTCTTGCAGGCCGTCTTATCTCAGCTCGCAACGAGACGCGAGGAGAACGAGGCAATCCGATGCGGATCGTTGCAAGCTATAACTTCTGGGAAATCTTCTCCGTCTCAAAGGCCTCGATGATATCCCCAACCTCAAACTCCGTGTAGTTGCCGAGCCGAATGCCGCACTCGCGACCGCCGCCGCCGGGCTTGGGCGGCCTTGGGCGAGATGCTGGCGACCAGCCGGAAGATGAACGATGACCAGAAAAAGTTCCTGGCCGTCGTCGAGAGGGTAGTTTCCAAGCGCCACACACGCATCCGAGGCGCGCGAAGGGTAAACCCGCTCTAGTAGGCTGTTAACTTCCGCCCCTGGAGTGCGAGATTGCCAGAGCTCTCTATTCGCGCTAGAATTCACCCCGTTTTCAACTTCACCCGGAGGATGCGATGACGACGTGGGATATCTTTGTGATGATTGACGGCAAGCAGGCGGGACCTTTCAAACGCGATCAGGTGGAAGAACTCGTCAAACAAGGAACCGTTCGCCTTGAAGATTTAGCCTGGTTCGAGGGGCAGGGTGATTGGGAGCCGCTCCAAAAGGTCCTGACTCTTTCCGTGCCCGCGCTTTTGCAGGCGGCTCCCGTAAGTCATGCGGCAGGCGCCTTTCCCAACATCACCATTGATGGTGGCCAGGTCAATCCAAGGGAGTTCATCGAGAAGGGCACAGCGCTGCACCTGCTGGGCGCATGGATCGTCCTGATTGTCGGCGCGCTTATCCTCGGATTGATGACCTACGGGATCGGCCTCATCGCCGCGCTTTTCCTTCCAGTTTGGAATTGGTTTCAAAGTAAAAAAGCTCTCGCGCTCGTGCGCGGAACGGGCATTGAGGTTGGCCCAAATCAATTTCCAGAAATCCACAAATGCGCTGAAACGCTCACGCGCCGGCTGGGGATGAAGGAAACGCCACATGTGTTTGTCGTGGAGGACAACACCATCAACGCAAAGGCGATCAAGATCGGTTCGCGCCGCGTGATTCTATTGATCGACGATGCAGTCGATGCCTGTTTGCGTAGCGGTGATCCGCAGTCGCTGGCTTTCATTCTGGCTCACGAGATGGCGCACCACGTCCTGGGTCATACCCGAGTCATCCGCGCGACGCTCGGGCAATACCTGAAGGCATTGTCTCGGCTCGATGAATTCACCTGCGACGCAGTCGCGGCCAGGCTCGTGGAAGATAAGACGATAGCCGCCAGGGGGCTCGCTGTTCTTACCGTCGGCCCGCTGCTGATGCCTTACCTGAACTTCGAGCAGCTCCGCGCACAGGCCAGGGAGGTGGCTGCATCCAAGTATTCGAAAAAGGCCGAGCGCTCGCTGACCCACCCCTTGATCCTACGCCGCCTGGCACGATTCACAGCCTGATCGTTGCGAGCTATAACTTCTGGGAAATCTTCTCCGTCTCAAAGGCCTCGATGATATCCCCAACCTCAAACTCCGTGTAGTTGCCGAGCCGAATGCCGCACTCGAGCCCCGTCCGGACTTCGGCGACGTCGTCTTGGAAGCGTTTGAGGGTGGTGAGCTGGCCTTCCCAGAGGATGTTCTTGTTGCGCAGGAGGCGGACCTTGCCATTGCGGACAATCAGGCCGGAGAGGACGATGCAACCGGCGACTTTGCCTTTCGAGACATTGAAGATCTGCTTGATCTCAACCTGGCCGAGGACCTTGGTCCGGATCTCGGGGTCGAGAAGGCCGGCCATCGCTTCCTTCACCTGATCAATGAGCTCATAAATGATCCGGTAGAGTTTGATCTGGACGCCCTCACGCTTGGCCATTTCAGCGGCGCCCGGGTCGACCTTGGAGCCAAACCCGATGATCACCGCATTCGATGCGGAGGCCAGCAGGACATCCGATTCGGAAATCGGGCCGACGGCAACATGGATGAGTTCCAGCCGGACCTTGTCGCCAGGGATCTTGGTGAGGGAGTCGGCGATCGCCTCGGCGGAGCCTTGGACGTCGGTCTTGAGGATGACCCGGAGGTTTTTCTTCTGGCCTTCGGCCAGCGTATGAAAAAGATTTTCAAGGGTGACCTTGGTGGGCGCTTCGAGCTTGCCGGTCCGCAGCTTTGCCAATTCGCGTTCGCTGTGTTCGCGGGCTTCGGTCTCGTCCTCCACGACGCGAAATTCCACGCCGGCCTGCGGCACGGCGGGTAGCCCGACGATCTTGACCGCCTGGGAGGGCAACGCCTGGTTGAGGATCTGGCCCTTTTCGTTCAAAAGCGCCTTCACCTTGCCCCAATAAGGGCCGACGATGAATGTCATGCCGCGTTTGAGCGTGCCTTCCTTGATTAGGACAGTGGCGGTCGGGCCGCGGCCCTGTTCCATCTGGGTTTCCACGACGTTTCCGCGGGGTGGAACCGTGGGGTCGGCTTTCAGCTCCAGAAGCTCGGCCTGCAGGAGAATCATCTCCAGGAGATGGTCGACGCCTGTCTTCTTGGTGGCGGACACCTCGCAGCAAATGGTCTGGCCGCCCCAGTCCTCGGGAGCGAGGCCTTTTTCCTGAAGCTGCTTCTTAAGCTTGGTCTTGTTCGCTTCCAAACCCGGCAGGTCGATTTTGTTGATCGCAACGATAATCGGGACCTTGGCCGCCTTGGCGTGGCTGATGGCCTCGATCGTCTGGGGCATGAGACCGTCATCGGCCGCGATCACGAGGATGACCAGGTCGGTGACGTTGGCGCCGCGTGCGCGCATTGCCGAGAAGGCCTCGTGGCCGGGAGTATCCAAAAACGTGATGGGATGGTCCTTGCCGCCGTGCTTCACAGTGATCGTGTAGGCGCCAATGTGCTGGGTGATCCCGCCCGCTTCACCTGCGGCGACGTTGGCATGGCGGATGACATCCAGAAGGCTGGTCTTGCCATGGTCCACGTGACCCATGATGGTAACGACCGGGGCGCGGGGCTGCAGGTTCTTTGCCTTGACGGGCTCGGCCTCCGGCTTGACTGTCCCGCTGCTGCGGGATTCCTCGACGGTGGCGCCGGTGCCGTGCGTGTGGTGGCGCTCGCGTTTTTCCGTCTCGAGGACAAAGCCATGCTTCTGGCAAATGACCCGGGCAATTTCCTCGTCAATGGTCTGATTGATCGACGCCAGGATGTTTTGCTGCATCAGATCGCTGATGACTTGGAAGGGTTTGAGCTTAAGCGTCGTGGCCAGATCCTTGACGACGATGGGCATTTTCATATGAACGACGTTGCCTGAGACGACAGACTCATCCTGCGCCGCCTGTCCTGAGCTTGCCTGCCCTGAGCTTGTCGAAGGGGTCGAAGGGGTCGAAAAAGGTGTCGCCACGGGTGCGACGGGTGTCTCCGCGAGGAAGGCGGATTTGGACAGGGCCGGCGAGGAAGGAATGGCCTGGGAAGGCTTCCTGACAGGGGCTGAAGGAGTCTCCGCGCTTGGTTCGGGCTTGGCCGCCTCGGCGGGCTTTGATTTGCTTTCGGATCTGGCCTTGTGAGCTTTCGCCGTCGTCCCTGCCGGCTTCACTGCCGCCTTCTTCTCCTTGACAGGGCCGGCTTTGGAGACGGCTTTCTCGCCGCTCTTTGTCTTGACGCCGGTCTTTTTGGCAGCAGTGGTTGGCATGGTCTATTTTTTGGCGGCTTCGTGCACAGGATCCGTCGATGGCGTATCGTCGTGGATCGACTGTGCCTTGCGGTAAATTGTTTCTGCAAGTTTTGGTGAAACGCCCTCGATTTCAGCCAGGTCGCTCACTTCGCCTGAGAGGATCAGATCCACCGAGCTCATGCCTCCGCGAACGAGCGCCGTGGTCTCTTCCTGGGAGAGCTCCAGCACCTTGGACATGTGCTGGATCACGTGAGCCAGCTTCTCCTCGAATCCCTCGGCGATGACCTGGTCTTTCTCGATGTCGGTTTTCCAACCGGTCAGCTTGGAGGTGAGACGGACGTTTTGACCGCGCTTGCCGATGGCGAGCGACAGGTTTCGCTCATCCACCATGATTTTCACGGATTTATTCTTCTCGTCGAGCTCGAGACGCTGGACCTTCGCGGGTTGGAGGGCTTCGATCACGTATTGGCGAATATCCGAGGACCAACGGATGATGTCCACCTTCTCGCCGTTCAGCTCACGGACGATGTTCTTGACGCGAACACCGCGCATGCCGACGCACGCGCCGACCGGGTCGACCTTCTCGTCATTCGAGTAGACGGCCAGCTTGGTCCGGTAGCCGGCCTCGCGGGCGATGCCCTTGATATCGACGGTCTTGTCGGCGATCTCGGTCACTTCAAGCTCAAAGAGGCGCTTCACGAAATTGGGGTGGGAGCGGGAGAGGATGATCTCAGGCCCGCGCTCCGTATTTTCCACGGCAACCACGTAGGCGCGAAGCCGGTCGCCGGGTTGGTACTCCTCCGTGGGCACACGCTCTCGATTGGGGATGATGCCCTCGAATTTTCCAAGGTCGACGATGACATCGGACCGCTCGAAACGGCGGACCGTGCCGCTGACAATCTCGCCGACGCGGTCCTTGAACTCATCGTAGATCATCTCTTTTTCAACCTGGCGGATTTTTTGCATCATCGCCTGCTTGGCCGTCTGCGCGGCAATGCGTCCGAAATTGTGAGGGGTGACTTCCACATCGACATACTCATCAAGCTGGGCGTCCGGCTTGAAGGTCCGGGCATGGGTGAGGCTGATCTCGTCATGCTTGGATTGGACGCGCTCGACAACCTTCAGATTGGCGATGGCCTTGATATTGCCGGTCCTGGGCTCGATTTCAACGCGCAGTTCACGGGCGGGCCCGACGCTGCGTTTGGCCGCGCTGAGCAGACCTTGCTTGATGGCATCCATCATCGTCTCTTTGGAGATGCCTTTTTCCTTTTCCCAATACTCCAGTAATGCAATCAATTCATCGTTCATAACCCATCCCAATAACGCTATGTTCGCGCGACCGGTGTATAAAACAAAAAAAGCGGGCTGCTTACCCACTTTGCCAACACCCAAAACTGTGAGAAAATTAGCGTAGTCAGGGGCGATCGTCAACAGTAATATGATATTTATGGTCTTTGTAAAAGTCTGTGGTTTAACCAATTACGAGGATGCCAAGGCCGCCGTGGAAGCGGGAGCCGACGCGCTTGGTTTTGTTTTCTATCCGGCAAGCGCGCGCGCGATCCAATCGAAAGCCGCCGCCGGCTGGCTTAAAAAACTGACAAGCTCCGCCATGAAGGTGGGCGTGTTCGTCAACGCGAAGCTCGAGGACATCGTGCGAACCGTAAAGGAGTGCGGTTTGGAGGCGGTCCAACTCCACGGTGATGAGACGCCGCACTTTATCAGCGGCCTGAAAAAAATGATCCACGTCCGGATTATCCGCGCCGTTCGTCCGGCACCGGGAGAGAGCGTGCCTCTGTCGGCGACTTCGGGCGCGAATTATCTTTTGCTCGATCGCTTCAAGCCGGGGGTTTACGGGGGAACGGGCGAGAATGCAGATTGGGATCTCGCACGGGAGCTGGCTGCGTATCCGGTTCCGCTCATCTTGTCGGGTGGACTTTCCCCGGAAAATGTGCGAGAGGCTTGCGATCAGGTCAAGCCGTTCGGCGTGGATGCCTCCAGCTCCCTTGAAGTCCGGCCTGGTTTCAAGGACCACGCGAAGATCAGGGAGTTCGTCGCCAATGCGAAATCCAAGGCCTAAAATTCATAAATCGAAAGCTTCTTCCCGGCCGGCGGAGACGCCCGGGCCCATTGGAGCCCTGCCCGGCTACCAAGCGCCTGACGCCGCCGGTCATTTTGGGCCGTACGGGGGCCGCTTCGTCCCCGAGACACTGATGTCCGCACTCGAAGATTTGACGCGCGAGTATCTCGTGGCGCGCGATGATCGTTTTTTTCAGCGGCAATTCAGAGACTATCTTCAGAAATACGCGGGCCGGCCGACACCGCTCTACTTCGCGGCTCGCCTGACCGAGAAGCTCAAGGGCGCGCAAATATTTCTCAAGCGGGAGGATCTTCTTCACACCGGCGCGCACAAGATCAACAACGTCATCGGCCAGATCCTTCTGGCCCGGCGGATGGGAAAAAAACGCGTGATCGCGGAAACGGGCGCAGGCCAGCACGGTGTTGCAACAGCCTCGGTCGCGGCCATGTTCGGTTTCGAATGCACGGTTTACATGGGAGCCACGGACGTCCAGCGTCAGGAGCTGAACGTCTACCGGATGAGAATGCTTGGCGCGAAGGTCGTTCCTGTCACGGCCGGCCAGCAGACACTCAAGGAAGCGATTAATGAGGCGATGCGTGACTGGGTGACCAATGTGCGCACGACCCACTATGTTCTGGGCACTGTCTACGGCGCGCATCCCTATCCGATGATGGTCCGGGATTTTCACCTTTGCATCGGCCGGGAAGCGAGAGAGCAGGTTTTATTGCAGGCCAAGCAGCTTCCGGATCTGTTGATTGCCTGCGTTGGCGGCGGCAGCAATGCCATTGGATTGTTCTATCCTTTCCTGCAGGACGCCGGTGTGAAGATGGTTGGGGTGGAGGCGGGCGGCGAGGGGATCAAACCCGGCAAACACGCCGCGCGCTTCCAAGGCGGCAGTCTGGGAGTCCTGCAGGGCGCCAAGACTTATCTGTTGCAAGATGCGGATGGCCAGATCATGCCGACGCATTCGGTTTCGGCGGGACTGGATTATGCCGCGGTGGGCCCCGAGCATAGCCTGTTGCGGGACCTGAAGCGCGTCGATTACACCTATGCCACGGACAAGGAGGCCCTTGCCGGCTTTCAAACGCTTGCAAAGATTGAGGGAATCATCCCGGCGCTTGAGTCGGCGCATGCTCTGGCCCACGCGATCAAAACTGCGCCGAGGATGAAGAAGGACCAGGTGATGATCGTGAATCTGTCAGGCCGCGGGGATAAGGATGTCTACCATGCGGCAAAAGTGCTTGGCCTGAAGCCGGTATGAGGGCGCTGATTTGTCCCCACATCCGGCGATTGAAGGCGTATGTTCCAGGCGAACAGCCGAAAATCCACGGACTGATCAAGCTCAATACCAATGAAAACCCGTACCCGCCTTCTGCCCGGGTTTTCGAAGTCTTGAAGCGCGCCATCGATGCGCGCCTGCGCCTCTATCCCGATCCGGCGAGCCTTTCCCTGCGAAAGACAATTGCGTCGCGCTTCCGTTGCGGAACGGACAACGTTTTCGTCGGAAACGGCTCGGATGAAATTTTGGCGCTTTGCCTGAGGGCATTCGCTGGCGAAAAGCGCAAGGTCTGCTTTCCGGAGCCTTCCTATTCGCTCTATCCGGTCCTGGTGCAGATTCAGCATGCGAAGCCGCTGATCATCGAGTTCGGGAAAAACTATGCGCTTGGCTTGAAACGCTTCCGCCGCGACGCCGCGCTCACTTTCATCGCGAATCCCAATGTACCTTCGGGGACATTCATCCCAAAGCGCGCGCTAGCCCGGCTGGCCCGGCGCCTCAAAGGCGTCCTCGTGATCGACGAGGCATACGCGGATTTTGCCGATGAGAATTGCTCATCGCTGTTCAAAAAGTTCCCCAACGTCCTGATCACGCGATCCTTTTCCAAATCGTATTCGCTGGCGGGGATGCGCGTCGGCTTCGCGCTTGGTGACCGTGCGCTCATCGAAGCGTTGTTGAAGGTCAAGGACTCCTACAATGTCGACCGCCTGGCCCAAGCGGCGGCGGAAGCGGCTTTCCGCGACCAGCGGCATCTGCGCAGAACCGTCAAACGCATCCGGCGGACGCGCGAGAGGCTCTCAAGGACGCTTCTGAAGCGCGGTTGGGAGGTGCTCCCATCGTCGGCCAACTTCGTGTTTGCTCGTCCACCCGGGATCCCGGCGGCCCGGGTATTCCGCCATCTGCGCCGCAAAAAGGTTCTGGTCCGTTATTTTCCTGGAAAAATGACCGGCCGGTTTCTCAGGATTTCGGTTGGCACGGACAAAGAAATTGATTTCCTCCTCAAGGCCATTCACTCTATGCCCCGGCTCATGAAATCATGAAACGCACCGCAAACATCGTCCGTAACACGCGCGAAACTCAGATCCGCCTGAAGCTGAAACTCGACGGATCGGGACAAGCCTCGGTTTCGACCGGCGTGCGTTTTCTCGATCACATGCTGGATCTGTTGGCCCGGCACTCACTGGTTGATCTCGTGTTAAAGGCGCGCGGCGATGTTGACGTCGACTATCATCATCTGGTCGAGGACTTGGGCATCGTGCTGGGTGAGGCATTCAAGAAGGCGCTCGGAGACAAGAAAGGCATCCGCCGCTACGGCTTTTGGATCCTCCCGATGGACGAGACTCTTGCCCGTGTGGCGCTGGATTTCAGCGGCCGGCCATTCCTGGTCTATCGCGTCCGGGCAAGCAAGGCCAAGATCCGCGACTTTAACATCTCTTTGATTCGTGAGTTCATGCAGGGCTTCAGTAACGCGGCTCAATGCAATCTTCACATAGAGCTTCTTTACGGCGATGAGCCGCACCATATCGTTGAGGCGATCTTCAAGGGTCTGGCCAAGGCGATTGACATCGCAAAGCAAAAGGACGGCCGAATCAAGGGTGTTCCCAGCACGAAAGGAATCCTGTGAAAAAAGGTCTCGGCAAATCCCTCGACGAAATCATCAGCGCCGGCGTAAGACGGATGCCGTCTGGTGAAGCGCCGGGTGAACCATTGCCCGCGGCTGGACTACCCGCTTCAACCGGTTCCGGGCCGCCCATACGGCTGGTCGCCATCGATCAGATTCGCGCCAACCCGCGCCAGCCGCGCCGTCAATTCGATGAGGCTGGTCTGAAGGAACTGGCCGCTTCGATCCGGGAGCATGGTCTGTTGCAACCGATCGCTGTCCGCCAGCAGCCCGATGGCGCCTTTGAGCTCATCGCTGGCGAGCGCCGGTGGCGGGCCGCGCAGATCGCCGGCCTGGCCGAAATCCCGGCAATGGTCCGCTCGACGGACGATGCAGGTTCGCTCGAGCTGGCGCTCGTCGAGAACCTCCAGCGCGAAGACCTCAATCCGCTTGAAGAAGCCTACGGCTATGAGCAGCTGGCCGCGCAGTTCAACCTGACGCAGGAAGAAATCGCCGCCAGGATTGGCAAGGAACGCGCAACGATCGCCAATGCCCTTCGCCTTCTGCAGCTTTCGCCCAAGCTTCACCACTACCTGGTTCACGGTCAGCTGACGGCCGGCCACGCCAAGTCGCTCCTTTCGATCGGCAACGAGGAACTTCAGATCAAGGCGGCGGAGGCCGTGATCCGCGACGGCTTGAGCGTCCGTGCGACCGAACAGCTGGCCCGCGCGCTCGCCACGGGCCGCAAGACGCGCGGCAAGGGGAGTGCGCCTGCCCTGCCAACCCACATGAAGGCGATCGAGGAGGCGCTTCAGCAGAAGCTGGCGACCCGCGTCCGTGTCATTTCAAAGGGTGACAAAGGCCGGATCGAGATTGAGTATTTTTCAAGGGAAGATTTGGAGCGGCTGCTTGCCCAGCTGGGCGTCACACTTTGATGCGGCTCGCAGGGCCATCTCTGCTCTTCTGCACGCTCCTCGCCGGCTGCGCGCCGGCAGAAAAGGACTGGTACAAGTCTTTTGACTCGGGTCGCGCATTCGCGCATGTTCAAAGACAGGCAGCTCTTGGGCCACGGCCTTCCGGCAGCGCGGAACTGTGCAATGCGGCGGAACAAATCGAAGCGGAGCTGAAGAGCCATGGCTTGAAGGTCCGCCGGGACGAGTTCGAGGTCTCCGGCACGCCGCGCGGGACAGTCAAATTTCGGAACGTGATTGCGACGACGGGATCGTGGCCGCCGAGAAACGACTTCATCCTGCTTGCCTCCCATTACGACACGAAATGGCTGCCGAAGATCCGGTTCATGGGCGCCAATGACGCCGGATCGAGCACCGGATGTTTGCTGGAGATTGCGCGTGTTCTCTCGGCCATCCGGCCGGACCGCGACTTTGTCTTCGTTTTCTTTGATGGCGAGGAGGCGATGGACGACTATACGGACAAGGATGGCCTGTTTGGCTCGCGACGGATGGCGGCCGAAATGAGGGCCGATGGATCGCTGGCCCATGTGCGTGCTGTGATCCTCCTGGACATGGTCGGCGACAAGGACCTCAACATCACAATCCCGCATGGAGATCCGTCGCTCGCGCGGGCGGTGTTTGAGGCCGCCGAAACACTCGGCTGGCGCGATCATTTTGCACTGATGGAGGGCCCGATGCTCGATGACCAGTATCCGTTCCAACTCGAGGACGTTCCGAGCATCGACGTGATCGACTTTGATTATGGTCCGGCCAATTCGTACTGGCACACGGGCCAGGACACACTGGATAAGATCAGTCCCGGGAGCCTTGAAATCGTCGGAAAAACGGTGCTGAAGATGCTGGAAGACATGGAAAACCGAACACGCTGACGCCGACATTGATCAGTCCAAGATTCCCTTCTTCGCGAGCCAGCGGCCCGGTGTTTCTTGATCAGCCTGATATTCGCACCGGTCGAGGAAGGCGTTGATGCTGCTCCTCCAGGGGCGGAGCGACTCGAGCATCGCCTGCGCGTTCTTCCACAACGGGCGGGCCTGCCGCATGTCGTTGCGACGGGCCGCCTCGAGTGCGTGGAGTGCGGCCTCGACCGCCGGCCGAATCATGGGGTGGCCCGCAACCATGAGCTGGTAGAGCGCCCTCAAGAGTTCATTGAGCTCATCCATTCCTTTCTGGTCGAGTCCTCGCATCCCGGGTTCGGGCAGACCGCCTTCCAAGACGCCGCGCAACCGGCTGCTGGTTTCATCGAAGTCCAAACTTGCCAGTTCCGACCCGTGGTTGAAAAATGCCAGCCTTGAAATCCACCACTGTTCAGCCTCGCGCAGCGAGGCGAAGTCGGCCCGGTAGATTTGCTGGAATACTTCTTTTGAGAAAGTGCCGCGGTTGATTTGGTAGGTGAGTTTCGAAAACTTGGCCTGGCCGTCCGGAAGGCGCTGGAGTTCTCCGATCAGCCAGGTGGAGAGAACCTGGATTCGTTCCTTTTCTTCATCGGAAACGGACGGCGGAGTTTTCCAGATCTGATCCAGTGTCCGGTAGGTTTTCCGGCGGTATTTTGACGCCCAGAGCCTCTCGATCTGTTCGTGCGTAGGATCATCGGATGCACCAACGATTCCCCACAGGAACCACGCGGGCCATGTCACGAGGCCGCCTCCCTTTTTGCCGCGGACGCGGTTGGCCATCTCGTACTGCAACGCGGTCATGACGGCCTCCGCCCATGTGAGCGCGCGGGCTTGCGGGGCCGGTTCCTTCGAAGCTCGAATCGTGTAGGTCCACCGTGCGACACCTGGCTCAATGGCGACCCTGTAAATATAATCATCGAGGTCATCGCCAAGTTCGGAATGCTCGAAGGCGATCTGGATGGGGGAGACGAAGTAATCCGGCTGGCCCGTGATCCCGCAAAGCCTGGTTCGGATGGCTTCGGCCTGGGCGCAGGCCCTTCGGCCGAGCGTGACCGCGGAACTCTCAGCCTGGAACTGGTGTGACCTGGTGGAACTGATCTCATCGCGGGCCGGGCAGGGCACGGCGAGGCCGGAAAGCTGCAACAGAAGGAGCGTCAGGATCGACCGGCCGAAAAGCAGGCGACAGCGGGAAATGGGGATCATCTTGCGGGCGGCTCTGGCGTGAACCCTCCTGCTGGAGCGGATGGCGGGG
>JAHFSZ010000001.1:11967-25796 GCA_023265515.1 Verrucomicrobiota bacterium
CCGTGACTCCGCCGGGAGGCAGGCCGGTTTTTTCGTACGCCAGTGTGACATAATTGGTCTGGATTTTGATCGAAGCCAGCTGGTCAAGAGTCTGCTTATCGAACCTGAATTTCTCCCAGAGGGGCGAAAGAAGGTTGCTGTAGGGGGCCCAGGTGGCCCGTGGAAAGGGAAGTCGCCCGATCGCGCCGCCCGCGGGCTTGAAGACCATCTTGCCGCTTTTTAGCTCGGGCTTGGTTGCATAGACGAGGAATATATGAAAGTATTTCCACTTTCTATCAATCGAGAAGGTCACCATGTCGTTGTCGCAACTTGCGTAGATGCTTCCGATCTTCACGTCGCTCTTGAAATCATTATTCAACGATTTGACGTGCCGCTTCAGCATGCCGTTGATCTCGCGCTCGCCCATGCTGACCGTAAGGGAATGGTTGCTGTTAACGGCATCCTCGAGCTGGAATTTCTTATCGTCGAACGTGTCGCTGTCCTGGACTGTCGACTTGAAGCGAGTCATTGCTGGCGGCATAAACATGAGCGTGATCGCTGCCGCCGAAAGGGCGACCAGGAGGGTTTTGGCCGTTGTGATGAACGTGTTGGAGACGACCGCGCCGGCCGCTTTCCTGGCCTTGCGCATGGCTGGATTTTTCGCGGAGGATGGCGCAGCGATCGCGTTCAAATCGAGCTTGGCTCCGCACTTGAGGCAGAAAATGCGGCCGAGCTCATTGTCCTTTCCGCAGTTAGAACATGCGATCATCGCCTAGCTCCCGGTGTTTCCATGACAGGACATGCGATCATTGATCCTTCTTGGTCGTCGATTTGTCCGATTTGGCGGGTTTCGGAGCCGCATCCGTTTTCTTGGGCGAACTGGCTTCAGTCTCCTTTTTCGCCGCTGACTTGTAACTGTCACTCCGGTAATCCGTGATGTAAAACCCGGAGCCTTTGAAAATCAAGCCTGCGCCGGTGCCGAGGAGCCTTTTGACCCGGCCTTTGCCCCATTTTTTCACCCGGCACCGGTCTTTGGGGCAGGTTTTCAGCGGAATGTCCTTCATGGATTGGAACACTTCGAAGGTTTTGTCGCACTTGAGGCATTCGTATTGGTACGTAGGCATAAAATGTTAAATGTCCGCCACTTCCTCGGCGCTGTCGGCGAAAATCGGCCCGAACCAGGTATCCACCAGGCAAAGGCTGAAGGTCGTGACGAACGGCAGCGTCAGGATGAAAGAGTTGCCCAGTGTGTTCAATCCGAGAAGCAGAAGCGTCGCGATGGAGTATTCGCTCCATCTGAGCCGGTAAAAGTCGAGGTTGATGCGATAATCGAGCGCCGAACTCATCAAGTCCCCGCTGTCCAACCACCGACAACAGGCGATCGCACAGAGCGGAATCGTGAAGAAGAATACAAACGGGGCAGCCATCCCGACCAGTGCAGGCTGCCCAAGCGCGCGAAAGACGAGGGCGCACGCCGCGATCCAGACCCCGGACGGCAGGATCAGGGTGAAAAGGGCAATGAAAAACTTGACCCCGCCTTCCCGGGCATAAATTCCCCAGTGTTTTAACTCCCATGACGGAAGGCCCAGATTCGCAATTGTGCCGTTGCGGGCCCGCCGCAGCACCTCCATGGTATAACCCAGCGCAAACCAGAAGGTGAGCAAATTCATGCCCGCCATCCAGCAAAGCAGGAACCGGTCGCCATTGAGCAGGGCGACGATCACCAGCGGGTTGATCAGAAGAATCGCCACGAACAGGAGTTTGCCCACGTAAGCCCGGTCTTCAGTGATGATTTCGAAGCTCCGCTTGATCTCGATAAAAATTTGCATTTTCCGTTCCCAAACGAGGAATTGAAATACCGTCATTTGCCGGATCTGTCGAGCTTACAGACGGGGCTGGGACCCTATTTTTGAGCTCGACGAAAAAAGGAGTCTTGCCTCGGCCGTTTCACTTTCGTAAACCAGCTATGGATGCGGGAAGCCGAATGAGCAGTTCGTTGAAGGAATACATCAAGCGAAACAGCGAGCGGGTGGATCGCGCGCTTGACCGGTTTCTGCCATCCGCTTCAACCAAGCCTTCCGCCATCCACCGGGCGATGCGCTACAGCCTGTTTGCGGGCGGCAAGCGCCTGAGGCCCATTCTGGCGATTGCGGCCGCCGAGGCGTGCGGCGGGCGGGCCTCGCGAGCACTGGCGGTGGCCAGCGCCGTCGAATGCATCCACACCTATTCACTGATCCATGACGACCTGCCTTGCATGGACGATGACGATTTTCGTCGCGGCAAACCGACCTCACACAAGGTCTTCGGCGAGGGAATGGCGGTGCTTGCCGGCGATGCGTTACTGACCATTGCCTTCGAAATCGCCGCGGCCTCGCGTCCGACCTCACGGTACGCACAGGCCGATTTTGTCCGGGAGCTTGCCCGTGCTTCAGGGAGCCTTTTTCTGGTTGCCGGCCAGGCAGCTGATCTCGAAGGGGAGGGAAAAAAAATTTCGCATGCCCAACTTCGGTTTATCCACGAACGCAAAACTTCGGCTCTGTTGACCTGCGCCATGCGCCTCGGAGCCATGTCGGCCAACGCTGCGCCGGCCCAGCTCCATGCCGTGACGCAGGCAGGACACAATCTCGGCATGGCATTCCAGGTGATCGATGACATTCTCGACGCGACCAAGACCACGGAGGAGCTTGGCAAGACCGCGGGGAAGGATGAGAAATTCCACAAGGCGACTTATCCCTCGATTCTCGGCATGAAACGGGCCCGTGAGGAGGCCAATCGATTCACCCTTGCGGCGCACCGCGCCATCCGCAGCCTTGGCGCCTGCGCCTTCCGCCTGAAGCAGTTGTCCGATTATTTGCTCATCCGCCAATGTTGATATGGATTTTTTCCGCCTGATGGGCGGAACTTGTCCGCCAAAGGCGGATTGACCGGGAAGTCAAACGCCGATAAATTGCCTTCTTTTCCATGCCTGACAAGACCATTGACCAGATCGACAAGCGCGTTCGATCCCTTTACGAAAAGGCCCAGGGCTGCCTGGAGCGCAGGCAGTTTGACTACGCCATCGACATGTTCCAGAGCGTGCTGGTGACGGAGCCCGGCTTTTTGCAGGCGCGCAGGGCATTGCGGGCGACCGAGTTCAAGAAGAGCGGCGGCAAAACGGGGATGGGTAAATTTTTTGGCTCGATGATGGGCTCGGCCGCCGGCAGTCCGGCGCTTGCCAAGGCGGCGGCCATTATGGGTAAGAATCCCGAGGGAGCGATGGCCGCCATCGAAAATGCGATCGCGAGCGCCCCCTCAAATGCGGGCGCGCACCGGCTGCTCGCGCAGGCGGCGGAAAAGGGCGGCTATCTTCAGACGGCAACCTTCGCAATGTCGACGGCGCGCGATCTGAACCCGGATGACATCGACACGCTTCTGGATCTCGGGCGCCTTTTCCAGATGATCCAGGACGGCAGGAAGGCCAATGAATGTTACGAGCGTGTTCTGGCTTTGAAGCCGGGTCATGCCGAGGCGATCAAGGGATTGAAGGACGCGTCGGCGGTCGAGACGATGACAACACACAAGTGGGACGAGGCGCAAACGTACCGTGATTTGATCAAGGACACCCATGAAGCGGTGACGCTTGAGCAGGAGTCGCGCCGCATGCGCGACGAGTCCATGATCTCCAACCTGCTGAACGAAACGTACAAAAAGATCCAGGCCGAGCCCGACAATTTCGTTTATTATGGAAAAATGGCGGAGCTTTATCTCGAAATTGACGATTTCGACAATGCAATCCACTGGCTGGAGTATGCGCATCACAAATCAGCGGGAGCCGACGTGGGCATCGAGAAGACTCTCAACCGGACAAAAAACAAGAAAATCGATTTCCAGATCGAGAAGACCGAGAAGGAACTTTTGGAGAAGCCGGAAGACCCGGCCCTCAAACAACAACTGACCGACCTTCACGATCAAAAGAAGATGCTCCAAACCGAACAGCAGGAAATGCTGGTCCGCCGCTACCCGAACGATCTCGACGCCCATTTTGAACTGGGAGTGCTTTATTTCAAGGCAAACCGCTGGGATGACGCCCTCAAGGAATTTCAATTCGCCGCCAACAGTCCGAAACTCAAGGTGCTCTCAACCCACTACATGGGCCGCTGCCTGGTCCAGAAGAAGATGTACGATCTGGCGATTCCGCGTTTCAAGGCGGCACTTGGGGCCTGCGTGGTCATGGATGGCACCAAGAAGGAGATTCTTTACGATCTGGGCGTGACCTGCGAGACCATGGGCAAGGAGGCCGAGGCTATTGAGCATTTCAAGCAGATCTACGAAGTCGACATCAGCTTCAGGGACATCAGCCAGAAGATCGAGGCGCACTACAAGAAGAAGAGCGGATAGTCATTGGCGTTCAGTGTTCGGGCAGCGTCGAGGCCCAGGCCCGAATTCCAGCCTTTGCCGGCGATGTCAGCGGTGTGACTGGGTCATTTGAAGGATCAGGTCGGCGGCGTGTTCCGCCGCGTTCTTGCCGCCGAGCTGTTCACGGACGCGCGCGTATTCGGCGGTCAATTTCCCCCGTTCCGCTTTGGAATCAAGCAGACGCTCCACTGCGGAAACAAGGAGGTCCGGGTTGCATCGCCCCTGGATGAGTTCCGGGACGATCTCTTTGCCGGCGATCACGTTGGGCATTGCCAGGTAGGGAACCTTGATGAGCGCCCGGCCAAGCCAGTAAGTGGGCGGGAAGACCTTGTAGACCACGACGATCGGCAGCCCATGCAAACAGGCCTCGAGCGTCGCGGTGCCCGACGCAACGATCCCCGCCTGCGCCTGGGCCATCAGCTGGTCTGGCGGCTGGACCTCAAAGCCCGGAAAATCCCGTCCGCTATGGGATCCGACGGCGAAGCGCAATTGCCGTCGCCCCGCGGAGAGCCGCCGCGCCGTCTCTTTGAGCACCGGCCAGTGCCGGCTGATCTCGCGCTTCCGGCTTCCCGGAAGAAGGGCGATCAGATTCGGGTCCCGGCTTTCCAAAGGCGTGGTCCGGATCTTGCCTGCCAGCGGATGGCCGACATATTCGGCCCGCAAGCCGGTTCCGGCATAGACATCCGGTTCGAAGGGAAAAATGCAGAGAACCAGGTTCAGAAATTCCGCCATCCGGACTTTGCGCCCCTCATTCCAGGCCCAAAGCTGCGGTGAAACGTACTGGATCACGGCAGTGCCGCCCCCGAGTTTTTTGCGGGCCGCCCGTTCGAACCTGAGATTGAAACCGGGGTAGTCGATCCCAACGACGGCCGCCGGTTTGCGCAAGACGCATTCGGCCAGCATGCGGTCGAACACTCTTTTGAAGAAGGGGTAACGCTTGACCGCCTCGAAGATGCCGACGACCGCGTGGCCTGTAATGTCGGCCAGCACCTCCATGCCCGCCGCTTGCATCCTGGGGCCTCCCATGCCCGTGATTTTCAGCGACGGGTTCTTTTGGAGCAGCGCGCGGACCAGCTCGGCGCCCCGGTCGTCGCCGGAGGCTTCGCCGGCCAAAAGAAAAATTTCTGATTTCTGATTTCTGATTTCTGATGAAGCGCAAGAAGGCACGGGCTAGACCCTCACGAAATCATTTTTCCGAATTTCTTCGCAGATCTGGATCGCCACATCGAGCGCCTGTTTTCCCGCCTGGCCCGAGACGCGGGGCTCGAGCCGGTGCTCGACGGCATGGACGAATGCCGCGAGCTCCAGCTTCAGCGGTTCGTCCTTTTCAATCGGCACCTTTTCGCGGTGGATGGCCTGGTTTTCTTTCCAGTAAATCAGGCCTTCCTGGTTCTGGTAATCCAGTGAGAGATAATGCGTGGAGGAGAAGACGCGGATCTTGCGCGTTTTTTCGGGGCTGATCCGGCTGGCGGTCAAGTTGGCGACGCAGCCATTGGCGAACTTCAACCGCGCGTTGGCGATATCCTCGGTCAGGCTGAGAACCGGCACGCCGACCGCATCGACCGAGACCAGAGGTGCGCGCACGAGGTGAAGGACAACATCGAGGTCGTGGATCATCAAATCAAGGACCACGCTCACGTCCGTTCCACGGTTCGGGTAAGGGGAGAGCCGGTGCGCTTCGATGAAACGTGGATCGGCAACCTGTTTTTCCAGATACGACATCACCGGGTTAAACCGCTCAACGTGGCCAACCTGCAGGATCAATTTCGACTCATGCGCCAGCCTGACGAGTTCTTCAGCCTGGGAGGTCGTCTCGGTGATCGGTTTTTCCACGAAGACGTGCCGGCCGGCTTCGAGAAACGCCCCGGCGACTTGGTAATGGGCCGATGTTGGGACGACAACGCTCACCGCATCGACACCCAGGGCCATCTCATCGATGGAGTTGAACGCGCACACTTTGTATTTGCGGGCGAACTTTTCCTTCACGTCCGGATTGATATCGAACACGCCAGCCAGCTCGCAGCCGTGGAGCGCTGAGTAAATGCGGACGTGTTCTTTTCCGAGATGGCCGACTCCAATGACTCCTACTTTGATCATAAATTCCAGCGTATAGCGTATCGCGTATGGCGTGGAGGATACACCAGCCATGCGACGTCCGCTTGATCTTTTCTATCCGCTTTACGCTCCACGCTCCACGCTCTCATTCGAAGGCGAGGAGACAAATGTTATGCTTGTCCGCTTCCCGCACGATTTCCTCGCGCTCAAGCAAAAGGGTTTTGCCCGCTTCCACAGCCAGGACGGCAATGCCCGCCTTTTTGGCCGTCTCGACGGTTGTCATGCCAACGACCGGGATGTCGAAGCGCATATCCTGTCCCGGTTTGGTCACCTTGACGGCCACGGCGCCTCCCTGGCCAAGCTCGCCGCCGCGTGCCAGGCACGCATCCGTTCCTTCGAGCGCCTCCACGGCGAGTACCGCGCCCTCCTTCACCACCACCGTCTGGCCGATGTCGAGGGCCGCAATCGATCTGGCGACTTTCAGGCCAAAGTCAATGTCCTGCCGCTGTTGGGGAGTCGGGTTCGAGCGGGTCAGCGGGCCCGCCTTGGGGATGAACTCCTCCAAATAGGAAGCATGCGGGATCAGCACGAGACCATCCTTCGCCAGCTCATTGCCGATCGCGCCGAAGATCGTCCCGGCGTTCCGGGTCCTCAGCTTGGCCAGCAGCACCGTCATCCGAAGATCGAGCGAAATGCGGGCAAAGAGATTTTTGGGGGCAATCTGGCCGACCATCACGACTTCCTTAATCCCGTGCTTTTTGAAGCGCTGGATCAGCTCGCCGAGCTGGCCGAGCTTCACCCATTCGATCACATCGACAAATTTCGAAAGCTCGGGTTCTGTTTCCCCCTCGAATGCCACCGCCACCAGCTTGCGAACTCCGCGTTTGCGCGCCGCCTGGGCGAAGAGCAGAGGAAACTTGCGATTCCCCGCGATCATCCCTAACGTTTCCATTCATCGGAAGCTACAAATCCAGGTCGGGAAGAGCAAGATTTCAAAATTCGTTTACCGTTGACGGTTTACCGTGTACCGCGTCTCCACATGAGTTCCGTTCACGGTAAACGGTACACGCCATGGATCGATTGTCTTACGAGGAACTTGTTCGGAGATGGAAACGGGTGTCCAGGGGAAGCCTCTTCGAGGCGGGCCGGGCTTCCGGCTATCCGGTCTATGGATGGCGGTATGAGAGCGGAGGACCTTCCATTTATCTTTCCACCGGCATCCATGGTGACGAGCCTGCGGGCCCGATGGCCGTGACCCGGCTGCTCGAGGAATGGCCCGGCTGGTTCCGGACGTTTTCGTGGATGATTTTTCCGTGTCTGAATCCGTGGAGTTACGAGCGCGGCCTTCGTCACAATGAAAAGCGCCTCGATCTGAACCGGCTTTGGCGCGAGAACCGGGAGCCGGAAATCCGCGCCGTCCGCCGGTCGATCCATGGCCTGCGGTTCGAAATCGCCTACCTGATGCACGAGGACTATGACGCGAAAGGTTTTTATCTCTATGAGCTGGCGCCGGACCGGTCTTCTGCGGGGAAGCGAATCGTCCGCGCGGTCCGTTCCATCCTCCCGGTGGAGCCCCGCCGCTTTATTGAAGGACGTCGCGTGACTTCGCCAGGTCTGATCTGCAGGGAAGGCTCTTACCATTTGAAAGGGCGGAAACACTGGCCCGAGGCTTTTTACCTGATCGGGCGCCACGCGGGGCATCTTTTCAACGCGGAAACTCCCAGCACGGGCTTCGACTTGGGGCTTCGGATTCAGGCTCAAATCAAGGGTTTGCGCACGGCCATGGAGCTGCTGCCCTGAAGGCGAGATAAAAGTTTGCCAAATGCCGGGTTTCATGGGAAAAGCCCGCCCTTGCAGCAACGAGTCGAAGAGGCCATTTGAGACCGAAAAACAAAGAAATCCGAATGAAACAACGACAGTACATTTTTTCATCCGAATCCGTGACCGAAGGGCACCCGGACAAGGTCTGCGACTTTATTTCCGACTCCATCCTGGATGCCTGCCTTGAGCAGGATCCCCACAGCCGCGTCGCCTGTGAGACCTTCGCCAAGAGCAACCTGGTGGTGATCGGCGGTGAGATCACCTCCAATGCCGAGTTCAGCTACACCGACGTGGTGCGCCAGGCCATCCACGAGATTGGTTACACGGCCGAGGAGGACGTTTTTAATGATCGCAATGCCCATATCCTCCAGTGCATGACCCGCCAGAGCCAGGATATCGCACAGGGCGTCGACGCCCGCGGCGCCGAGGGTAAGGCAACCGACGAGCAAGGGGCGGGCGACCAGGGGTTGATGTTCGGGTTCGCCTGTCGCGAGACCCCGGAGCTGATGCCTGCGCCGATCATCTACGCGCACAAGCTGGGCCAGGCTCTGTCCGAAGTCCGCAAGTCCGGGAAGCTCAAGTGGCTCCGGCCTGACGGCAAGACGCAGGTGTCGGTCGTTTACGAAGGCTACAAGGTGACTCACATTGACACCGTTGTCATCTCCACCCAGCACCTTGATAGCGTCAGTCACAAGGATGTTTCTGCGGCGATGCGTTCGCTCGCACTGAAGGTTCTGCCCTCCGAATACATCGACCCCAAGACACGATTTCTCATCAACCCGACGGGGCGCTTCGTCATCGGCGGGCCGCAGGGCGACGCCGGCCTGACGGGCCGCAAAATCATCGTCGACACTTACGGCGGCATGGGGCGGCATGGGGGAGGCGCGTTCAGCGGCAAGGATCCCTCCAAAGTTGACCGGAGCGCCGCTTACATGGGCCGCTACGTGGCCAAAAATGTCGTTGCCGCCGGACTGGCCGACCGCTGCGAGGTGCAATTCGCCTATGCGATTGGCTTTCCCGAGCCGGTCTCGATTTCCGTCAACTGTTTCGGCACGTCGAAGGTTTCCGAGGAGCGAATCGAAAATGCGGTCAAGGAGGTTTTCAGCTTCAAGCCTGCCAATATTATCAAGCAGCTCAATCTGCTCCGGCCGATCTACCGCAAAACCACCAACTACGGCCACTTCGGCAAAAAGGACAAGGATTTGACGTGGGAGAAGACGGACAAGGTAAAAGATCTGGTCAAAGCGATTGGAACATGAACTAAAACAGTAGCTGGTATCTGGTAGCTAGCAATCGGTTTTAAGATACCAGCTACCAGATACAAGCTACGCGTGAAAAATATGGATAAGATGTACGACGTAAAGAATATCATGTTGGCCGAAAATGGCCGCAAGAGGATAGAATGGGCCGCGCAGTACATGCCCGTGCTGGCCAACATCAGCAAGCGTTTTGCCAGGGAAAAGCCGCTGAAGGGCCAGGTGGTGGCCGCTTGCCTGCACATCACCACGGAGACAGCAAATCTTCTGAAGACACTTTCGGCGGGCGGCGCCAAGGTATTCGCCTGCGCCTCGAATCCACTCAGCACCCAGGACGACGTTGCCGCGTCGCTGGTGCGCGATTTCAACATCAGCATTTTTGCCATCAAGGGTGAAAGTAAAGAGACTTATTACGCGCATGCCAATGCATCGCTCGACGGAAATCCGACCATTACCATGGACGATGGCGCCGATGTCGTCGGCCTGCTGCACAGCAGCCGCAGGGAGAAACTCAAGAATGTGATTGGCGGCACCGAGGAAACCACCACCGGCGTTATCCGTTTGCGCGCGATGGCCAGGGAAAAAGTCCTCAAATACCCGATCATTGCCGTGAATGATGCCCAAACCAAGCACCTCTTCGACAACCGGTACGGAACAGGCCAGAGCACGCTCGATGGCATCATCCGCGCGACCAACTTTCTGATCGCCGGCTCCACGGTGGTGATCGCCGGCTATGGCTGGTGCGGCAAGGGCGCCGCCCTGCGCGCCCGGGGTCTTGGGGCCCGCGTGATTGTGACCGAAGTCGATCCGATCAAGGCCCTTGAAGCAGTCATGGACGGCTTCTGGGTCCAGCCGATGGAGCGTGCAGCCAAGGAGGGTGATGTGTTCATCACCGTTACCGGCGATATCTCCGTCCTGTGCAAAGAGCACTTCGAAGAGATGAAGGATGGCGCGATCATCGCCAATTCAGGCCACTTCAATGTCGAAATCGACATCAAGGCGCTTGCATCACTGAGTGTGTCGAAGCGGACGATCCGCGACTTCGTCGAGGAATATGTCATGAAAGACGGCCGCAAGCTCTTCCTGCTTGCCGAGGGCCGGCTGATCAACCTCGCAGCCGCGGAAGGTCATCCCGCGATGGTGATGGACATGAGTTTCGCCAACCAGGCGTTGAGCGCCGAATACATCGTGAAGAACGCCAAAAGCTTGCGGGCCGATGTCTATTCGGTCCCGCGCGAAATTGACGAAGAGATCGCGGCGCTCAAGCTCAAGAGCATGGGCATCGACATTGATGTTTTGTCGCCGAAGCAAAAGAAGTACCTTACCTCCTGGGAAACGGGTACCTAGAACCTATCCCAATTTTCTGGAATCCTGATTCCTCCCGCCTTGCATTTGGCGCAGGAGTACTCTATTTTGACGCCCGAGGAATCGCATCATGAAAACAAAACTCTTTCTTCTCCTGATTGTCCCGCTTTTCGCCCTCTTTCTGATGATCCGCCTCTCGGCGGAGGATCTGCCGGTCCAGGGATCGAAGGATGCGTCCGGTGAGGTTGTCGCTCCGGCAGGCACCGGCCAGGACCAATCGAAACCGGGGTCATCCGCTTCCGCCGGCGACGCGACCATCATGACCGCGGAGCAGGGCGAGGAGTTGCAGAAGAAAATCAACAAATACGTGGAACAGCAGGAAAAAGTCCTGGAGAAAATCGGGCAGATGGAGAAGGAAATGGAATTTGTAAAGGCGGCTTCCCGGAACCGGGGACGGGTGGTCGGCCCATAAGCCGGAGGACCTTATGCGACAGAAACGACTCATGCGCTGGTTTTCGATGTTGATCCTGATGTTTGCCTCTGTGGCGATCGCTGAAAGTCTCCCGGTTCTTTCGCCCGATGCCTCGGATGGTTCGCAGGGCGAAGTGGTTGGACCGGGTGACGCTCAGGCTGATGGGGCCGCGACGAAGAAGGAAGCCCCGAAGGCGGCGGCTGGCGCCACGATCATGACGGCAGAGCAGGGCGAAGAGCTTGGAAAAAAAATCGACAAACTCCTGGAGGATCAAAAGGTTATCATCGAAAAACTGGATCAGCTTCAGAAGGATTTGGATTTCGTGAAAACGTCCGTTCGGACGCGCTGACGCCCAAACACCCGGTCAGACAGTCGGAAAATTGATCGATTCGAGGATTCTTTTCGCGGCTTCGGCCGGCCGTATCTGTGAGAGCAGGCTTCTGCCCATCACCACGAAGTTCGCGCCATCGCGGATTGCCTGGGCCGGAGTCGCCACCCGTTTTTGGTCGCCTGCGTCGTCCTCCACCATGCGGACACCGGGCGTCACGATCACCAGATCCCGCCCGAGCTGCTGGCGCAGGATCGATGCTTCCTCCGGCGAGGCGACAACGCCCTCAATGCCACAACTGATGGCCAGACGGGCCAGGTTGAGGACTTCACCAGTCGCGCTGTGATCGATGCCGACCTCGTTCAGATCCTCGTCATCGAGACTGGTGAGAACCGTGACACAAAGGATTTTCGTGCGAATGTGCGGGTTCTTCTCTCGAAACCGTGCCAGCATTCCCGCGGCCGAGGCGAGCATTTCGCGGCCGCCCAGCCCGTGGATGGTCAGGAACTCCACGCCGGGCTTGATCAGATTTTCCACGGCCGACGCAACCGTGTTGGGGATATCATGAAGTTTGAGGTCCACGAACACCTTTTTTCCGCGCCCGATGATCTCGTCGACAATCCGGGGCCCCTCCTTTGTGAAGAGCTGCAATCCGACCTTGAACACGTCAGCCTGGCCGGAAAGCTGGTCGACCACGCGCAGGGCCTCGGCCGCCTGTGGCACATCCAGCGCGACGATCAAGGGGCTCAGTACGATTTTTTTCATCGCGTCCATGTCTTCTTGAGCCTATGAATACCGGTGATCGAATTCAAGCCGGATGAATTTCTGATTTCTTATTTCTGATTTCTAAGGAATGCAGAATGAAAACTTTCGAGGAAATGCCTGCCTGGCAACGCGCGCGAGAGCTTACGCGGGAGGTATATGCTGTCACGCGCGATTATCCTTTTTCGAAGGATTATGCCCTGAGCAGTCAGATTCGGAGGGCGGCCGTATCCATCATGGCGAACATCGCCGAAGGATTCGAGCGGGATGGAACGCCGGAATTTCTTCAGTTTCTCTCAATTTCCAAGGGATCGCTCGCCGAAGTGAAAACGCATCTCTTTATAGCCTTCGACCAGAGCTATATCGACCAACCTCAGTTTACGCGACTCATGAACCTGTCGACCAACGTCAGTAGGCAAATCGCGGGCTTTATGAAGTATCTCCGTGGTGCCGAAATAAAGGGGATAAAACATAAACGTTCTTCGCCAGAAATAGGATTGGCCCGAAGCGAGAGAAATCAGAAATCAGAAATCAGAAATGGTCCTTAGTTCAAACGCAAAGATCAATCTGTTCCTGAAGATCACGGGCAAGAGGCCCGACGGTTATCATGAGCTGGAGACGATCATGGTTCCGATTGACCTGGCCGATACGATGACTTTTTCGGAGCATCCCGAAATCCTCCTGGCTTGCGACGATCCCTCGCTTCCGGTCGATTCGCAGAATCTTGTGATTCGGGCGGCAAATCTTCTGCGGGAAAAAACCGGCGTCAGGAAGGGCGCGAAAATCCAGCTCCGGAAAAAGATACCGATCGGCGCCGGTCTTGGCGGCGGAAGCAGTAACGCCACGCATGCGCTCAAGGGACTCAATCAGATCTGGAAACTGAACCTGGGCGATGACGAACTTGAAAAGCTCGCCGGTGAGCTCGGCTCGGACACCGCATTTTTTGTCCGGAATCGGCCCGCCTTCGCCACGGGCCGGGGCGAAAAGCTCCGGCCGCTCCACGTCGAAGAACCGATCCCGCTGTTGTTGCTCAACTTCGGCTTCGGCAGTTCGACCGCCTGGGCCTATCGAAATTTTGTTCCCGGCGGGAACGGCGCGCCGAAACCGCCCTCCGGAACGGTGCTCAACCGTGTGACGGCCGCGGAGCTTCTCTGGAATGACCTCGAAAAACCCGTCTTCCGGAAATTTCCGATCCTGGCGATGGCTCTCGAGTTTCTCGAAAAACAGCCCGGCGTCTCCGGTGCCGGCATGTCCGGCAGCGGCTCGACTCTCTTTGCGATCCTGGAATCTGCGAAGGCCGGTCGCACGCTCGTGAAGGCGCTGGAAAAGAGATACTCCACGAAAGTCTGGACCCGCCTGACGCAAATTCCAGCGGGGTGATGCCCGACACTTGACTCAAGAATGGCCGAAGGCCACGAGCGGAGGCGCTTCGCGCCGGAGTCGAGTGGCTGCCCGA
>JAHFSZ010000001.1:25896-39996 GCA_023265515.1 Verrucomicrobiota bacterium
TGGCTGCCCGACTTGGATTCGAACCAAGACTAACGCCTCCAAAGGGCGCTGTGCTACCATTACACCATCGGGCAAAGTTTCCTTACCCCTTAGTCGAAAAGCCCCCCCATGTCGACCAAGGAGTCCCGTGTTTTCGGGCTCTTTTTGATGGGCGGATTCTAGTCAAAATGCCCTGTCAATGCTCGCAAAAAGTTGACTTCGACCCCTGCAATGCACAGACTTAATTGGAGGGTTTTTTGGGCATTCTTCAGGCCGGTCTGAAGGCGGCCGAAGGCTCCGCTTTTACGCCATGTATACACAAAACGAGAAGACCACGAAGATCAATGTTTCGGATGAGATCCAGAAATCCTACATCGACTACTCGATGTCGGTGATCGTTGGACGCGCCCTGCCTGACGCCCGCGATGGGCTCAAACCGTGCAATCGGAGGATTTTATATGCCATGGGCGAGCTTGGACTTGTCCACAACCGGCCTTTCAGAAAGTGCGCGACAGTGGTTGGCGAAGTGCTCGGCAAATATCATCCCCATGGAGACGCGTCCGTGTATGACACCCTCGTTCGCATGGCGCAGGGCTGGGCAATGCGCGCTCCGCTGATCGATGGGCAGGGCAATTTCGGTTCCGTCGACGGCGACCCGCCCGCCGCGTACCGATACACCGAGTCGCGGCTCCAAGAGCTGGCCGAGGAGCTGCTGGCCGATTTGGAGAAGGAGACTGTCGACATGACAGCGACGTTCGACGAGTCGCATGTCGAGCCTGTGGTCCTCCCCGCGAAGTTTCCGAACCTCCTGCTCAATGGCTCAACCGGCATCGCTGTTGGAATGGCGACCAACATTCCGCCCCACAATCTTTCGGAGCTGGTGGACGGATTGATCGCGTTCATTGAGAACCCCGACATCACGATCAAGGAGCTGATGAAGCACGTCAAGGGTCCCGATTTTCCAACGGGTGGTTTCATCTGCGGCATGGAGCCGATCAAAAGTTACTTCGAGACGGGCCGCGGCAGCATCAAGATGCGCGGCAGGGTGGGAGTTGAAGAGATCAAGGGCGGCAAAGAGGCGCTGGTCATCAGTGAAATCCCATATAACGTCTGCCGCGCCGATCTCGTCTCCAAGATCGCCGACCTGGTCAACCAGAAGCGAATCGAAGGCATTTCCGACATCCGCGACGAGTCCGATGAGAACACGCGCATCGTGATCGAACTCAAGCGCGATGTCCCCAGCAAGGTCGTCATCAACAATCTTTACAAGCAGACGCCGCTCGAATCGTCCTTCAGCGTCATCATGCTGGCGCTCGACCGCCAGCGGCCGCGGGTTCTCAATCTCAAGCAGGCCCTCGAACTTTATCTTGAGCACCGCCGCGAGGTCATCCTGCGCCGGTCCAAGTTCGAGTTGCGGAAGGCCGAGGAGCGCGCGCACATCCTGGAGGGTTTTAAAATCGCCCTCCATAACCTGGATGACTTCGTCAAGATCATCCGCGGCGCCAAAGACCGCGACGAAGCGAAGGCCAGGCTCATTAAAAAGTATGAACTGAGCGAGCCGCAGGTGACCGCCATTCTGGAACTGCGTCTGTATCAACTGACCGGCCTTGAGCGTGAAAAGATCGAGGACGAATATCTTCAACTCATCAAGCGGATCGAGGAGCTCAACAGCATCATCAAGAGCGAAAAGAGGGTCCTGGCGATCATCACGAATGAGCTGACGGAAATCAAAGAGAAGTACGGCACGCCGCGCCGCTCTGAGATCGTTCCCGACGAGGGCGAGATCAACATGGAGGACCTGATCCCCAACCAGGGTTGCATTATCACCATCACTCATGCCGGTTATATGAAGCGCAGCGCCGTCAGCCAGTATCGCTCTCAGCAGCGCGGCGGCAAGGGTGTTATCGGCCAGCAGACCAAGGATGAGGATTTCATCGAGCACCTTTTTACCGCCTCGACCCATGACTATCTCCTGTTCTTCACGAACAACGGCCGCGTTTACGTTGTGAAAGTGTACGAGGTTCCCGAAATGGGCCGGGCAACGCGCGGCAAGTCGATCGCGAATCTTCTGGAGCTTAAGGCCGATGAGAAAATCGCCGCACTGATCCGGGTCAGCGGCCGCGGTGACGAGGTCTGGTCCGAGAAGCTGCACCTGATCATGGCGACGCGCTCCGGAATCGTGAAGAAGACGAATCTTTCCGAATACAAGAACCACCGCAAAGGCGGCATCATCGGCATCCAGATTGAGTCCGGAGACAAGCTGATCGACGCGAAGCTGACCAACGGCAACGACGAGATCGTCCTGGTCACCAAGGAGGGCATGAGCATCCGTTTCAGCGAGATGGAGCTCCGCGACCAGGGGCGCAACACCGTTGGCGTCTGGGGGATCCGGCTGGAGAAGAACGATGAGCTCGTTGCGCTCGCGGTCGTGGATCCGAACGCGACTCTGCTGGTCGCCGGCTCCAACGGCATCGGCAAGCGGACCCACTTCGAGGAGTACCGCAAGCAGAGCCGCGGCGGCAAGGGAATCATCACGATGAAGACCGGCGAAAAGACCGGGACCGTCGTCGGCGGGCTCACCGTCCGCGAAGAGAGCGAAATCATGCTCATCACCAAGAACGGCAAGATGGTCCGGACCTCCGTCAAGCACATCCGCGAAAGCGGCCGCAACACCCAGGGCGTCCGCCTCGTCAACATCGATGACCATGACACCCTGACTGCGATCGCTCCTGTGGTGACTGTTGAGCAGGAGGAGCAGGCTGGGGCTGGGGAAGAGGCTGCCACTACAGAATCGCAGCGATAGGCGTCCTGTTTCTTCTTCGGGGGAAAAGCCCCCTTTAAATATCAATCACCTTCTGTCTCCGGAAGGTGTTGCTTTTGGAAATCACGCGGATCCGGCCTTCGTGGCGGACGAGGGCATTGAGAGCAATCGAGATCAGGCTGATGACGAGCGAGCCGAAGAGGGCCGACCAGAACCCGGCAACGTGGAACTCCGGTACGATCCGGCTAGTGAACCAGAGCAGGATGGCGATGGTGGTCACCAGCCAGCGAGTGAGGAACGATTTCATAGATTGCGTTTAGCGGTTGGCGTATAGCGGATAGGGAAATTCGCTTGGACCGATAAAGGGGTGTGCTATCCGCTACTTATACTTAATCGAACATCCATACGGCTTGGTTGTCGGCTCCGTCACCGGCTGACCGGCCTTGAGCTCGGCCAAGGCCTTCTCGACGTGATTGGCGATCGTGCTCTTATTGCCGCGTGGATTATTGTCGATTGAGCCCTGGTAGACGACGTTGCCTTCGGCCGAGATGATGAACATCTGCGGCGTGGTTTTGGCGCCGTAGAGCTTGCCGACCGCGCCGTCGGGATCGGAGAGGATCGGGTAGGGGATGGCTTCCTTCTGAACCCAGGCGGCGATGGTCTCGGGCGTGTGGGTGCTGATCGAATCGATGGCGAGCCAGACCACGTCAGCATTGGCGTTGGCGAGCTTGATCATCGTCTGGGCGGCGCCGTAGTGGCGTTGGACAAATGGGCATTCGGGGTTGGTCCATTCGAGGACGACGATCTTGCCTTTGTAATCGCTCAGTTTCTGGTCCTTGCCGGTCGTGTCCTTGAGTGTAAAATCAGGCGCGGGATCGCCGGTTTTGACCTCCGCGGTGGCGATATGCGCGAGAAGAGAGGTGAACACAATGGATGCAACTACTTTCAATGATTTCATTTCAGGATTCCTTGGTTTGTATCAGGCGCTCATGTTGTCGTCGTCATTTGCCCCTGTCAATCGCCCGTGCGCTCCTCCTTGCCCGAAGCCTTCTTCAGCCCGTCGAGCACCAAGCCCTTGGTGATGACTTCGGGAAGGACGATGGGGTGCTCGGGATCGCGGCCCGGGAAGATGACATAGAGCGGGACCCCGGAGCGGTTGAACGTCGCCAACATTTGCGTGATCTCAGGATCATAGCGGGTCCAGTCCGCCCTTACGGGGACGACTTCGAACCGCTTCAAGGTCGAGCGGATTTCTTCGGATTCCAGGACCGTTTGCTCGTTGACCTTGCAGGTGAGGCACCATTCGGCCGTGAAATCCAGAAACACTGTTTGGTGTTTCGCGAGCAGTTGGTCGAGCTTCTGGGCGGAGAACTTGACCCAGGCAATTTGATCAGGGTCGTCACCGCCGAGGGCCCTCGGAACAAAGCTGGCATAACCGAGAACCGAAATGGCAAGAGCCAGTATCCAGGCACCCGCCCTGCGGCGGATGCTGCTGACCGGAGTCGCAAAGCTGCCGAGGATCCAGCAGCTGATGCTGACCATCAGCAGGAAGAGTCCGACCCATACGATGGCCTTGTGGCCGAACTGGCTTCCCACAATCCAGAGCAGCCAGAGCAGTGTGGCCATCAATAAAAATCCCATGAACTGTTTGGCCTTTTCCATCCAGGGACCCGGTTTGGGCAGATGCTTGAGCCAGCCCGGAAACGCCGTGAGAAGCAGATAGGGGAACGCCAGGCCCAGGGCGACCGCCGTGAACACGATGAAAATCTCGGTGCTCGAACGGGAGAAAGCGTAGCCGAGTGCGACCCCGAGGAATGGCGCAGTACAGGGCGTGGCGAGCGCGGTGGCGAGAAAGCCGTTGAAGAAGGCGCCTGGAGTGCCGCTTCGGGACGCGAGCTTGCTCGCGCCACTGGAGAGGCTTACCGGCAAATAAAATTCGAACACTCCGAAGAGACTGAGGCCGAAGACAAGGATGACGACGCTCATGCCGATCACAAAGTACGGGTTTTGAAGCTGGAAGCCCCAGCCGATGTGCTGGCCCGCGGCTTTCAGAGCAACGACGACGCCCGCGAGGATCCAGAAGGAGATGAGGATGCCAAGCGCGAAGACAAGGCCGAGCTTGAAGATGGTTTTTGGCTCATGATGTGCCTCGGAGACGAAGCCGAAAATTTTAAGCGAAATGACCGGCAGGACGCACGGCATGATGTTCAGAATGAGGCCGCCGAGCACCGCGGACAAAAGGACGGCAAGAAGCGCGGGTTTGGCTGTGGTGCGCGCGCCAGCCCCGGATTCAAGCCCGGTGGCAACCGGCCTGCCGCCGGGCGGATATTTTTTGAACAGATCGGTGTTGGCAGGTTTGACGGGTCCCACCGAAAGATGGAGTGAAACATCGGAGCCTCCCGGCACGCAGATGTTTTCGCAGACCAGCCAGTCGACGCGGGCGGAGATCACGGTTTCTTTTCCGGCGATCGTTTTTGGGGGCGTGATGACGGTTGTCAGGAGGGTCACGCCCGTGTAGACGTTGGCTCTGATGTTGCCCGGCTCGACCATTTGAAGCGGGGCAGGCCAACCGAGCTCGCCGGCGGAAAAGCCTTTGGGCAGTTTCCATGCGACGGTGGTCGGGAGGCCCGCGTCGCCCGGATCCTTCCAATAGGTGTGCCAGCCCGGATCCATGATGAGACGAACACCGACCCGGAAAGGTTTGCCAGGCTGGATGGCGGATGTATCGGCGACGAGCGTTGCTTTGACGACTTCGTCGCCCTTCCTGACGGTGGCAAGGAGGGGGAGTTGAACGGCAAGTAAAATGGCTAGGGCAAAACCGGTCTTCCTCATAGGCTATTATGGATACGGAAGCAGCCCCCAGACAGTTCGGGCCTTTTTTGCTGTCCAATATCGATCATCCCAACCTAAACTAAAACATCAAGGCCGATTTGTTGCATCCGATGGACCGCAGCGTAAAAATTAAACTCATCTTCTGGATCACGCTAGTGTTGAACCTGGCGGTCGCGGGTGCCAAGCTCATTTTTGCGTCGATGACCCAGTCGTTAAGCCTGTTTTCGGACGGGCTGCACTCGCTGATGGACGGCGGTTCGAACGTTGTGGCGCTCATCGCCATCAAAATCGCGGAGCAGCCGCCCGACGAAGACCATCCGTATGGCCATCGGAAGTTCGAAACACTGGGAGCGATGGCCATTTCAGGCCTGCTTTGCCTGGCAAGCTGGGAGATTTTGAAATCGGCATGGGGGCGCTTCATCCATCCTGTCGAGCTGCCCCATGTCCGGTGGATCGTTGTGGGCGGGTTGGTTTTCATGATCATTTTGAATCTGGGCATCACCTCGTATGAGAGGCGGTGGGGGCGCCGCCTGCAGAGTGAGCTGCTCCTGGCTGACGCGGCGCATACGCTCTCGGATGCCTTGGCGAGTGGACTGGCCTTGCTCGCGCTGTTGTCGGCGCTCCTCCGGCTTTACTGGGTCGATACACTGGCGGCGCTCATCATCGTAGTTTTGATCCTGCGGGCGGCCTACCAGATCGTGAAGGATTCCGTGCTGACACTCAGCGACGCTCAGAGATTGAATCCGGAACCGATCCAGAAACTGATTGAAGGTGTGAAGGGCGTCAAAAACTGCCACATGGTCCGTTCGCATGGTCCGGCCCGGGACGTGCGCGTCGACTTGCACATTGTCGTTTCGCCCGAGATGAGCGCCCAGCGGGCGTTCGAGATCGAAAACGAGGTGATGCGAAGGGTGAAGCAGGCTTATCCGGAGGTGACTGAGGTTACCATTCGGCACCAGACGAAAATGCCTGGATCTCCCAACGAATAAGCGTCGAACTGCCGCGTTGCGCCTTTCTCGTCCCGCGTCTGCGTGATCACGTTCAGGGCTTTAACTTCCCCGACGCATAGTTCTTCCAAAGGAAATAACTCTCCTTGGGGATGCGTTTTTTGGTGGGGTAGTCGATATGGACAATGCCGAAACGTTTGGCATAGCCATATCCCCATTCGAAATTATCCAGAAATGACCAGCAGAAGAAGCCATTCAGCGGAACGCCGCTCTCCTTGGCCTCCCAGGCGGCGCGGACGTGACGTTTGAGGTAGTCGACACGGCGCGGGTCGGCAACGATCTGGCTTTTTCCATCCCACGTATCATGCAGCCCAGCCCCATTCTCAGTAATGTAGATCGATTTCGGATGATAGGTGTTATGGACCCAGAGGAGCAGGCTCTTGAGCCCTTCGGGATATATTTCCCAGCCCATGTCGGTGGTCGGGAGGACGGCTTTGGGGGTCTCGCAAAAATTGGGCGGATTGCTGCCTGCCTTGATCTGGATGCGCATGTAGTAATTGATGCCGACGAAATCAAGCGGTTGGGAGAAGAGCTTTGAATCTTCAACGGTGATCGGCGGCATATTTTCCCGAAGGTAACTGCTCAAGTTCTCAGGATAGCGGCCGAAGAAGATCGGATGGGCGTAGAGCTCGTTGTGATAGGCATAAAAACGCTTCCATGCCGCCTCGTCCTCCGAGCTGGAGGACACGGGAGTGAGCTCATTCATGTTCAGAACGATGCCGAGCGGCACCTGGGGGCGGATCGAGCGCATCGCGCGAATGCCCAGACCGTGCGCCTTCAAGAGGTGATAGGCGGCGACGCAGGCTTCCTTGTAGGACTTATGGCCAGGGGCATGCGTGCCGCGTCCGTAGCCCTCGTCGGAACAGACAAGAGGCTCGTTGAGCGTGGCGATGGTGGCAACGCGGTCCCCGAGCTCCTTGGCGACTTCGGCGGCGTAATCGGCGAAATATTTCGGGACATCCGGATTCAACCAGCCGCCGCGGTCATCATAAAATTCCTTCGGCAGATCCCAGTGGTAGAGCGTGAGGAACGGCTTGATATTGCGCTTCAGAAGACCGTCGACCAGGCGGTTGTAAAAATCGATCCCCTTGGGGTTACGCGTGACGCCATTGCTGAGAAAGCGGCTCCAGGAAACGCTGAAGCGGTAGCCCTGCACGCCGAGACCCGCCATCAGGTCGAGGTCGGATTCCCAAAGGTGGTAGTGATCGCAGGCGACATCGCCGTTGTCGTTGTTGGCCACCTTGCCGGGGGTGTGGCTGAAGGTATCCCAGATCGACGGGGTGCGACCATCCTCGTCATGCGCGCCTTCGATTTGATACGCGGAAGTGCTGACTCCCCAAAGAAAGTTTTGGTTGCTCATTTCCGCAGGAGACATCGGCCATAAACCTATTGAAGTCCAGTGAAAATTGTTCGATTTGTCCCATTGTAACCGATTTACCGCTTGGCGGCCCGGGGCTTTTGGTTCATGGATTTAACATTTGATTTCCCCGCCGGAAAACGGCAGGGTTTCGAGCTTTTTAAACCGTCAACCAACCAAAAAACGATGTGGGTATTGGGATTGTCCATGGAGCACGACGCCTCGGCTGCGGTTGCCCGCGACGGAGAGTTGGTGGCCGCCATCTCGGAGGAGCGCCTCTCACGCCGAAAAGGCCAGTGGGGTTTTCCATGGCGGGCAATCGAAGCGTGCCTCAAGCTGGCCGGCATCGGCCGTGAACAGGTCGACTATTTTTCGGTCGCCCTGAACAAAATTCCGGCTCACTACTTCCGCCGTCCCACCTGGGCCAGGGAGACGCGCGAGGCCTTTTACCGGGCCAAGCGGGATCTCCAGTGCCGGCCTCAGGAGATCACGCTCAGCGTCAATGATTTCGTCGATGAGGTGCGACGGCATAAGCGCCTGCTGGTTGACCTGTTTCGTGAGGAGGTTTTCCGGAAGGAGGGCTTCAAGAACGCGAAACTTGTCTTCACCGACCACCACCACACGCACGCAATCACGGCGTGGCACTATTCCGGTTTTGATGAAGCGCTCGTGCTGACGATTGACTGCGTTGGCGCCTCGTTCGTCAACGATTACGAAAAGCTCCATGACCTGGTCAGTCTCCAGCACGCGCACCTGGTGCCGCTTTCGCATACCATCAGCCGCGCGCAGGATGGCCGGCTGGTGCGCGAATCGCAGAGCGATCTGTCCGGCTCGCCCGGAAATTTCTACGGGATCATCACCCAGTCGCTAGGATTCGTCTCGCCGCGGCATGAGGGCAAGGTGACGGGCCTTGCGGCATGGGGCAAGGACACAACGCTCGACGCGCCGTTCCAGCAGGTGCTCCAGCTCTCGCCCTCGAAGGCCTATTTTCAAACCGTTCTTACGAGCCGGGTCTCGCCGAACCTGAGCGAGGAGAAGCACCATTTTATCAAGTCGGTCATCAAGGGTCACACGCGTGAAAACGTCGCGGGAGCCGCCCAGCGAACGCTGGAGAAAGCAGTCGTCGAGCATGTTCGTGATTTTGCCAAAAGGACCGGCATCCGCAAAGTGGCTTGTGCGGGCGGCGTTTTCGGCAACGTGAAGCTCAACCAGCACATCATGGAACTGCCGGAGGTGGACGAGGTATTTGTGTTTCCCGCGATGAGCGATGCCGGCTTGGCCGCCGGCGCCGCGTTGATGCCGGCCATCACCGCGGGTGTCGCCTTGAAACCATCGCGCCTGCAAAATGTTTATTTCGGCCCGGGTTACACCAACCACGAGATCAAAAGGATCCTCGACAAGTCCAAGTTGAAATACCGCCAACTGTTGCCCGAGGAGCGAGCCCAGCAAGTGGCCCGTCTCGTCGCCGACGGCAAGATTGTGGGACTCTTTCAGGGACGCATGGAATACGGTCCGCGCGCGCTTGGCAACCGCACGATTCTGGCGAACCCGACCGATCCCCAGATCAACGACTGGCTAAACAAGCGCCTCGCTCGCTCCGAGTTCATGCCGTTTGCGCCGAGCGTGCTGGCGGAGGCTTGTCCCGATATTTTCGAGCAATTTGCCAAGGGATCCTACTCGGCGAAGTTCATGACCATCACTTACACCGTCAAGGAGAAGTGGCGCCCTCGCATGGCGGCGGTCGTCCACGTCGATGGAACAGCACGGCCGCAGGCTGTCAGCCGCGAGGACAACCCCCGCTACTACGACATCATCAAGGAATACGAGAAAATCACCGGCTTGCCGGTAATCCTCAATACATCGTTCAACGTTCATGAGGAGCCCATCATCTGCAAGCCCGAAGAGGCCTTGCGCGCCCTGGTGGAGGGACGGGTGGATCTTCTTGTGATCGAGGATTTTCTGGTGACGCCGGAGAAAAACGCCTGAGCGGCCCGGTTCCCATCCAATGTGGAACAAGTTTGTCATCTTTTGCTTTTATGTTTTTTTCCGTCTCTGGGCGCGGCTTTTCCCGGCGCATCCCGTGGATCTCTCAAAGCTCAAGCTTGAGCGCATCCTGGTATTCAGCGCGGCAGGCATCGGTGATATGCTCACTGACAGCGTCGCAATCGGCGCCCTGAAGGAATCGCATCCGCTTGCGGACGTTGCGGTTGTCGCGCACGCGCGCCGGGCGATGCTCGTTGAGCACAACCCTTGTGCCGGATCGGTCATTCGGTACCGAAAGAGCCTTTTTCATTTTGTTTGGCTGGTGAAGAAATTGCGCCGGTTTCATCCGGATGCGATCGTGATGCTGCGAGGGAATGACCCGGACCTGTGGCCGATGGCCTATCTGATCAACCGCCACGCCATCGTCAGCTGCCCCATGATGACGCGCTTCAAGTTCCTGATCTCGCATCCGGTCGAGGTTCCAGGCTGGGATCGGACGCATGGTGTGGAGCAGACACTGCAAATCGTCCGCGCTCTAGGGACTGAGACGGAGAACAAGAAGTTGATTTACATGGTCAAGGAATGGGAGGCCAACGCGGTTTTCGAAAAGGCAAAGCAGATGGGTCTGGACCTGCGCCAGACGGTTGTCTTCCAGATGGGGGGCGGCTGGCGCTCGACCTGGAGGGACTGGCCGGCGGTCTACTACGCCGAGCTGGGTGAGCTGCTGCTTCAACACTACCGTGTCGGCCTGATTCTGACCGGCGGTCCGGAGCATGAAGAGAAGGCCCGCTTCGTGATCAACACGGTCTCGCAGCGCCCGGTCGTATCGATGATCGGCAGGATGAGCCTGGCCGAGGTGGCTGCGATGCTTGTCTGGTCCCCGATCCTGCTGTCCACGGACACGGGCATCATGCACATAGGGTTTGCGGTTTGCCGCAGTGTTCTGGCATTGATTCATTGCAACAACCCGGCGTCGCGCGTGGGGCCGTATGGTTACGGCGACCAGCACCTGGTGGCGCAGGTCGAGCCGCCTCCCGGCGAGCCTGTGTCGACATCGGTAAGCATGTCCCTGCTGACGCCGGCGACGGTGTGGCCGAAGCTCAAGGAGCTGTGCGAGCGCAGTGGCCTGGCGGCCCGATAGACTCCGGCCAGGCCGGGGGAACGCTTTTATGGAAAAAAGCCAAAATACTTTTATTACTGGGGGCAGCGAAAAGGGCAGCTCTCTATGAATCTTCGTTTCCGGGACCATGCCATTTTCCTGGCCCATCTTTTTCTGTATAAGATGGAGAGGATCGAGCGCATTCCGCTCAGCCAGATCGATGTGCATGCCTGCCGGTCCATCCTTGTATTGGCGACCACCGCGCTGGGGGACGCCATCCTGTGCACTCCGCTGATTCGCGGTCTCAGGGAGCAGCTGCCAAACGCAAAGATCGGATTCTGGGTGAAGGAAAAATTCGTTCCGCTTTTCCAGCACGACCCAAACCTGAACATCGTCCTTCCCTATTTCGGAAAGTACAACCGCCTGCCGCGCACGTTCGACAGGCTCCATACCGAGTCATTCGACCTTGCGCTTGTCGCCAATGCCAACGATCCTGACATCATCCCGCTGGTGTATTGGTCGGGTTGCAAGCGGATCATCCGTCGGCCGCAGCGAGACACCATCTATCGCTTTATGGTGGCCAACCCCGAGATGCTCCATGCTGTCCATTCCACGGGGCATGCGATTGAGCGCAACCTGGAATTTCTATCGCTGGTGAAGCTGAAGGCCGGTCGCCCTGAGACGTACGTTGTCATCGACCGGCTCGAAAGGGAAAAGGCCGGTTGCCTGCTTGGAGCAAAGAGGCGCTGGATCGGCCTTCATCCGGGAGCATCGGTCGCAAAAAAGACATGGCCGATCGAGCACTACCTGCAACTGCACCGGGAACTTTCAGCGGCTTATCCGGATGTCGGCTGGGTGGTGACAGGCGCGGGCGCCGAGATTGAGACATGCGACCGGCTGTCCGCGCGGATGGATGCGTTGAATCTGGCTGGAAAACTTTCACTCCCCGAGCTCGCGGCCGTGCAGGAAAAATTGGCGCTTTTTGTCTCTGGCGATACGGGGCCTTACCATCTGGCGATGGCGGTCGGCGCGCCGACGGTGACACTCTTCGCCCCTTGGGATGCGGGCTCCGCCGTCAGCATTAATGGGCCATACTTTAACAGGCATAAGCACAAAGCCATCGAGGCCCGCGATCGCGAGCAGGGGATCCGTTCGATTGTTCCTCAAGAGGTTGCCGCTTTGGCGCGGACGCTCCTCAATTAACCAGGCATGACGATATGTGCGGGATCATTGGATTTTTCGGCAAGGGCAGCGAGGTTCCGGCCGAGGAGCAGTTGAAACTCGCGGCGGACGCGATGCGTCACCGCGGGCCGGACGACGAAGGCACTTATTACCATCCGCCGATTGGATTGGGATTTAAGCGGCTTGCGATCATCGATCTGGCGGGCGGCAGCCAGCCTATCCCCAATGAGGACAAGACGGTCTGGGTGGTGTTCAATGGCGAAATTTACAACTTCCGCGAGCTTCGTGAGCAGTTGATGGAGCGCGGCCACCAGTTCAAGACGCGCTCGGACAGCGAGGTGGTTGCCCATCTTTACGAAGACCAGGGCGAGGGGCTTTTCGAGCATCTCCATGGCATGTTTGCTATCGCGATCTACGACGTTCGGGAGAAGAGAATGGTCCTCGGGCGCGACCGGCTCGGCAAGAAGCCTCTGGTCTACGCCGAGACGCCCGCGGGTTTCTGCTTTGCCTCGGAAATTGGAGCGCTTTTGAAGCTCGGGATGGTTTCCAAGGAGGCGGATGAGGAAGCGCTGTCGCTCTATCTGAGTCTCCAATATATTCCTTCGCCGCGCACGATCTTTCGCGAGGTACGCAAGCTCATGCCTGGCCACCGGATGGTAGTCGAGCGAGGCAGGATCATTTCCGAGAATGCGTACTGGGAGTTGCCCGTGCCGACGGATCACGAACGGCCTGCCGACTATAACGAGGCCATCGAGGTCCTGCGCGACCGGTTTGTTACCGCGATCCGTCGCCGTCTCACTTCGGATGTCCCGCTCGGCGCGTTTTTAAGCGGCGGTGTCGATTCGAGTATCATGGTTGCGGCGATGGCGCAGATCTGCAATGACCCAGTGCAGACTTTTTCGATCGGATTTTCCGACAAGGAGTTTGATGAATCCATCTATGCGGAGCAAGTCGCCGAACGGTTCGGGACCAAACACCGGCGGTTCGAGGCGAAGGCGGCGGACTTGGAGGTTTTGAAGAAGGCTGTCGGCGTAATGGGCGAGCCGTTTGCCGACCAGTCGATCATTCCGACCTTCCTGGTGGCCCATCACACGCGGCAATATGTGACGGTGGCGCTGTCGGGAGATGGCGGGGATGAACTTTTCGGCGGTTACAAGCGTTATCGCCAGCTGCGGCGTATCCACGGATGGGAACAAGCCGGAATGCTTGGACTCTGGAAGGCCGCACGCTTTCTCAGCGTGAATGTCGAGAGGCTGGTCAATCCCCGGCGGCGGCACATCCACTTTCCCAATGGTCCCGTGGACGAAATTCTCGATCTTCCGGAACCCCAGCGCTACTTGCGGTTGCTCGGCTTTTTTTCGGCCGGCCAGCAGGAAATCCTGTGGCCGGCCGGGTTCGGACAGGCTCCCGCACTCGCCTATCTCGAAAAACTCAGGCAGGGGCCGGTTGATTACGTGGAGCAGTTGATCCAGATGGATCTCCGCTCCTACCTGCCCGAGGACATTCTCTACAAGGTTGACATAGCCAGCATGATGAACTCTCTTGAATGCCGCGCGCCATTTCTCGATCATGAATTTGTCGAAATGATGGTGAAGATTCCCTCGCGCTGGAAGCTGGAAGGCGGTAACAGCAAGAAGATATTGAAGGACGCCTTCAGCGATTTGATTCCGCCGGAGTTTTTCGATCGCCCCAAGAAGGGTTTCAGCATGCCGATTGGTCGTTGGATCCGGGAAAAGTGGAGGCCTGAGTTCGAGGAAGTGCTTTCAACGTGCATGCCGCCGTTTTTCGACCAGGAGTACATCAAGCGGCTACTGGAGGCGCACTGTCTGCGCAACAAGGACTACAGCAACCAGCTTTGGGCGCTCTATGTGCTGGGCCTCTGGAATCACCAGTTCGATCC
>JAHFSZ010000001.1:40096-65776 GCA_023265515.1 Verrucomicrobiota bacterium
GGTGAACCGCCGGCCGGCGCATCGACGCGAACCACGACCGTTCCGCTCAAGCTGTTTCCCTGCCGGGAAACAAGAGAGATCCTCGATCTCGGCAGCCGCTATCGGAAGTTGATCCAGCGGCTTCATTTCGCGAAGAAGGCGCTTGGCTTTGTGCGCGGCGGAGGTTTCGATCTGGTGCTTGCGTTCAAGCCTTACGATCTGCCGCTTTTTTTCCTCAAAGGGATCCACAAGACGTCTCGCGTTCTTTTTCGCTTCGGTGGGACTGATTTTTTTCCCACAGACCGGTGGTGGCAGGGCGCGGCGCATGCTTTTTTCGCGAATTCCCGCGCGACGGCCGCGAAGGTCTCTCTGCGGTTTGGCTGCGGCTGCGAGGTGATCGCTAACGGCGTGGATCTGCCTGAAAATCCCGCCATCCTCGATGCCAACACGCGGACCATCCTGAGCGCCGGCCGGCTGGTCCCCTGGAAGGGATTCGCGACGCTCATCGAGGCGATGTCCCCATTGCGCAGCCGCAAAAACGTGAAAGTCGTGATCGCGGGCGAGGGCGAAGACCGCCCGCGCCTGCATTCCCTGATCGAGGAGTTTGGACTCAAGGAGAAAGTTTCGCTGCCCGGCCGTCTGAGCGGGGAGGAGCTGCGAAAGCGGATGGCGAAGGGCGCTCTCTACGTTCAGCCCAGCATCGGCTACGACTCGTGCCCCAATGCCGTCATGGAGGCGATGTCGGCCGGCCTGCCGGTGCTGGTTTCCTCGGAGGTGGGCAGACCCGAGGGATTTGATCCCGGCATTCATGGGCTTGTTTTCAAGGCCGGCGATCATCAAGCCCTGTGCGATCCGATCATCCGGTTTCTTGACGAGCCCGCCGAATTCGCGCGGTTCGGCGCCGAGGCCCGCAAGCTCATCCGCGAGCGCTACACGCTTGAAAGAGTCGCGGAGCAAATCCTGGAGCTTGCAGGCCGATGAAGAACGCGGGGCCTGAATGAATTTTTTTTATCCCTATCCCGAACCGCTCACCGGGGACAAGCCGAGGCACCTTCAGGCCTGGAAGACGGCGTCGGCAATGGCGGCAAAACATCAGATGACGATGGCGGTCGCCGACCAAAATGATTTTAAGCGCGGACCCTTGCAACTGGAGGTCCTGGTCTGGCCGCGCTTCCTGAAGGTCGGCCCGCTGCGCATTTCATTCCAGAAGCGGTTTATGAAAAGATGCCGTGAAGAACTTTTGAACCGGCCGGACGATGAGGTGGTTTATCTTCGGCACCTGCGCCTTGCCGATTTCCTTCTTTCAGGCGGCGTGCGCCAAAAGGTTATTTTTGAGGTTCATGAATTTTTTTCGGAGAATGAGGAGCTCCCCCCGAAGAAGGCCGCGTCCCTGCAGAAAATGGAAGGACGCGTGTTTTTGAAGAGCGCGGGGCTGGTCTGCATCACGCAGGGGCTGTTGGACGCGTTGAAGGAGCGTTACCTGAAGCTGCCCCCGGTGGTGGTGGCTCCCGACGGATGTGATTTGCCGGCGCTGAACCCGAAGGATGGCGCGTATGAGGCGGACTTGATTTATGCCGGCTCCCTTCATCCCTGGAAGGGCGTTGAGACGCTGGTTCAGGCGATGGTTTATCTGCCCGGCCGCTCGCTCAAAGTGCTCGGCGGTTCTGCCGAAGAGGTTGGCAAACTCAAAGGACTTGCGAGAAACTGGGGAGTCGACGACCGGTGCGATTTTCTGGGGCGCGTACCCGCGGCCGAAGTTGAGCGGCATCTGGAAACGGCCCGGATCGGCGTCGTTCCAAACCACACCCATGCGATCGGCACGAGGTTCACCTCGCCGCTAAAGCTCTTTGAGTATCTCGCGGCCGGCCGGCCGGTGGCGGCCAGCGATCTGCCTTCGTTGCGTGAGGTGCTCGATGAATCCGTTGCCGCTTTTGCGCCACCTGAATCACCGCGCAGTCTGGCAGTGGCGATCGGCCGTTTGTTGAAGGATGAAAAAGCGCTCACAAAAATGTCGGAGGCGGCCAGGAAAAAAGCTGAAAATTACAGCTGGCACAGACGCGCCGACCGGATCGAAGCATTCATCTCTAAAACGTTGTTTAAGGTTTAATGTTTAAAGTTTAAGGAAGAACTGCCAGCGGACCTTAAACATTAGACTTTAAACATTGAACTACCGCGGAAAAGACTTCGTCCACCGAAATCAGGTTGACGTCTTCACCCCGTCGGAGCACGACATGGGAAGCCCCCCACGGCCGCCAGATCTCCGGTTCCGTGGAACTGAACAAAGCGACGACACGCGTTCGCACCGCCGCGGCGAGGTGCATCACGCCGCCATCGCCGCAGACGGCGATTTGGGCCAGGCCGAGCGCGGCGGCGAACTTGAGGAATGAATCATCTTCGAACCAGGCGGCGCGGCCTCGTGGAAGCGGTTCGAAGAAGGAGGGTTCAAAATCCGGATCACCCGCCGTGCGGGCCAGAATGACACTGACGTCCGTTTTTTCGACCAGTTTCGATACCAGCTCCTTGTATCGGGCGGTGGGCCAGCGCGATTCAGGGCGGCGGTTGGAAAGGTGGAGCCAGACAACCGGCCTGGTCGCATCGAGATGTGACTTCAGCCAGCTTTTGGCCCCATCGATTTCGGCAGATGGAAGGGGAAGGTCAATGGCGCCTGGATCGCATTCGATGTCAATGGACTGAAGAATTTCGGCGCCGGTGAGAATTTGGTGGGTGCGGCTGCCTTCATAGCGGACCCGGTAGTGCGAGTAGTAGAAGGGGTCCACGATCCGATCCGGGGAAAGAGTGCCTGCCCGGATCCCGGCCCCCGTTCCATAAACCATCTGGGCCAGGAGCCGGGAAAAGCTTCCCGAGATGCCGACCGCCAGGTCGAATCTGCGCTTCTTCAAGTCACGAGCGGTCCGCCACGCCTGCCAGGTTCGTCCGGTGAAGAGCCGCCGCCTGAGCGGAAACACCAAAACCTCATCGACAGCTTCGCAACACCGTGCGACCGGCGCGTTGGCGTCGTCTGCGAGGACCGTCAGCCTCGCGGTGGGATGGGCTTTCTTGAGGGCACGCAGCACAGGAAGCGCGCAGATCATGTCACCGATGCCGTTGCGGCGTATGACGAGGATCCTGCGGATCTCGCGGGCCGGCGGCCGGGGCCATCCGAAGAGCAGACGCTTGGTCATTCGTCGAAGCGGGATCATTTTTTCCGTGAAAAAGCCTCCATTCCAGTTACAAGGGTTCCTGATGTTCAACGGCAAATCAAGCCTATCCATTGTTCACACCGAGAGCTCGCTTGGATGGGGAGGCCAGGAAAGGCGCGTTCTGCGGGAATTGGAGCTGATGCAGTCCCTCGGGCATCGGGTGTTTCTGGTCGCACCGGAGCGGTCGGAGGTTTTCAGGCGTGCCGGCCAGCTCGGGATTGCTGCTCTTGCTGCGAAGTTCGGGCGAAAACATTTTTTTGGCGAGTTTTTCCGCCTTAAGTCGATTTTCGAGGAACTCTCTCCGGATGTGGTGGCAACCCACAGCTCGCGCGACGGATGGGTAGCCGGACTGGCGGCAAGGCTTTCGGGTGTACCGCTGATCATCAAGTACCGCCACGTCTCCGTGCCCGTGAGGCGTGGGCCTGTCAATCGCTGGCACTACCGCGGCCTCAACCGGATGGTCGTGGCAACGAGCCGGGAAATTGTTTCGCGTCTTAAGGAGACTTTTTCGTTTGAGGAGCGCCAGCTGGCGGTGATTCCGACGGGCGTGGATTTGAAGCGATTCCGGCCGGATGCGCCATCGCACGACCTGCGGGCCGAGCTGGGGCTGACGCGATCCGCGCAGTTGATCGGGGTGATCTCCGTGCTGAGAAGCTGGAAGGGGCACGAGCATCTGATCCGGGCGATGCAACAGCTCCTCATCGAATTTCCAGAGCTTTACCTCGTGATCGCCGGTGAGGGAGGACAGCGAAGAAACTTGGAGGATCTGATCCTCGATCTGGGGCTCGAGCAGCACGTTTTTTTGATCGGCTATCGCGAAAACGTACCGGGCATCCTGCGCTCCTTGGATGCACTGGTTCTTCCCTCCGTCCAGAAGGAGGGGATCCCCCAGATTATCTTGCAGGGATTCGCCGTGGGAACGCCCGTCATTGGCACGGACATCGGTGGTGTCCGGGAAGTTCTGACCCCGGAACGGGGCTGGCGCGTGCCGCCTGCCGACCCCGCCGCCTTGGCATCCGCGGTTCGGGAAGTGCTGCGGCATCCCGATCTGGCGGCCGAAAAGACCAGGACCGCCTTGGCCTACGTGATGGGCGAGCATTCCGAGGAACGCATGGTGGAGCAGACCCTCGAGGTTTATCGTGCCTTTTTTGGCAAAGCCGAATCCACTCCCGGGGCAAGACATGGTGACGCGGTGACACGGTGACGCGGAGAGTCATGGCCATTTTCCTGTCATCCCCCCGTCCCCCCGTCCCCCCCTCGCCGCGTCCATGGATGTGTGCGAAGAAACGTCCGGGAAGACGATGAAGATTCTCCTGATCAGGAAGCAGTACAATTTCGTGGGAGGCGCTGAGCGCTATCTCGAAGCCCTGATCGGAGAGCTGGTGGACCGCGGCGTGGAAACGCACCTGCTATGCCTGGAATGGGCCGGGATGCATCCTCCCGATCTGCGCATCCATCATCTGCTGAACCACCGGCCGTTCCATTTCTGGGAAAACGTCGCGTTCGCCCGGCATGCTGAGGAGTTCGTCAAGCGCGGCTACGCCTACGACCTGGTTTTCAGCCTTGAGCGAACGCTTCTGCAGGACATTTACCGCGCGGGAGACGGTCTGCACCAGGTCTGGTTGGACCGGAAGAGACAGTTCAGTTCGCGTATGGAGCGCATCGCGATGGCGCTCAATCCGGTGCATGCGACGACTTGCATGCTGGAGCGGCGCACGTTCGATCCGAACTGCACCGGATACGTCATCGCAAACTCGCTGATGGTGAAAAGGGAGATTGTGGCGCGGACGGCGTTTCCGCAAGATCGCGTGGAGGTGATTCCCAACGGAGTAGATACAGGTAAATTTACTCCTACTGACCCAGGCCGTAAGCATGTCATCCGCAACAAATACAGCATTCCCGATGACAAGTTCGTCTTTCTTCTCGTGGGATCGGGTTTTTTCCGCAAAGGCGTTCGATTCGCGATCGAATTCGTCAAGCGCCTTCGTCGGCCCGACGTCCTGCTTTGGGTGGTCGGCCGCGGCGCGCTTCCCGCCAACACTGATCCGCGGATGGTTCGCCATCAGCAGAGCGTGACGAGCATGAGCGACATTTACCGCGCGGCCGACGCCTTCCTCCTGCCGACGCTTTATGATCCGTTTGCCAACGTGACACTGGAGGCCATGGCATCGGGACTGCCCGTGATCACTTCGGGCTTCAATGGGGCCTCCGACTTCATCCGGGACGGGGAGGAAGGGTGGGTCTGGCGCGATCTGAATGATTTCGATTCGATTGTGGAAAAGGCCCAACTGCTTTTCAAGCCGGAGATTCGAAAGAGCATGGGCATCGTGGCCCGCTCGAAGGCTGAAGAGTTCACCATTGGCCGGAACGTCGAAGCCACGCTCGGATTCATCCGAAAGGTTATATCCTCCCGCGCCTAACATGGATCAACGTTAAATGGTGTTGACCCGGTTTTTGCCGGTTGGCAACATGATAAACTGTTGAAAAATCGGCGCCAGCAAGCAGTTTTATGAAGATCACACGCGGTGAAACATGGATGGAACGGCTCGAGAAATTTGCCGTCGACGTCATTCTCGGCAAGAGGATGGGCAAGCGGGCGGCGTTGCTCCGGTGGTTCCTTTATGGGGCGTCCCGGATCTTCGAGCTGATGGTCCAGTTTCGGCTGTTGCTCTATCGCCACCGCATTCTCAGAGACCACACGCTGGGCTGCCTTGTTATCAGCGTCGGAAACCTGACCGTCGGCGGAACGGGAAAAACGCCGATGGTCGAGAAATTCGCCCGTTCGCTTGCCAAGCGCGGCCGGCGCGTGGCGGTGTTGAGCCGCGGCTATAAAAGCGCGCAGCGTCCGTTCATCGAGAGGCTCTTTGAGCGCCTGCTTGGTGAAAAGTCGGCTTTTGAGCCCCGCATTGTTTCGGATGGCAAATCGCTCCTGCTGGACTCGGGCACGGCGGGCGACGAACCGTACATGCTTGGCACGAACCTGAGCGACGTCATCATCATCACGGACAAGGATCGCGTGAAGAGCGGGCGATACGCGATCGAGAAGTTTGGCGCCGACACGCTGCTGCTCGACGATGGTTTTCAGTATCTGAAGCTCAAGAGCCGGTTGAACATCGTCCTGGTCGACTACTCCTCGCCGTTCGGGACGACTTACCTCCTACCACGTGGAACCCTTCGGGAGCCGGTTCGCAACATGCAGCGGGCCACTCACATCTTCGTCACCAAATGCCCCGAACAGGGTATGAACAGCCTTCGCGACAAGCTCAAGGAGCTCAATCCCGTTGCCAAGATCATCGAGTGCCGCCATCGTCCGCTTCATTTCCGCAACGTTTACGACGCCGACGATCGCAGGCCGCTCGACTTCATCAAGGGGCGCAAGGTGGCCACCATTTCAGGAATCGCGATGCCTGACAGCTTCGAGGAGAGCATCCGCGTGCTGGAAGCGCAGCTTGTCTACTCGAAGCAGTACGCGGACCACCACCGCTTTTCCCAGCAGGAAATCCTGAACATGATCAACCGCAGCCGCAGCCGCTTTGTGGAATACATCATTACCACCGAAAAGGACGCCGTCCGGTTTCCCAAGCTCGACCGCACTGACGTTCCCATCTATTATTTGCGGGTCGAAATCGAAATTGTGAGCGGCGCGAAGGATTTTGATGATCTTATCGATAGTCTCTGTTTTCATTAGGACCGTCCTGGCGCCCGTCGCCTGCTTTCTCGACCGGCGTCACCGCAGGATCATTCTGCGGAACCTGAAAATCGCGTTTCCTGGCATGGACGAACAGGAGCGCCAGCGCCTTGCCGTCGCCACTTTCGAACAGTTTTTGATCAACCTCGTTGTCAGCTTTGCGAAGATCCCCGCCGAATGCATCGAGGTGAGGGGCGTTGAGCACCTCGAGGCGTGTCGCAAGCGCGGGCGCGGCGCGGTCATCCTGCTCTCTCATTTTGGAAGCTGGGAGCTGATGACGCGGATCGGTTCGATCCTGCCGCAATACGATTTTTCCGCAGTCTACCAGCCCCTGAAGAGCGCTTGGCTCAATCGCCTGCTGGAGCGTTTTCGCGTGACCGGGGGCATCCGGATGCTCAACCGCCGCACCCAGATCATGGAGGCCTGCCATCGCGTCAAGCAGGGCGGGTTTGTCGGTGTCTTTTTCGATCAGCACGCAGGCGACCATGGAATGTGGATCCCTTTTTTCGGCAAACTCGCATCGACAAGCGTTCTGCCGCTCATCCTGAAGGGAAGAACCGGCGTGGCGCTCATGCCCGCATTCTGCCGTGCGACCAGCCCGGGCCGATGGCGCGTGGAATTTGGCCCGGAAATCCCGGCCGAGGAAACGGAGGGTGAAACCCTCTACCGGATCCATCAAAATCTGGAAGATGAAATCGGCGACCATCCGGAGCTTTACTTCTGGCTTCATAACCGGTGGAAGACGCCGAACCGGCACATTTTTTTCTACCATTACCGCCGCGGCTTCGATCACCCGCCGGGCATTCCGCTGAAGCGGTTTCGCGTGCTGGTCCGGAGCGTCAACTGGCTCGGCGACGCGGTGATGACCATTCCCGCCCTGCGTGCCCTGAAGATCGGACGGCCCGATTCACACATCACGCTGATGACAGAGCCGAAGCTGGCCGATTTTTGGAAGAACCAATATTACATCGACCGGGTCGTGGGCGTCGATGATCCGCTCGACGAAGAATTCGATGTTGGTATCGTCCTGCCCAATTCCTTTCATTCCGCCCTGCAGGTGTACCAGCACGAGGTTGAGGTCATTGTCGGTTACGCCGGGAAGTTTCCTAGGAGGTTCCTGCTGGATGTCGTCGTGCCGGAGTCATGCCGGGCCGGGTTCCAGGAGCACGATATCCATGATTTTCTGGGACTTGTTGAGTTTATCGGCGCCTCGCCGGCGAGAAAAATTCCTGAGTATGGCATGCTCAAAAATCTGGTCCAACGCCGGGACACGATCGCCATGCACGTGGGGGCCAGCTACGGCTCGGCCAAACGCTGGCTGGAGGAGCGCTTCATCGAACTGGCCAGGCGCTTTTCCGGTTATCACTGGATCCTGATCGGCGGTCCCGGCGAGTTGGAGATGAACCGGGAGGTGGCCCGACAGATCGGCGAAAATGCCATTGCGGCGCAGACCACCCTGTCCGACCTGGCCAAACTGCTGGCCAGCGTCCGATGCCTCGTTTGCAACGATTCCGGGCCGATGCATTTGGCCGCTTCCGTTGGCACGCCTGTCGTTGCCGTTTTTGGCTCGACGGAACCCAGTCTCACCGGCCCGCTCGGCGAGGGGCATGAGGTGGTGAGGCAGCGTGTGGAATGCAGTCCCTGTTTCCGCCGGGAGTGCCCCATCGACCTGCGCTGCATGAAGGCAGTGACGGTCGATGCCGTCGAGCAGGCCTTGCGCCGCGTGCTTTCTCGAACGGCGAATGTCGAAAATCGAATCCCAAAGGTGGATTACCCGAGCCCGCAGCAATTCTAAAAGGCGATTCAGCATTCACGAACCCCGAACATGTCGACCCTCTCCACCATTCTCATTACGCGGAACGAGCAGGACAATCTTGAACGCTGCCTACTGAGTGTTTTTTGGAGCAACGAAATCGTGGTTGTTGACTCAGGCAGCACCGACCGGACCCGGGAGATTGCTCTTTCTTACAAGGCGCGCTTCTATCCGGAGGAATGGAAGGGATACACCGCGCAGAAGAATTCTGCCGTGGAAAAGGCGTCATGCGAGTGGATTCTTTCGATCGACGCCGACGAGGAACTGACGGCGGAGGCGCAGAGAAAAATCCAGCAAATCGTCCGGGCCAATGAGAGGACGATCGATGGGTACTACTTTAGACGAAAGGTATTTTACTTTGGTCGATGGATCACGCATGGTGACTGGTATCCTGATCATGTCCTGCGCCTTTGGCGGAGGGGAACCGGACACTTCGAGGGTGGGCGGGTCCACGAGTCGGTCCGGGTTAACGAGGCCAGGACGATGAAATTGCGCGAGGAGATCCTTCACTACACCTACAAGGACGCGGAGGACCAGGCGCGACGGATGGAGACGTATGCGAGGCTTTGGGCGGAGGACCGCCGCCGACAGGGCCGGCGGGCCGTCCTGGCCGATCTGCTCTTCCGTCCGCCCTGGAGGTTTTTCCGGGGACTTGTGTTCAGGAGGGGATTTCTTGACGGTGCACGCGGCTGGCGGATCGCCTGGTGTTGCGCAAAGGAAACCGCAATGAAATATCGGTATCTGTGGAAGAGCTGAAAATGAGCACTGCCAAGCTGACCAAGTCGGCAGGAGTCGTCGGCATCGCCATCGTCATCAGCCGCATCCTTGGCCTGGTCCGTGACCAGGTCTTCGCGTTTTTTTTCGGAAGCACTTGGGTTGCCGACGCGTTCATCGTCGCATTTCGCATCCCCAACATGCTGAGGGATCTTTTCGCCGAGGGCGCTCTCTCACAGGCCTACATTCCCATCTTCACCAAGAAGATGCTCCAGAAGGGCGAGGCCGCCGCGTGGCGGCTGACCAATCTCGTGCTCAACTGGCAAATTCTCATCCTCATGCCGATTGTCCTGCTGGGCATCTTCTTCGCGCCGGATCTCGTCCAGGTGGTCGGCAGAGGATTTCAAGGACATACCCTTGAGCTGACCATTCGGCTGACGCGCATCATGTTTCCGTTCATTCTCCTGGTGGCCGTCGCCGCTGTTTTCATGGGAACGCTGAATGTCCGGCACATTTTTTTTATTCCGGCCTCGGCGTCGAGCATGTTCAATTTCAGCACCATTTCCATCGGCATTCTGATCGGAATCTTCGTCTATCGCCAGCGCGGCCCCGAAGCCGCCGTTGTCGGATGGGCGGTCGGAACCCTGATCGGCGGTTTTACGCAAATGGCGGTGCAGCTGCCGAGCCTCTGGCGCGAAGGCTACCGCTATCAGTTTGTCCTTGCCGCGGAAGACAGCGGACTTGGAGAGATCTTGCGAAGGGTGGTGCCCGGCATCATTGCCGTGAGCCCGGTTCAGGTCAATGTCCTGGTGGCAACCTACTTCGCCTCTTTTCTGGAAACAGGCTCGGTGGCGTGGTTGAGTTACGCCTTCCGGTTGATCTTCCTGCCAATCGGGCTGTTCGGAGTTGGAATCGCGACGGTCGTTCTGCCATCGATTTCCAAATATGCGAGCGAAAAAAATCTCACGGAGTTTCGAAGCCATTTCAACCATTCGCTGCGGCTGGCCATGTGCTTTGCCATTCCATCGGCCGTCGGCATGGCCATTATTGGCAATCTGCTGATCGGGGTGATCTATCAACGCGGCCAGTTTACTCCGTCCGATACGGTCGAAACGGCCCGCATCCTTCAGCTGTATGCCATCGGCCTGATTGGCTACACGGCGCTGAAAGTGATCGTGCCGGCCTTCTACGCGCTCGGCCGTCCGAATTGGCCGATGATCGTGAGCATTGTATCGATGTTCGTGAATTTCTTTTTGAGCCTCCTGTTCGTGAAAAACGAGATGTTCGACTTCGGAATCTTCGATCTGAAGGCAAGGGGGCTGGCGCTCGCGACCGCGTGCTCCGCCCTGCTCAACGCCTGCGTCCTTCTCTGGATGCTTCGGATGCTTCTTGAAAAACGGATCGACTTTCATGAAACGATCGTTGGCCTTCTGCGCGTGGCGTGCGCCAGCGGGATCATGGGCTTTGCCGTGTACGGGCTCTGGCAGCTTTTCCGGAATTTGAGAATGCCCGATCTGCTCTGGTCCAATGTGATCCAGCTCTTCCTGCTGGTCGGAGTCGGCGCCTGGGTGTTTCTGGCGGCGGCTCGATTTTTAAAGATCCGGGAGGTTCGCGAAATGACGGACATGATTCTCCGGAAGCTTTATGGTGATAAGGCCAAAACTGCGCGAGAAGATTGAAAATCTTCCCAACAAGCCGGGCGTCTATCTGATGCGCGACAGGCTGGGCCGGGTCGTGTATGTGGGCAAGGCGCGCGCCCTCAAAAAGCGCGTCCTGAGCTACTTTCAACCCGCGCGCCGCTCCGCCGCCGAGCCGAAGCTCCAGGCGCTCGTCGATTCCATTTACGACTTCGACATCCATGTCGTCAAAAACGAGCCCGAAGCGATCCTGCTCGAGGGCAAACTGATCAAGGAGTACAGGCCCAAGTACAACGTCAGCTTTCGCGACGACAAAAGATTCCTCCTCGTCAAGCTGACGCGCGATCCGTTCCCACGGTTCGCGCTCGCGCGGCTGCAGAAGGACGACGGCTGCCGGTATTTCGGCCCATTCACGCATTCAGGATCGGTGCGCCGCGCGCTTGAATTCATCCTGAAGAAGTTCGGCATCCGCGCGTGTCATCCCGCTTTTGCCGGCGAAAAGGACTACAGGCATTGCCATGACGACATCATCAGGCATTGCTCCGCTCCGTGTGTCGGCCGGATCAGCCGGGAGGATTACGCCGGGCGCGTCGAGCAAGCATGCCTCCTGCTCGAAGGCAAGAACAGCGATGTCCTTCGCGAGCTCGAGGCCGAAATGCATCGCGAGGCCGGCTGGAAACACTTCGAGGCGGCAGCTCAGCTTCGGGACGCGATCTACGATCTCCGGATGACGGCCCGCACGAATCAGCGCAAGTTCATCCGCGATCTGCCGACGGTGATCGATGCCGCCGCCGAGCTCTCGCAGCTTCAGGATGTGCTCGGTCTGGCGCGGCGGCCGGAAACCATCGAGGGCTTCGACATCTCGCATATTTCCGGCACGCACGCGGTCGGTTCCATGGTCCGATTCGCGCACGGCATGCCTGACAAGGCCAACTACCGGCGTTTCCGGATCAAGTCCGTGGAGACGATCGATGACTATGCCTCAATGCTGGAGATCGTTGGCCGGCGATACCGGAGACTGAGGGAAGAAGGAAGGAATCTGCCCGACGTGATCCTGGTCGACGGCGGGCGCGGCCAGCTGAACGTTGCACTGGCGGCGCTTCGCCAGGTCGGCGTCGACATTCCCGTTTTCGGACTGGCTAAGGAACACGAACAGATCCACGTACCGGACCGGCCATCGCCGGTTACGCTTCCCGAGAGCTCGCCTGCGCTCCACCTGATCCAGAGGATCCGCGACGAAGCGCATCGCTTTGCCAATGCCTACCACCAAAGTTGGCGCAAGAAGAAGATCCGCGAGTCGGTCCTCGACGATATCGCAGGCATCGGAGATAACCGTAAGAAGCTTCTGCTCAAAACCTTCGGTTCCGTCGAGAGGCTCCGCAAGGCGAGCGTCGAGCAGATCGCCGCCGTCCCTGGCATGGGCGAAAAAATGGCAGCGGATCTCAAAAAGTTTCTCAGCATCGACGAGGTGGTGGAGCCGGCTCAAACATCCTCGGAGCGGAGCTAAAAACGTCAAAAACAGCCCTTTTTTCGGGGTTTTTACACCGAATCGTTGCGTTGCCAGCCGATCTCACTTATACCACGGGATATGAGCAACTTTCGCATGGCCCGAGTCAATGCCCAGGTGAAAAAGGAACTTGGCAAGCTGATCCGCGACCGGCTTTCAGTCGAGGCGCATGGCCTGATCACGGTCACCGATGTGGAGGTTTCCAAGGATCTTCGGACAGCCAAGGTTTTCTATAGCGTGGTGGGCGTCCGGGACCAGGAGGAAACGGCTGGGGCGCACCTGAATGGCATGCGCCAGGAACTGCAGGGCGAGCTGGCGAAGCTCGTGAAGATGAAGTACACCCCCCAGCTTAGTTTCAAGCCCGATCATTCGACCGAGCGCGGGATCAAGATGATTGGCATTCTTGAGGACCTGGAGAAGCCGGATTCCGACCCCGGAAAATAATTCTATGGACCTTTCGCAGCACGCGGCTCGCTTCAAGGAAGCGATTTCCCAGTACCGGACGTTCCTCGTGATGAGCCACCAGCGACCCGACGGTGATGCAGTCGGCTCATCACTGGTGATGGCGCTGGCCCTCAAACAGCTTGGCAAGGCCGTTGAAGTTTGGAATGAAGACCCGCTCCCGAAGAAATTCGATTTTCTGCCTGGAGGAGAATTTTGGCGCGTCACACCCGCATCGCCCGGCAAAGATTCACACTTTGACGTCATTGTCTCGGTCGATAATGCCAACAAAAAACGCCTCGGCCGGGCGGTTGATTTTCCGACTTGTGCCAAGATGTGGATCAATATCGACCATCATCCAAGCAATGAGCGGTTCGGCGATCTAAACATCGTCGATTCGGACTCGCCCGCGACCGGCGAAGTCATTTACCGCCTGTTCAGGGATGCGGGAATCAAGGTTACGCGCGAAATGGCCGTCTCGCTTTTTGTGGCCATCAGCACGGACACTGGTTCCTTCTCGTATCCTGCAACGACCGCGCAGAGCTTCAGCATCGCCGCCGATCTTGTCGCACAGGGACTGAAGGTGGGCGAAATCTCCAAAATCATCTACGAGAGCCATCCGCTGGGGCGCTTTAGGCTGATGCAGCGCTTTCTCTCCAAGACCGGTTTTCGCGCGGACAACCGCATCTCCTACTCGTGGATCCGGCCGGAAGATTACCGCGAGACGCAGGCGCAGCCCGAGGATTCGGAAGGGTTGATTGACATGATCAGGGCCATCGACACCGTGGTCGCCGCCGTCATGTTCGAACAGGTTGAGGACGGCAAGATCCGGATCAGCCTGCGCTCGAAGGATCCGCATGTGGACGTCAATCGGATCGCCCAGAAATTCGGCGGCGGCGGCCATTCGCTGGCGGCGGGGGCGAGGACATCGGGCACGGCGGAGGAAATTCAAGAGAAAGTTTTAAGCGAGCTGGAAAAGTGTTTCGAGCATTAGGGGCAAACCATGGCTTATAACGAAATCGATGGAGTGTTGCTGGTGGACAAGCCTCAAGGCATCACCTCACATGATGTTGTGGACCGGGTCCGGCGTCATTTCAATCTGAAGAAGGTCGGACACTGTGGCACGCTCGATCCGATGGCCACCGGGCTGCTGGTTCTTGTCCTGGGGCGCTCGACGAAGCTTTCGGACCGGCTGATTTCCGAGGACAAGGAATACGAGGGCACGCTCTGCCTGGGCGTGGCGACCGACAGCCAGGACGCGGACGGCCGAACGATCGAGACCCGGCCTGTTCCCAAACTGAAGCTTGATGACATCATGCAGGCGGCCGAATCCTTCAAGGGGGACATCCATCAGGTGCCGCCCATGGTATCGGCAAAGAAAATCGGCGGCCAGGCACTCTACAAACTGGCCCGCAAGGGCAAGGAGGTGGAGCGTGAGCCGAGGCTGATCCACATCTACCGGCTCGAGTTTTCTGACTTCGCGCCCCCCCATGTGAAGTTCCGGCTGCTTTGCACCAAGGGGACCTATGTTCGCACGATTTGCCATGATCTGGGCCAGAAGCTCGGCTGCGGGGCGCATCTCTGCCAGCTTCGGAGGACGGCCTCCGGCTCGCTATCGCTGGCTGAGGCCAAACCGCTCGACGAGATCGTTTCGCTGAGCTTTTCGAGCCTTCGCGCGCTGGTCAAGAACCCGCTGGATCTGCAACTGCCGCTGGTCTGATTCAAAATATGAAAGAACGGATGGGATTGGCCGCCTTGCGCGGATTTGAGCGCCCCTTGGTCCTGGCGATCGGCGTGTTTGACGGTGTCCACCGCGGCCACCAGAAGGTCATCCAGTGTTGCGTGCAGGAGGCCAGGCGTCTGATGGGCATCAGCGCTGTCCTTACGTTTCATCCCCATCCTGCCAAGGTCGTTCGCCCGGAAACCGCTCCGCGGCTTCTCAGCACCGAGGAACAGGATCGGGAACTGTTCGACCGGCTCGAAGTCGAGCTCTGCGTGACGATGGATTTCGGCTCAGCGGTCCAATCGATGCGCGCCGTGGAGTTTCTCCAGCTTTTGCTCAAATCCTGTCCCACCCTGCGCGCCGTCGTCGTCGGCCATGACTGGCATTTTGGCAGGGAGCGGGATGGCAACTTCACAGTGCTCAAGAAATTCTGTGACGATCATGGGCTGACCGCGATCCAGGTCGAGCCGGTCATCGATGGGGAAACCAAGGAAATCATTTCGAGCACCCGGATTCGAAAACTGATCGCGGAGGGGAGACTGGGGGATGCCGAAAGACTGCTCGGCCGGCCGTATGCGATCCAGGCCAAAGTGATCCGCGGGGAGGGGCGGGGCAGACAGATTGGGTTTCCAACGGCGAATCTAGAGACGCAAAACGAAGCGATCCCGCCCGTGGGCGTCTATGCCGTGCGGGTGACCGTGGGGCCGAAAAGCTGGAGAGGAGCGATGAACATCGGCTTTCGTCCGACGGTAGACACGCGGCCAGCGTTAAAACCGATCTTGGAGGTTCACGTCCTGGATTTTTCCGGCGACTTCGCAGGTCGTACCGTGGAGGTGGAGTTTCGGGCGAGGCTGCGCGAGGAGAAAAAATTTTCGGGTCTGGATGAACTCAAGGATCAAATTGCGAAGGATGTCGAAGCGGTCCGAGCCATGAATTGACTTTAGAAACCAGAAATCAGAAATTAGAAATCCTTCATGAACAGCATCATCGATCCGAGACGCCTTGCCCAGACGAGCCTTTCCCATGAGGAGGTGCGCCGCTATTCGCGGCATCTCATCATGCCTGAGGTGACGCTCGAGGGCCAGAAGCGCCTCAAGGCGGCCCGCATTCTCCTCATCGGGAGCGGTGGTTTGGGCTCGCCCCTTGGCCTTTATCTCGCCGCCGCCGGAATCGGCCGGATTGGACTCGTTGATTTTGACGTGGTCGACGAGAGCAATCTCCAGCGGCAGATTCTCCACGGTACCAAGGACGTCGGCCGCCCGAAGGTCCAGTCGGCCAGCGAACGGCTCCGCGATGTCAATCCGAACGTGCAAATCGACATCCATGACATGCGCTTCACCGCTTCCAACGCCATGGCGATCGCGCAATCGTACGACATTGTCATCGACGGCACCGATAATTTTCCGACCCGCTATCTGGCCAATGACGTCTCCGTCCTTCTCAAAAAGCCGAATGTGTACGGCTCCATCTTTCGTTTCGAAGGCCAGGCCTCGGTCTTCGCCCCCCACCTGGGCGGACCATGTTACCGTTGTCTCTATCCCGAACCGCCTCCCCCCGGATCGGTGCCAAGCTGCGCGGAGGGCGGCGTGCTCGGCGTACTGCCCGGCGTCATCGGCGTCATCCAGGCCATCGAAGCGGTGAAGTTGATTATTGGCCGGGGCGACTCGCTGATGGGGCGTCTCCTGCTGTTCGACGCGCTCCAGATGAAATTTCGCGAGCTGCGTCTGCGACGCAACCCGAACTGCCCGCTTTGCGGCGACCGTCCCACAATCCGGGAGCTGATCGATTACGAACAGTTTTGCGGGATCATCCGGGGCGGTGAAGAGCCGTCCCTCAAAAGCGCGGAAACAGCCATCGACGAGATTTCAGTCATGGAATTGAAGGCGCGACTCGACCGGAAGGAAAACTTTGTCCTGATCGATGTGCGCGAACCATCCGAATTCGATATCTGCCGAATTCCAGGCTCGAAGCTGATTCCGTTGGGGGACCTGGACAAGCGCATCAACGAACTCAGCCCGGAGAACGAAATCCTGATCCATTGCAAGAGCGGCGGCCGGAGCCGCAAGGCGGTGAGGCACCTCCAGCAAGCCGGTTTTAAGCGCTTGAAGAACGTGACCGGTGGAATTCTTGCCTGGGCCGACGAAATCGATCCCACCGTGCCGAAGTATTAGCCCATCTGATTTTTTGCGGGGTTGACGTTTCCAAAGAGCCGTGGTTTTCTAACCGTCTTTCCAATGGGGTCGTAGCTCAGTTGGTAGAGCACCACAATGGCATTGTGGGGGTCAGGGGTTCGAATCCCCTCGGCTCCACCATTAAAATTCTCTGGTTGAATCATGTGGACTGCGACCCATAGGGTCGCGGGGTCAGGGGTTCGAATCCCCTCGGCTCCACCATTTGAAGAAACGGGCGCACCGGGCGTTCGATCATTTTAGGATTATCTCCCGCCGCCGGTCTAGAAATGGGTTTACTTCACGGGAAGATTCTCAGTAGTTTCTACCGTGTTTGAACAGTGGCTTCATCCTCATTTCCGGAACAACTCCAACAAGTTCCTCGCCTTCCTCGTCCGTAATTGGCGGCAGAGCGACTGGCTGGCCAGCCTGACCTGGATCGGCATTGGCCTGCTGGTTTTTGTTCACGTGGCCTGCTTTGCTGCGATCGTTTTTTCCCGCATCTACTACGGAGAGGTGTTCAATCCGATCGTTTTCGCTGAGTTTGTCGAGGCCAAGAAAAGCGGTTTTTGGAATCCACTCGCGGCCGCGGCCGCCGTCCCGCCTCCCGTAACGCCTCCGTCCGCGCCGGGGATTGCCAAGGCCCCCGTAACGCTCATTTCCCAGGAAAATGGAGTCGCTTCGCAAACCCCCTCGAATTCTTCAACGAACGACTGGATGGTGCTGACCGAGGAGGAGCGCCAGCTCGTCCGCGACCGCAAGGTTCAGATGGTGCAGAACATGATGCGCGAGGCTGAGAGGAAATGGTTGCTTGGCCAGCAGGGCGGGGCATTCGAACTCCTTCATCAGGCTATGAGCGAAGTCCCTGACTACATCCCTCTGGTCCGAATGGTCGCGGAATATTACAAGGAAAGCGGCGATTTTTCAAAGTCGTCGTTTTTTTGGGAGAAAGTAAAATTACTCTCTGAAAGTCAATCGCCTGAATGGAAGGCGGCGTCGGAGCAGCTCGCCCAGATCGAGCAGCTTCAGCGCAAGGCCATGCCTTCCGAGCGCGCACACAGGGCCGTTGGCGCGGGCCGTCTGCGGATCGTCAAGGTCGACGAGAAACCCGCCGCTTTGGAGGACCTTTATGACAAAAAGTTCACCTTGGAAATCGTGCTCTCCGCCAATTTGACGGAGCCGCTGGTGGACGCCCAGCAAACCAAGGTGGAGATACTTTTTTTTGACCAGTATCACAGTGAGAGCGGAGTCATTCTGCCAAAGAGAACGGCGTCCACCCTCATCCGCCCCAGCCAGTCGTGGGCGAGCCGCGAGCAGGAAACCCTGTCGGTCACCTATTCGGTTCCCCGCGGCTATTGGCGCAAAAACCTCAAAATGTATGGAAAAAGCTATGATTTTTGCGGTTATGTTGTACGTGTATATTACAAGGGGGAATTTCAGGACGCCGCCTGGAATAAGGATTTGCTGCTGCCTTGGAGGACGCCTTCATCTTAGAACCTATCTCAGAACTATCGGGGCAGACAGCCTCTAGCCAAAGCCCGTTAACAGAGCTTCCGAACGTTTCATGACGAGTCACAAAAAACTGCTGGTTGTCGACGCGCAAAAGGAATTATTCGGCGAATTGAGCTGGGAATTCTCCGGTAACATGGACTGGGAAGTGGTCCTGGAGCGTTCTTCGAACAAGGCCATTCAGCGGCTCCAAAAGGAGACTTTTGATGTTGTCGCAGTGAACTTTGTCCTGCCCGATGGGCTGGGCATCGACCTTGTGCGCCAGCTCCGCTTGAAATGGCCGCACATTCTCTATGTGATGATGGCCGAGCAAGCGACACAGGAGATGCATGACGAGGCATACCGCCTGACGAGCAACGACCTTCTCATCAAACCGATCAAGCCCGAGGCGCTTGCCGAGCTTCGTGAATTTGATCCTGGATCGGCGCACGTTCCCGGCCAGACCGCGGGCGCGGTCGAGGGTTTCACCGGGCAGCTGGACCAGTTCCAGCTGATCGATATCGTGCAGATGTGCTGCATCAGCCGCAAAACCGGCAAGTTGATGATCACGCGAGGCGCTCAATCCGGCGTGATCTACGTCAAGGAGGGCAACATCATCCACTCTGAAGTCGGGGCCAGGCAGGGTGAGGAGGCCGTGTATGAGATTGTCGGATGGGATTATGGGCGCTTCGCGCTTGACCTGCATAAGACGGCGCCGGTTCAGACCATTTACACCGGTTGGGAGCATCTGCTGATGGAAGGCACCCGGCGCCGGGACGAACAGCGCGGCAAGGACGAGGTCAACCTGCGCGAGGAGGCCCAGACCAGCCCGCTCGATCTGATCGGAAAAACGATCGGTCCCTACACGATCTCACGCGAGCTGGCTCAGGACGACGTCGGAACGCTCTACGAGGCGATCCAGGCCAACGTCAACCGGCCTGTGGCCGTGAAGGTTCTCAATCCGAAGCATTATGAGGAGGAGACCACGGTGGACGAATTCATTGCATTCGCCACTGCGATGGCCAAAGCCCAGAGCCCGTATATCACCGCCGTGTACGAGGTCGGCGAATCCAACGGGCTGATTTATTACACACGGGAGCATTTTCCCGGTGTCCGCCTCTCTGACGAAATTCAGCAGAACCACAAATGGAGCGAGGATCTGATCCTGCGCACCGCACAGAACGTCGCCAACGCATTCTCCTATCTGCACAAGAACAACATCCTTCACCATCCGCCTTTGCCGGAGTTCATCCTGGTTTCGGAAGACGGAACGCCGAAACTCCTCAACAACGTCACCACCGAAGGCATTGAGATGAGTGAAACCGAGGAGCAGGAGATCAAGCGCGTCGCCCAGGATCTGGTGAGGGTGGCCCCGAACCTGGCCACCGTTTCCGACGATGTCCGCAGTCTTCTCTACAGCATGCTCGGCAAGGAGCGCCCCCTGTTGAAAACCTGGACTTCCGTCGGCCAGAAATGCCAGACCATCGAGATGGCGAGACGCTCGGCCCGCGCCGCCGCCTCCTCGCAGATGCTCACGCCCGTAGCCGTGCCCGTGGTGGACGAGAAGAGAAAGTTCCGGCTCTCCTGGATACACATCGCCGAGATCGTCTTTGCTACGGCTTCGATCCTCCTGCTGGCGGGTTATTTTCTCGGCTGGTTTAAGGGGACCGCGGCTCACGACATCGGAGCGATGGTCAAGATTCCCACGACCGCATACAAGTTCCAGGGTGACCGGGAAGTCACGGTCAACGAATTCTACATCGACAAGTATGAGGTCACCATCGACCAATATGCCAGGTTTCTCGAGGCCTATGGAAAAAATCCGGGCGTTGTCAGTGTCCCCGGCATGCCGGAAGACGCGAAAATCAAACCCGAAGACTGGGATAACATGCTCAAGGCTGCTCACAACCGGTTGCGCTACCAGGGCCAGGAGCTTCGCGGCGACTGCCCAGTATTCAACGTGAGCTGGTGGGGAGCCTATGCCTACGCCACGTGGGCGAACAAGCGTCTGCTGCGTGAGGAAGAATGGGAGCTCGCCATGGGTGGCGGCCGGTACAAGTTCCCGTGGGGCGATGAGCTTGTTCTCAAGAGGGTCAACTTCGGCGAGGACTACGATCCGGATCCGAAAAAGATGGGGCAGATTGACGGCTACACGAAATGGGCCCCCGTCGGAGCTTCCCGGGAGGACAAAAGCCCCTTTGGTGTGATGGACATGGCCGGCAACATTTCCGAATGGACTCAAACGCCCTCAACGCATCTCCATCTGCCCAGTGAGCAGGTTTATGTGATTCGTGGTGCTTCCTTCCAGACTCCGAGGGAGGATCTGAAGGACGGCATCCTCATGCGGATCCGGACGGTCTCGCCTTTGCGGCAGCTGCCTTCGGTGGGGTTTCGGTGTGGGGCTGACCAATACGTTGAACCGAAATGAGTTCACGGCGACAAGCGTCGCATTGCGGCGTCACGCCTTCCTTCAAGTGGATTTATTTTGAGCGTCAAAGTGGCTCAAATAGTCAATTTGTACAATTTGACCTAAATTTGCTTAAAAACGCTATTTTTACCTCAAAAACGATGAAATTAGGCGTAAAAACACCCATTTTTACCTCAAAAACCGCAAGAAGTGGCCAGTGATTTTCTAAAACTCCCTTGACCAGAGGGGGTTCCGACGTAATGATACCGACCTTTCAAGAGGATCTTCACCAGCATCCGGACAGGACCTGTGGAAATTAAAGAGATCAAATCCATCATCGACTTGATGACCCGCAATAAGCTCTCCGAATTCGAGTTGGAGAGAGAGGGGTTTAAAATCCGGATCAAGCGAGACGTGGAGGGGCGGCCGGTGGTTACGAGCTCGCCGATTGTGCCGACGACACAGGCACTTGCCTCCCCCTCGGCTTCCCAGGACGCCTTTCTGTCGTCGGTTCAAGCCGCAGTCCAGGCCCCGGCCGCTGACACGGTCGAGATCAAGTCGCCCATGGTCGGCACCTTCTACCGTTCGCCAGCGCCCGACGCGCCTCAGTACATCCAGGTGGGGCAGGAAGTGAACGAGGAGACAGTGGTCTGCATTATCGAAGCGATGAAGGTGATGAATGAGATCAAGGCTGAGGTTAAGGGAACGGTGGTGGAAATCCTTGTCGACAATGCGAGGCCGGTTGAGTTCAACACTCCGCTCTTTCGCGTGAAGAAGGCTTCTTAACCGCTGACCGGGCGGTCCTCAATCCGTTCTATGTTCGATAAGATTCTGATCGCCAATCGGGGGGAAATCGCGCTGCGAGTTATTAGAGCCTGCCAGGAAATGGGGATCAGGACCCTGGCTGTCTATTCGGAAGCGGATGTAGATTCGCTCCATGTCCAGCGCGCCGACGAGGCGATTTGCATCGGGCCGGCGGCCTCGATGGAAAGCTACCTGAAGATCGACCGGATCATTTCCGCCGCCGAGGTTGGCGACGTCGACGCGATCCATCCGGGGTACGGCTTCCTGGCGGAGAACGCCCACTTCGCGGAGATCTGCGAGAACTGCAATATCAAATTCATCGGCCCGAACCCCGCTGCCATCCGTTCGATGGCCGACAAGGCCGTCGCGCGGGAAACGGCCAGGAAAGCCGGCGTGCCGGTTGTTCCGGGGAGCGAAGGGCCCGTGGAGACGGAGGCCGAGTGCCTGCGTGTTGCCAAGAAGCTCGGTTATCCTCTCATCATCAAGGCGGTGGCCGGCGGCGGCGGCCGCGGCATGCGCGAAGCTCACAACGACGTCAGCCTGGTGAAGGCCTTCCATACGGCGCGCATGGAGGCCGAGCGGGCCTTCAATGATCCTTCGGTCTATGTTGAAAAACTCATCGTCAACCCGCGCCATATCGAGATCCAGATTATCGCCGACAGCCACGGCCACATTGTGCACCTCGGCGAGCGGGATTGCAGCATCCAGCGCAAGCACCAAAAGATCATCGAGGAATGCCCCTCGCCGTTCCCGGGCATGACCGACGACCTGCGCAAGAAGATGGGCAAGGCCGCGGTCAAGCTTGCCGAGAATGTGAAGTACGAGAACGCGGGCACCGTCGAATTCCTGATGGATGAGAAGGGAAATTATTTTTTCATTGAGATGAACACGCGCATCCAGGTCGAGCACGCCGTCACCGAGGAGGTTTACGGCGTCGACCTCGTCAAGGAACAGATCCGCGTCGCCGCGGGCGAAAAACTCTCCTTCGAGCAGAAGAAGCTTGAGGCGCGGGGCGTCGCGATCGAGGTCCGGATCAACGCCGAGGACCCGTACGAAAATTTCCGCCCGTCACCCGGCATGGTGGAGCTTTTCTACGCTCCCGGGGGTTACGGTGTGCGCGTCGATTCCCACGTTTACAGCGGATACGTGATCCCGCCCCATTACGATTCGATGATCGGCAAGCTGATTGCCTTTGGAAAGACCCGGCGGGAGGCGCTGGACCGGATGACCCGCATGCTGGACGAGACGATCATCCGGGGCATCAAGACGACGATCCCTTTCTGCAAGTCGGTTCTCCTCGAGCCTGATTTCCGCCGTGGCCGGTTCAGCACGGCTTTCGTGGACCAGATCCTGACAAAAAAACGGGCATAGTCTCGACAACAGGATCAACACAAGGTAAGGAAGCTCAACATGGCGAAGAAAATTGCAATGTTCACCGGCGGAGGCGACTGCCCCGGATTGAACCCCGTCATCCGCGCCATCACCCGCAAAGGACTCCAGCTCGGTTATGAGATTATTGGTGTCAGAAACGGCTGGAAAGGGATGATCGATCGGGACACCATCGCGCTCGATCGCGATGCGGTCGCCGGGATTGTCCACCGAGGCGGCACCATCCTTGGCACTTCGCGCACCAATCCGCGGAAAATTGAGGGCGCCGTTGACAAGATTTTCCGCAATTTCAAGGATCTGGGCCTCGAAGCGCTCATTGCTATTGGCGGCGACGACACGCTCGGCGTCGCGCACGACCTTTTCACCAAGGGCTTGAATACCATCGGCGTTCCAAAGACCATCGACAACGACCTTGCTGGGACTGACTACACGTTCGGCTTTGACACGGCCGTCAACATCGCGATGGAGGCGATCGACCGCCTGCACACGACGGCCGAATCGCACCAGCGCGTTCTGGTTGTCGAGATCATGGGCCGGCACGCGGGATGGATCGCACTGCATGCGGGCATGGCGGGCGGGGCCGATTACATTCTCGTGCCGGAATTTTCCATCGACCTCAATGAGGTGGCTCGGACGATTCGCAAACGGCACGAGACTGGCACGACATTCAGCATCATCGCTGTTGCCGAAGGTTTCAAGATTGCCGGCAAGGACATTACCTCGACCCAGGAGCTCGACGCATTCGGGCACGTCCGCCTCGGGGGCATCGGCGAGCAGGTGGCGAACACCCTGGAAAAGATCACAGGCTACGAAACCCGCCACGTCGTCCTCGGCCATACCCAGCGCGGCGGCTCGCCCACGGCGTTCGACCGCGTCCTCGGAACAAGGCTTGGGCTCAAGGCCGTCGAACTGATCCATCAAGGCCAGTTTGGAAAGATGGTCGCGCTCCGGGGCACCCAGATTGTCGCCCTCGACATCGACACCGTCACCAAGCCAAAACTGGTCACACAGTCGCTTTACGACGAAGCGAAGGTGTTTTTCGGATAACACGGCGTCGGAATTCATCTCTCGCAGAGCCGCGGAGCCGCAGAGAACTTCATTGAAGCTGCTGAAAAATTGCCGTCTGTACGCGATCCTCGACACCGAATACGTTGCGCCGGACCGGCTGCTCGACATGGCCCGCGCCATCATCCGGGGCGGAGCCGATATCATTCAGCTTCGCGCAAAAAAACAGAGTGACGAGGAGATCCTTCGTATGGCTCCCACCATCCGCGATACGGCCGCCGCCGCCGGTGTTCCGCTCATCATCAACGACCGGCCGCAAGTCGCCGGACAGCTCGACGCCGCCGGCGTCCACGTCGGCCAGGACGACATGACCGTCAGGGAGGCCCGCCATTTGCTTGTCAAAAAGGGTTACGTGGGCAAGTCGACTCACTCGGCGGAGCAGATCGAGGCAGCGCTCGCCGAAAAACCCGACTACATTGCCGTCGGCCCCATTCACGCGACGCCGACCAAGCCGGATTATCCGCCGGTTGGGATCAAGTTGATCCAGTATGCGGCGGATCAGGTGAGCATCCCATTTTTCTGCATCGGCGGCATCAATCTGGAGAACGTCGACGAGATCCTCGCCGCAGGCGCCAAAAGAATCGTGGTTGTTTCCGGAATTTTGTTGGCGAAAGATCCGGAACGATATACCAAACAGCTCAAGCAGAAGTTAAGTGGGAGCAAAAAATAATATCTCTCGCAGAGGCGCAAAGACGCGGAGAGTGAAACAAACCGATTCTCTGCGGCCCGGCGGCTCTGCGAGTGAAAAAAGAAATCTTATGAGTGTTCTGGTTGTCGGCAGCATTGCGATCGACGAGGTCAAAACCCCCTTCGAGCACCAAAAGGATCTTCTCGGCGGTTCCGCTTCCTACGCTTCCGTGGCGGCGAGCTTCTTTTCTCCCGTCCGGCTTGTCGGCGTGGTCGGCAGCGATTTTCCCGACGCGCACCGAAGACTTTTCGACAAGTGCAGCATCAACGTCGACGGATTGCAAACAGCCCAGGGCGAGACCTTCCGGTGGTCGGGCGAGTACACCTGGGATTTCAACGCGCGCAAGACGCTGTCGGTCGCTCTCAACGTGTTCGAGCATTTCGAGCCGACGCTTCCCGACAGCTACTGCAGGACGCCGTTTGTCCTGCTCGGCAACATCGCGCCCCGGCTCCAGCTGCATGTCCTGAGCCAGCTGAACAAACCCAGGTTCGTCGTTGCCGATACCATGGACCTCTGGATTGAAACGGCCAAATCCGACCTGATGGAGCTTTTGAAGCAGGTCGATGCGGTGTTCTTAAATGACAGCGAAGCTCGCGAATTGACCAAGCAGACGAGTTTGATCAAGGCTGGCCAGGCCATCCTCAGCTACGGGCCGAAATACGTCGTGATCAAAAAGGGCGAGCATGGCGCCCTGTTGTTTTCCAACAACCAGTTCTTCACCGCGCCTGCGTACCCGCTGGAGGACATCCACGACCCGACCGGAGCAGGGGATTGCTTCGCCGGCGGCATCGTTGGCTACCTCGCGGCGCAGTCGACCATCGGGTTCGACAGTTTGAAAAAGGCGGTCGTTTATGGAAGCGTCATCGCCAGTTTCAACGTCGAGGCGTTCTCGTTGGGGCGCCTGCAGACGCTCACACAAAATGATATTGAGGGAAGATATCAAGAGATCAAGATCATGTCTCATTTCGA
>JAHFSZ010000001.1:65876-73671 GCA_023265515.1 Verrucomicrobiota bacterium
TATGAACCGGTCACTCATCCTTTCAGCTATGATTGCGGTCCTGTTTTTGGGATTCTATCTGGGAGCGGAAAACAAAACCGGAGATCAAAAAATGGGAAAAGCGACTTTTGCAGCGGGATGTTTTTGGGGAGTGGAGGAGGCGTTTCGACAGGTCAAGGGCGTGACCTCGACAGCCGTCGGCTATACCGGTGGACACACCAAAAATCCGACTTACAAGGACGTTTGCTCGGACACGACAGGCCATGCCGAGGCGGTCGAGGTGACGTATGATCCGAAAAGGGTGACTTATGACCAATTACTGGAGATTTTCTGGAAAAACCACGATCCGACGACGCTGAACCGCCAGGGTCCGGACCACGGCTCGCAGTACCGCTCGGCGGTTTTCTTCCACAACGCGGAGCAGGAGAAGGCCGCGAAGGCTTCAAAGGAAAAGCTGGCGAAGAGCGGACAGTATGAAAGACCGATCGTGACCGAGATCGTCCCGGCCACCGAATTCTGGCGGGCGGAGGAGTATCACCAGCAGTATCTGGCGAAAAAGGGATTGTCACATTGCAAGTTTTGATTCGAGAAGCAAAACCCACGCGCGGGACCTACAGCGCAAGAAAGTTTTTCAGGAGTTGCTTGCCGTGCTGGGTTAAGATCGACTCCGGGTGGAATTGAACGCCCCAAATGGGCAGCGTCTTGTGCCGGAGGCCCATGATCTCCTTCTCCTCAGTCTCGGCGGTTATTTCCAGGCAGGCGGGAAGCGTTTCCCTTTTGACAACAAGTGAATGGTAACGGGTCGCTTCGAACGGGTTGGGCAACCCTGCGAAGAGATCCTTGCTGTTGTGATGAATCGGCGAAGTCTTGCCGTGCATCATCCGGTAATTCTGGATGACGTCTCCGCCGAAGACGTGGCCGATGCACTGGTGGCCGAGACAGACCCCGAGAATCGGCATCTTGCCGGCGAAGTTTTTGATGAGTTCATTCGACAACCCCGCTTCCTTGGGACTGCACGGCCCGGGCGAAATCACCATCCGCTCCGGCTTGAGCTGTTCCACCTCGGCGATGGTGATCTGGTCATTGCGCTTTACCATCATGGCGCAGCCCATCTCGCCGAAATACTGGACGATGTTATAGGTGAAGCTGTCGTAGTTGTCGATGATGAGGAGCATGGCTACTTTTTGGTGATGGCATTCGCCAGCGCGACCGCCTTGAACATGGCTTTCGCCTTGTTGACCGTTTCCTGATATTCGTTTTCGGGCACGGAATCCGCCACGATGCCCGCTCCGGTTTGGACATGGGCGATGCCGCCTTTAAGCAGGATGGTCCGGATGGTAATGCACGTATCCAAATTACCGTCGAAGCTGAAGTAACCGACCGCCCCCGCATAAGGCCCGCGCCCGGAGCCTTCGAGCTCCGCGATGATTTGAGCCGCACGGATTTTGGGCGCTCCGCTCACAGTCCCTGCCGGAAAAGTGGCCCTCATCAGGTCGAAGGGGGTCTGATTCTTGTTCAAGCGGCCTTCGACTTGCGAAACGATGTGCATGACGTGCGAGTACCGCTCGACTGTCATGAATTCCGGAACTTTCACGCTGCTGATCTGGCAGACGCGGCCGATGTCGTTTCGGGCGAGGTCGACCAGCATCAAGTGCTCGGCGCGCTCCTTCTGGTCCGCAAGCAAATCTTTTTCCATGGCGAGATCTTCATCGGCGCTTTTTCCGCGCGGCCGGGTGCCGGCAATCGGGCGCAGCTCGACCGATCCCTCTTCGCAGCGGACGTGGATTTCGGGGGAGCTGCCAATCAGCGAGAAACCGTCGACCTGCATCAAAAACATATAGGGAGAGGGATTGATCGATCGCAAAGCGCGGTAGAGTGTCAATGAGTCGGCGCGCGTCGGCGCGGCAAATCGCTGGGAAAGGACCACCTGGATGACGTCGCCCTGGTGGATGTACTTCTTCGCGGTCGCGACGATCTCCAGAAACCGCTCCTTTGGGGTGTTGCTCTCGAAATGGGCCGATGGGTATTGCTCGATCAGTGGTAAAAGGTCGGGACTGACCGATTTCTGAAGCTTTGCCTCGATGACCTCGATCCGCCGGACAGCATCCTCGTAAATTTTTCGAAGATCGGCTTTCGCATCGGTGTGGGCATGGACGACGATCTTCATGGATTGTTTGACACGGTCAAAGATCACGGCTGAATCCATCAGCATGAAGTAGATGTCGGGCGTTCCGAGGTCGTCCTTTTTTGCGCGAGCCACCGGCTCGATCTTCGACAGATATTCGTAGCCGACGTAGCCCACGGCTCCGCCGATGAACCGGGGCATCCCCGGGACGGCGACGGCCTTGAAGCGGCTCATTTCCTTTTCGATGACCTGAAGCGGCTCGCCTGAAAACGTTTCCCGCCGTTCCGTGCCGTCTTCGATCACCACAAGCTGGTCGTTCGAAATCTTGATCACCTTGCGCGGTTCAAATCCGATAAATGAGAACCGGCCGAGGTGCTCGCCGCCCTCCACGCTCTCCAGCAAAAAGGTGTGCGTGGACGAACCGGCTGCCAGCTTCCGGTAGACGGAAAGAGGCGTCTCCTGATCCGCCATCAGCTCCTTGCAGAGCGGGATCAGGTTGCCTTTCCCGGTCAGCTCTTTAAATTCTTCGAAACTCGGGTTCATAAAAAATCATTATCTCTCGCAGAGGCGCAGAGGCGCAGAGGGATTCTCTTCTTCGAGTCGATTCACGACTCGAACGATTCCATGCTTGATTAATGGAGCATCAAAATTAAGTAATAGGCCCAAGCGTAAGTTCGTTAGCCTCAAATAGGTTAGCAATTGTTTTTTGTGGATGTTTGCCAATTGCTCAACCGATTTTAGTTCCACAATAACCTTGTTTTCGACAATTAAATCGGCTCGGAAACCTTCACCAAACTCCTTTTCCTTGTATCGAACCGGTATCGCAACCTGTCTTTGTACACGCAGCTTCCGTTGCTCTAACTCGAACACCAAAGCTGACTCGTAAATCGACTCGAATAGGCCGGGTCCAAGGACAGTGTGAACCTCGTATGCCGCGTCCACAATAAAGCCGGATATTGCATTTTCTTTCATTTTCACGCCTCACCGAAAAAATAAGGTCTCTGCGTCTCCGCGTCTCTGCGAGTGAATAGAATAGTTTTCATTTCTTATAGATCTTCTTCGGGTCGACGATTCGCTTTTCAGTTTCCACGATCTTTCCGCCTTCATATGACCGGAAAAAACAGCTCCGGTAGCCTTCGTGGCAGGCAGCGCCCTCCTGCCCGACTTGGATCAGGAGGGTGTCGCCGTCGCAATCCAAGGAGATGCGCTTCACCTGCTGGGTGTGGCCGGAAGTCTCGCCCTTCATCCAGAACGTCCCGCGGGAACGGCTCCAGAAGTGCGTTTTGCCTGTTGCGATGGTCCGATCAATCGAGGCCGCGTTCATCCACGCCATCATCAGGACCTGCCCGTTTGTGGCATCCTGAATGATCGCCGGGATCAAACCATCCTCGTTGAATTTCAATTTCGAAAGCAGTTCCTTCATAGGCGCACCCTGATCTTCCTATCGCTTAAATATCTCTTCACGTCCTCCACCTTGTACTCGCCGAAGTGAAAAATGGAAGCGGCGAGCACCGCGTCGGCGCATCCAAGTGTCAACACCTCGAGCAAGTGCTCAAGACTTCCCGCTCCGCCACTGGCGATGACCGGGACGTTCACAGCCTGCGAAATCGCCCTCGTCAAACGGATATCGTAGCCCGCCTTGGTGCCGTCCGCGTCCATGCTGGTCAGCAATATTTCTCCGGCGCCAAGTTCGACGACTTTTCTCGCCCATCCGATGGCATCGAGGCCCGTCGGTTTGCGGCCGCCGTGCGTGTACACCTCCCATCCACCGTCACGCTTGTACTTGGCGTCGATGGCCACCACGATGCACTGCGATCCGAACTGTTCGGAACCGGCGCGGACCAAGTCGGGATTCTGGATGGCAGCGGTGTTCACCGAGACCTTGTCGGCGCCCGCGCGAAGCATCTGGCGGACGTCCTCAACGGTGCGGATCCCGCCTCCAACCGTGACCGGCATGAAGACCTTGTCGGCCGTGCGCTCCACCATGTCGATCATCGTTTTGCGGTCATCGCTCGAAGCGGTGATGTCCAGAAAGACCAGCTCGTCGGCGCCCTGGCGGTCATACTCGCGGGCACACTCCACCGGATCGCCGGCATCGCGCAGGTTGAGGAACTTGGTCCCCTTCACCACGCGTCCAGCCGTCACGTCCAGGCATGGGATGATTCGTTTGGCTAACATTGGCTTTCGGCATTCAGCATTCAGCCGTCGGTTACGCACCCCATGAGGCTGACAGCCGACGGCCAATCGCTGACAGCCACTGAAAAACAAAAAACCCCTCAAACCAGGGAGGTTGAGGGGCGATCATTGCACAAAGGCAGTGTAAAGTCCTCTGCTACAAGCAGGAGCCCCTTATCACCGCCAATGCCAGTTGGAATACATCGAGCCGCAATTTCCATAATCCCGGCGGGAAGCGCAAGCAGAATTTATTTTGCCACGTCCACCCCGCCAGATCAAGAAACCGGCTTGAATTTCCAGCTCTTTGCCTTATCCTGGGCATCATGAACGATTTTCGGCGGATGGTTTCTTGGGGGACGCTTTTTCTGATGATGGCGGTCCTGCCGCTTCGGGCCGAAGACACTGGACTGGATTTCGAGAAGACAAAGGCGGCCGCTGAAGCGGGGGATGCGACCGCTCAGACGAGGCTGGCCTGGATGTACCAGGAGGGCAGAGGCGTCTCGAAAGACGAAGTGCAGGCTTCCCAATGGTATTTGAGAGCCGCTGAGAAAGGCGAACCGATCGCGCAAAACAACCTGGCCGGATTTTACGTCGACGGGCGGGGAGTGAAAAAGGACCATGCGGAGGCGGCCAAGTGGTACCGCAAAGCGGCCGATCAGAACGTCTCCAGCGCGCAGAATAGCCTCGGTTGGATGTACATTCGCGGCCAGGGCGTGCCCAAAGATGCGATTGAAGCGGCCGCCTGGTTCAAGAAGGCGGCAGAGGGCGGCAACGCCAAGGCGCAGATCAATCTCGGTGAAATGCTTTTCCAGGGCGAATACTTTGCCCCGGATTGGGTGGAGGCTTACAAATGGTTCATGATCGCCGCTGCGCAGGGCGACAAAGAGGCGCGGCAGAATCGGGATCACCTGGCGCAGATGATGCCGTATGAGAAGATTGACGAGGGGCGGGCCAGAGCGCAGACCTTTCTGCAGTCGTCTACCGGCCCACAAAAATAAACGTCGCATTGCTTCGTTGCGCCTCCTCGCCTCTCAGTCACGTACCAAACGACGTACGCTCCTTCGGGCTGCGTCGGCGCGCCTTGCACTGCTTGTTTCTTTTTGCGGGCTTGAGGCCATCATTTCTGTAGTCGGTGGAAAACGAAAAACAGGTTCACGGTCAGAAGAGAACGATTTAACATAAGCTCATGCCGGTTTACTACAGCCAGGAAGAGCGTGCTCCCAAAGTAGAAGAACTCTTTACCAAAATTGCCCGGCGCTATGACCTGATCAACGACGTCCAGAGTTTCGGAATGCACCGTGTCTGGAAAAGGCGCCTTCTTGAGCTGGCGGAGATCCGATCCGGTGACCGCGTGCTTGACCTGGCGACGGGCACCGGAGATCTGATTCGGATGGGACGGGGCCGTGTTCCGGCAAGCGGGTGGGTCGGCGTCGATTTCACCTACGCGATGCTCCGGTCCGCGACGAAAGGATCGCCGCTGGTCCAGGGTGACATTTTGAAGCTTCCAATCTGCGACGAAAGCTTTTCAGCCGCGACGATGGCCTATGGACTCAGAAACCTTGCCGACCGGAGCCGCGCGCTGGCTGAGATCCGGCGGGTGCTCAAGCCAGGCGGACGGTTTGTCTTCCTGGAGTTCGCAAAACCAAGGTTGAAATGGATGCGCAGGCTTTATTTTATCTGGTTGCGCGCCGTCCAGCCATTCCTGGGATGGCTGTTTTTTCGGGACTCCGAGACGTATCGTTACATCTGGCGGTCGTTGAGCGAGTATCCCGAGGTTGATGCCGTCTGCCGGGAGCTTGAGGCGGCGGGATTCCGGTCGGTGGAGGCGCATCGTCTTTTTGCGGGGATGATGTCGATCCACGTGGCGGTAACTTGAAGGCTCCGACGTCTCAATTATTGAACATCATGCCGCCGCCGGGATTGGAGGCCAAAAAACTGCCACTTTGAGGGCGTTCATAGGTTAGATTTTTCAATGGCCGGGTTATCAACCTACCGCGGGTCTTGGGATTGGAGAGCGGCGGCCCACCTGATCTACCGGGCGGGGTTCGGAGCGACCGCGGAGACGATCAACGAAATGATCACCGCCGGCATGGACCAGTGCGTCGAGCGGCTGATTAACTACCGAAAGATTTCCGACAACTATCCAAAGCCGGATTGGGCCAAGCCGATCGAAGGGCTTCAGGAACAACGCAAGAACGCGACCACTGAGCAGAAGGAACAGTTCCTCAAGGAGCTCCGCCAGGAAGGGCAGGACCTGAAGGAGTGGTGGATTCGGCGAATGGTGATGACGAGCCGCCCCTTCCAGGAAAAACTCACGCTCTTCTGGCACGGCCACTTCGCAACAAGCATCCAGAAGGTAAAGCTCCCTTACTTCATGTGGATGCAGAACGAGACGCTGCGCCGCAACGCGGCGGGCAACTGGCGGAAGATGCTCAAGGAGATCTCCAAGGACCCGGCCATGGTGGTCTGGCTGGATAACGTGTCAAACAGGGCAAACGGCCCGAACGAAAACTATGCCCGGGAGCTCATGGAGCTTTTCACCCTGGGCGAGGGCAATTACACCGAGAAGGACATCAAGGAGTCGGCCCGCGCCTTCACCGGCTACTCCATCGACCGCAATACCCAGGAGTTTGTCTTCCGTAAAAATCTCCATGACGCGGGGTCCAAGCATTTCTTTAACCGGGCGGGGAATTACGACGGCGACGACATCATCGACATCATTCTCAGCCGGCCGCAGGCGGCGCGGTTCATCTCAAAAAAAATCTGGGAGTTTTTCGCCTACCAGGGGCCTTCCGAGGCGCTGGTCGATGAACTGGCTGCTGTCCTGAAGAATTCCAGCTACGAGTTCCTTCCGCTCTTCAAGGCGATCTTTTCGAGCGAGGAATTCTATTCGGACCGTTCCGTCAAAAAGCAGATCAAGAGCCCGGTGCAGTGGCTGGTTGGCTCGGTCCTGTCGCTCGAGGCCGACCTGATGCCGAAGCGGATGGTCAATAGCGTGATGAAACTCCTGGGCCAGGAATTGTTTGAGCCCCCCAACGTGAAGGGATGGGATGGCGGCGCCGCCTGGATCACGACGTCGAGCCTTTTGACGCGTTACAACCTTGCCAACGCAATGGTGAATGGAGTCATCCCCGACGAAATGATCAGGTCAGCGATGGCCAGGAAGAAGGTGCAGGAGAAGAGGGCTGCCAACGGCAAAGTCGACGACGCCTCCGCTCAGACGATGGCTGAACAGGGGATGACCACGGAGGAAAGCGCCGAGCAGGACATGACGAGGTCCAAGATCAAGGAGGCGATGCACAAGCGGCTTGCGCGACTGGTGGACGTCAGCAAGGTGGTCGATCTGAACACCGTGAAAAACACCCACCAACTCGTCGGCCGTCTGCGCGATGTTCTCTACCTGGATGGGATGCCGGAAAAGGAGATGGAGTCGGTGGTGCAGTACATTGGAAACGATTTGAGCGACGCAAAGGTGCGTGGGGCGGTTCATCTGCTGATGAGCACGCCGCATTATCA
>JAHFSZ010000001.1:73771-81883 GCA_023265515.1 Verrucomicrobiota bacterium
AGCCTATTGGGCTGTGCGGTCGCGTCCACGATTCCGTCCTTTTTGACTCAGACCATCTGGGCGATGGAGAACGCGGCTTCTGGCTCGCTGACGCAGGCGGCAACGGGCAAGGATGCACCGATCCTCGTGGTGGTCCAGTTGGGTGGCGGCAACGACGGATTAAACACGATCGTGCCATACGGTCACGCGGAGTATTTCAGGGCGCGCCCAAGAATTGGGGTGGCCAAGGACAGGATCCTCCCTGTGAATGATGAGATCGCCTTCCATAGCGCTCTGGCCGGCATCAAGCAGTCATTCGACCGGCACGAAATGGCGCTGATCCAGGGCGTCGGCTACCCGAATCCCAACCGCTCACATTTCCGCTCGATGGAGATTTGGCACACGGCGTCGGATTCTGACCGAAACGAAAAGTACGGCTGGATCGGGCGTTATTTTGACAATTGCTGCAAGGGAGCGGACCCGACCGTGGGTGTGAACATCGGCCAGACGCTGCCGCAGGCGATGATGGCAAAGGCGCCGACGGGGGTTTCGCTCGAAAATCCGGACGCCTACCGGTGGGAAAGCGACCAGTCATTCGGTCGCGGCAAGAGCGATGAAGCCGAGAAGTTTTACAGCATGCTCAACAATTCCGGAGAGGATGCGGCAGCGGCAGATGCGGGTGGAGGTGGTGCAAATTCCGGCGGTTCAATCGGCGCGGTGAGCGGCATCGGCGACCAGAGCGTGATGCGCAACCCGCTCGACTACCTGGAGCGCACCGCGATGGACGCGCAGTTGAGCTCGCAAAAGATCCGCGAGATTTCCCGGAAGTACAAAAGCAGCGTCAATTACCCGAACGGCCAGCTGGGGCGCGGGTTGAGATTGATTGCGCAGATGATTGCAGGCGGTCTGCCGACCCGCGTCTTTTACACGTCACAGGGGGGATTCGACACGCACTCGAACCAGACGGCCACTCATGAGAGGCTGCTGGCTGATTTCAGCAGTTCGATCAGCAGCTTCATCCAGGATCTGAAGCAGCAGGGGAATTTTTCGCGCGTGCTGATCATGACCTTCAGCGAATTCGGCCGGCGGGTTGCCGAAAATGCGAGCGGTGGCACCGACCACGGCACCGCGGCGCCCATGTACCTTTTCGGCGACCATTTCAAGTCCAACCTGATCGGCGCCCACCCCAGCCTGAAGGATTTGGACCAGGGCGATCTCAAATACAGGATCGACTTCCGTTCGGTCTACGCGACAGTCCTGGAGGAGTGGTTGCGCGTTCCCTCAGCACCGATTCTCGGACGTGCTTTTCCAAAGATTGCAGTTTGAATTCTGGCCTACGGTGAAACAGGAGGGCCGAGATACCGGTCCGTGGTGTAGTCCATGATCCGCTGGGCAACATGCTGAATGGCTCGATTGATGGAAGCGTAGGCGCTGATTTCGCCTGGCATGGGCATGATGTTTTCGGCAAATTCAACCTCCTCGAGCTTTTTCTGCCGGTCGTCGTACCAGCGGGCCGCCACGACCATGATGCCGGGCAGAAAACGGTAGCTGCTGATAGGCTGGTTTGCGAACTGCTGACTGCCGGCGGAGCGCGGCGGTTGAAAAGCGGTGAGCTCGATGCTCAGGACGAGGCCGGTTCCCTGCGTAAAACGGCCGTCGGAGATAAATGCGCGGTTGAGCTCCTCCTCGATCTTCGGCGCCTGCAGGGCTGCGAGTTCCGCGGAGAAACGGTTCGGCACCGCATTGATGCGGAGCGAGCTGGAACGGTAGGATGACGGTGTTTCGCATCCCATGCTGAGAAGAACGGGAAGAAGGGCCAGTGTCGAAAGGAATCGGTATCTCATTTTTTAGGTCGCTCTGACACGGGTTCTAAGTTAAAAACCGAGCAAAGTCAAAACCCTCCGCGCTTTTGCAAAACATCGTTACAGGGAATGATGGGAAGGCGCGGTCGGCGCCGTTATGTCCTACTGCGTTTATTTGAAAAAGAAGCAGATGCTTCCCGCCGAGTCCGTCGCCCGCCTGATTGCCGACATTCCCGGTCTTTCGCTGGCCGATGGCCAGCAGATGGTCAGGCGTTGCCACGGGTTTCTCATCGAGCATCTGGAATCCACCCCAGCCCTGCGCCTGGTTGAGGAGCTGAAGAGACTTGGCATCGACGCTGACTGCCGCCAGATTCGCGAGCTGGTACCTAATCCAAGGGCGGTCCTGGTCCGGTCCGGTCAGTTCGCACCGCAAGGCTGCACGGTGCAGGACTGGAAAAGCCAGGATGAGACTCTCTCTTGGGAGGATGTTTTTTTCATGAGCGTCACCTGCCTGCAGGAGCTCGAAGTGCCTGAGTTGATGCGAAGGAAGAGGAAAGGGGAGGCGGCGCCCGGCATGCCCGACTCGCGCGAAGAGATCGTCGAAAAAAAGGCGTATTTGCTCGATTTCTTCACAGCTGAGCCCCGTTCCCACCGGAGGATTTTGAGCACTGAGTTCCGTTATGATTACCTGGGGGAGCGTTTGCAGAGTTCCTCAGTTGCAAATTTCGTTTCGTTGCTGCACGATTTTGACCGGTATGCGTCAAGTGCCCGCCGTGACGAGGAGTTCAAAGCCGCTCTGGAGGGGAAGTGGGACCGGCTTGCCGGATTCACAGCGATTTACGAGGTGGATGAATACCACCGATGGATTTTACAAACCATTTCGGAATCCGGATCGGCGATTCATCAACGGAGTTTTTAAATGAAGACATGTAAAAAGATCGGCTCAAGTCTGGGGATGTCGGGTGCATGAAAGGTCCGCTCTTTCATTGGGGGCTGGTGCTTCGGTACGTGGTCTATGGGGCACTTCCATTTCTGGGCGCGCTCTGGTTTTGCGAAAGAATCATGGGTGATGCAGGGGTCGGCGCGGCGATCGTCGTGCTGGCCGCTCTTCTGCCCCTTTGCGCGGTTGGGTGGCTTGCGTACCAGCATTGGAAACACTCCCGAACGGGGCCCGCAAACGCGGGGGTGGTTGGCGATGCGCGACGGGAAATGCGGAACAACGATTAGTCCTTATGTCCGACCCTTTGATTGGAACGTTCATCGGTGAATATGAAATCATTGGCCAGCTCGGCATGGGCGGCATGGGCGTGGTCTACCGCGCCCGGCAGTTCAACTTGGCGCGCGAGGTGGCCATCAAGCTTCTTCCTGAGGAGTACGGCCGCGATTCCGAATACATCGAGCGGTTTCTGCGCGAGGCGCGCGCGGCGGCGCGCCTCAATCATCCCAACATCGTCCAGGTGTACGACGCGGGAGTCTATGAGGATCATTACTTCTTTGTCATGGAGCTGATCCACGGAAAAAATGCCGGGGACATCATTCGTAACGAGTCGAGGATCAGCGAACGGGACTCGATCCGCATGATCCTGCAGGCGGCGCTTGGCCTTGGGTTCGCGCACCATGCTGGCATCATCCACCGCGACGTGAAGCCGGAGAACCTGATTCTCAATGCGGATGGGACGCTGAAGATTTGCGACCTCGGCCTCGCGAAGTGGGGTTTTTCGCAGGTGGACAGAAAAATTACGCAGTCGGGCATGACGATCGGCACACCGTTCTATATCGCGCCGGAACAGGTGCGGGGCGTGGATGTCGATCACCGGGCCGACATTTATTCGCTCGGGGCGACGTTCTACCACATGCTGACCGGCCAGCATCCATTCGAGGGTCAGAATCACGCGGACATTATGCTGAGCCACCTGAAGAAGCCGTTTCCGGATCCTCGGCTGGTCCACCCGGATCTGTCCGAGGAATGCGTGAAGCTTCTTCAGCGCATGACCCAAAAAGCGCCCGAGAAACGATGCCAGTCCATGGATGAAGTGGTGGATGCAGCTTGCATGATTATCGGTGCGCGGGAGTTGCAGGGGATGGTCAGCCCGGAGGTGGCCAAGCGCCTTTCCCAGCGTTTCATGGAGCGAAGCCGGTCCAAGGTGGCCACCAAGAGCGGTAACCTGGCCGAGGTCGAGAGGATCGTTCGTAAAAAGCAGCTCGCCGCCCTGGCCGGCTGGATGACGATGGTGGCATCAGTGATTGCCGTGATCGTTTTTCTCTACGCCAAGGAGTCGGATCTGCGGCTGTCGGAGGCCGAAAGATGGGTCAGACGCGGACAGGGCCGGGCTCAAAAGACGGCGATGGCGCAGCCGATCGAAATCAATTTGCCGATGGAGGAGGTGCCGCCGGCCCCCGCCGTGCGCGACACCAATAAGACGACGACACTGATGCACAATATGCCCCAGCCGCGGATGGCGGAAGAGAGCCAGGCCGGTGCAGAGCCGGAAGGCGGACGGGAGGCCTCGACGCCGACCGCACTCCCTTCTGGCATAAGCGGGCCGGGGCAGGTGACGCTGGAGATTCCCGGCCACCTGATCTGGCAGGCATCGATCCATCCGAGCATGGCCGGCGAAGGCAGGAAGAATACCGGAAAACTTTCGAAGAAAGTTGGCAGCGATCGAAGCGGCTCAGCGGCTTCCGAGCTGCTTCAGGTCGTTCAGGTTTCATCCGAGTGGCGCGGGTTGATGAAGTTCGACATCCAGCAGATGATCAAGTCGGGTGAGGGGACGTCCGGCATCCGGCAGGCGTGGCTGATGTTGACACCGGCGGTGTTGAAGGTGAAAGCCGGCAGCTTGGACGTGAGTCTCTACAGGCTCTTGCGTCCCTGGGGCAAGCCGCTGCGCAAGCGCAGCGTCGTCGAGTCCGGGGATTCGCTGCCGAGGCCGACCATCGGCGGCGTGAACTGGGAGGAGGCTCGACCTGGCGAACCGTGGGGATTCGCTGGCGGCGACAAGCAGAGCGAAGGGTTGCCGGGCATGCCGATGGACCGCGTGAAGGAACCGACGGCGACAATGACCTTTTCCTCCATGACCAAGCCCGGCGTCCCGGTGAAAATCGACGTCACAAAAGATGTGCGTTCCTGGCTATACGGTGAATTGAATTTTGGCTGGATCTTCATCGGTAAAGGATTCGGCAACGTTGAGTACTTTCCCGGTGGTGACGACACGGGCCGGGGGCCGAAGCTGATTTTGGTCTTTGAATGATTGCTCTTTAGGGCGTATCATTAAAGAATGGGTGATTCTAACAGGAGCCAGGCCACTCATTCACTTCCCCATGGTTCGCTTCCGTCCAGCGAATGGGCGATGCAGGATTTTTTCAGCTACTGCAAAAAATTCGACCCGAAGGATTTTCAGACGATTTTGTCGGAGGGGCAGCTCTTTCGCTACCATGGGGGCGACTGCATCTATCATCAGGGGGACCGTTCGGATTCATTTTACGTGATGAACGAAGGTTCGGTGGAGATCATCGTGGCGGGCGAACACGGCGAAAATCCGATGCCAATCGTCTTCCTCACCAAGGGCGACGTTTTTGGGGAAATGGGCCTTCTGACGGGAATGCCACGCAATGCCACCGTGCGCGTGCCAGAAACCGCGGTCGTCCTGAAATTTCCGAAGGCGGGGTTCGAGCGGCTGATTTTCGGCGTGCCGTCCTTCGCGTTTTACATTGCATGCCTGCTGGCGCGGCGGCTCAACCAGACAACGGCCCAGCTTCACTTTTACAGCAACGCTCGCGAGCTGGCGGGAAGCCTCGAATTTTTCGACCTGCCGACCATCTTCCAGACGATCTCCATGTCTCAGCAACATGGCCTGATGGAGGTCCGGCAAATCACCGGCGAAGTGCTCGGGGAGTTCGCCTTCGCGGCAGGCAAGCCAATCCAGGCGCGTTACCGCCACCTCTACGAAAAGGAGGCGCTGTATGAATTTTTTCAGTCGCCCCCCAAGGCCACATTTTCCTTTTCGAGTCTTGCAGAGCCTCCGGCCGTGGAGAATCCGCTCGAAATACGCGACGTGAACGAATTCCTTGTCGATGCCGTTCACCAGCGCGACGAGCTGCGGGCCCTGCAGGAAAAGATGGATATCGAGCAGCCGCTGGGCCGCCACCATGGGCAGTTTATTTGGGAGGGCGAAAAACAGCTGGAGGACTGTGCCATGTCGGTCTGGGAATTTTTAACCGATCGGCGTTTGTCGGCCCGGGAACTCTATGATCTGCTTCCCTTTTCCCAGTATACCATCACCCAGGTCCTTGCTTGCATGTTGGAGAACGATCAGCTGGCCGCGGCCAAGATGACTTCCTACGGCTACCGCTGATCCTGCGCGGCCAAGCTTCGGAAACTCCTCGCTTATCACGCGCAGTCTCGCCACCCGTGGAATCTGTCTCTTCTCGAAACCGTTGGTTTTCAGCCATCTTTCACGGATTTGACAGGCGGGACGCTAGCTGGTATCCGTACAGGTCGATGCGGAAAAACCTGACAAGATTGAGTCTCCTCTTCGTGCTGTGCCTGGCTTGGCCACAGGTCAGTCCAGCTCCGCTGATCTACCGTCCCGGGCAGGGTTGGGAAACCAGCGGAGAGGGCGAAGTCGAGGGCACTTCCAAGGCCCAGCTCGCCAAAGCCCAGAAGCTGGAAAAGGAAAAGAATTTCGAACAGGCCGCCGTCGCCTACCGGATGCTCGTGAAGACGTGGCCGCTCTCTCCCAATGCCGCCGAGGCGCAGTACCGTTATGCCTGCTGCCTGCTGGAGGTTGGCGAGCCGATCAAGGCCTTCAAGGAACTTCAAAAAACCATCGAGAGCTACCCGGACACGCCCTATTTCAACGAGATCCTCCAGAAACAGTACGAGATCGGCAACATGTTCCTGTCCGGAGAGCGTCTGCGCGTCTGGAGCATCCCGACGTTCCCATCGATGGATAAAACCGTGGAGATTTACGAGACCGTGATCAAGAACGGCCCCTACAGCGAGATCGCGCCGCTGGCCCAGATGAAGATCGGTTTCGCGCGCGAAAAGCAGAAAAATTACAAGGCCGCGGTCGAGGCATACGAAAACCTGATCCGCAAATATCCAAACAGCGACCTGGTCGATGACGCCCAATTCCAGATCGGGTTCTCCTACATGTCGGCCGCGCGCGCGGCTGATTACGACCAGACCGCGACACGCCGGGCGATCACGGCGTATCAGGACTATTTGACGCGTTACCCAAAGAGCGAAAAGATTGAGCAGGCGCAGGCCAATATCGACAAACTGCGGGCGGAGCAGGCGCGCGGGTTGTTCAATATTGCGCGCTGGTATGACTGGAAAGATGAGTCGACGAGCGCCCTGATTTATTATAACGAAGTCATCCAGAAGTATCCCGAGTCCGACCTCGCGAAACGCGCGAAGGAACGGGTCGAGCAGTTGAACGGAGCCCCGGATCTTGGCGGGATCGAAACTGCTCCGGCGGTGCCGGAGCCCGGGGACCAGGAAGAGAAAAAAACTGTCTCCTCTCAGCCCGCCGATACATGAAATTTTCACGGATTTTTTCTCTCGCGGCTCTTGCGGGATCCGCGGCCTTCGTCCTGCAGGGATGTGGTTACTCCACGGCGACCATGAACAAAACGGGTGTCGAGAAACTTTTCATCCCCGTCTTCAAGAGCAACGTCATGGAGCCGAACCTGGGCTCGATTGTTACCGATACCGTGGTCAAGAAGTTCCAGATCGACGGCACGATGCAAATTGCCGACCAGGAGGACGCCGACGCGACACTGAAGGTGACGATCACCGAATTTAAGCTGTCGCCAGCCCGGTTCCGGCTTGAGAACGAGCGCTCGGTGCGCGAGTACTACCTCGCCATGACGATCGAATACGAGGCGACCAAGAAGGGCAAAAAGAAGCCTTACGCCAGCGGAACGGTGGCCGCCACCACGAGCTTTTTCACAGGCGACGATTTGGTGAATGACAAGCGCGTGGGCGTGTCGTATGTGGCGGAGAAGATTGGGAAGGAACTTACCTCCCGCCTCACGGAATCCTGGTAACTTGCGGAGATAAGCTTCGGATTTCTCCGTTTGTCTTGCGCGCGGCCTCAGTCATCCGGCAGCTGCCGGACTCCTTCGTCCGTGCTCGCCAATACTCGAACTCCTCGCCACTCTCCGCAAGTTAAACTGGTTCGGTTATCACGCCTGCACTGCCGCTTCTTACCGCAAGCAGATTTGCCAATGCTTCTGTTCGCGAGTTGTTAGAGCCCATCCCAAAACTGCTTTTATGTATGATTTGTGGAACTTCATGACAGTTCCGCGGGAATTGCGATTTAAAAAC
>JAHFSZ010000036.1:0-5670 GCA_023265515.1 Verrucomicrobiota bacterium
GAGCGTATTCGTGAACTCGAAGAGAAATTGAAGGACGTCGGCTACACCGGCGTGAAGGGCAGCGGCATCAAGCTCAGCGGTTATGTGGACACTGGCTATCAGGTCAATCTCCGCGGCAATGGGAGCTCGTCGCCGACAGCGGGCGCGGGTGGTCCGGCGTTCGGAAACTCCGCCAACTTCAGTGGCGGCCGTATGTTTGACACTCAGCAGGATGAATTCACCCTGCATGCCGTCAAGCTGACCCTCGAAAAGGACAAGGATGACAGCGATTTCCCCGCTGGCTTCCGTGTTGACCTGATGTATGGCGCCGATGCGAACCAACTGAACAACCGTGCGATCGCAGGTGTGTTTGGTGCTCGCGATAACTTCGAGAATGACAGCGACTTCTTCCTCGAACAGGCCTATGTGAATCTCGGCCTGCCCGTGGGAGACGGCGTGGATGTCAAGATCGGCAAGATGGTGACCCTGGTGGGTTATGAAGTGATCGAAAGCCCGGCCAACGCGAACTTCTCGCGCAGCTTTGCTTTCCTTCTTCAGCCCAAGACCCAAACCGGTGTGACCTTCGGTTACAACATCAACGAATACATCACGGCTACGATGGGACTGATCAATGGTGTCCCCAACAGCGACTTCGGTGTTTCCGCGGTCAACGGCGACGGCAACAGCAACACGGAGCTCTCCGGAGTTTATCGTGTGGACGTGAAGTCTCCGGATTGGTCCTGGGGCAACTTTAACCTGGGCGTCAGCGGCCTGTTCGGCAATGACTCCACGGTTGATGTGACGGCGGGTGCTCCCGGCAATGGTGGCACAAACCTGGCCGACAACAGCACGGGTATCCTGATCACCGATGTGGCTGGAACGTGGGCCAAGGTGTTTGGTCATGAGCCTCTGAGCCTAGGTTTCGAGGTCTACATAGAAAACCAGACTCAGCGCACCGTCCTCGCGGCTGCAAACACGAGACAGGATGACCGTGATGACCTAACGGCGGCACTCTACGCCAAGTACCAGGTCACCGATTGGCTGTTCTTCGCGGGACGCGGCGAGTACTGGAATGCGGATGATCGCTCGGCGGGAGCCGTTGGCATCTTTAGCACGGGCCCCGGTGCTGCACCAGGTCTCGGTACGGCCTCTGGCAACCATATCGACGTCTGGGAAGGCACGCTCACGGCGGGCTTCAACGTGTGGAAAGACACGCTGGTCCGGCTGGAGTGGCGCCATGATGAAGTTGGTGGAAAGGACAACGGCTTCATCAACGAACAGTCGCTGAACAACACGGCTGGTCCTCAGCTCCGCCGCGGTCAGGATACGATCGCTGTGAACGTGGCTTATTCGTTCTAAGTTGTTTTACGACAAAAGTTTATCCGCCTTCGGCGGATTTAAAGGCCCCGGGGGAGCAATCCTCCGGGGTCTTTTGTTGTTGGCAAGGCATTTCAACGATGGAAAAGGTCCCAGCCTGGCGATGTCGGAGCCGTTTTCTAGTGAATTTTTTTCAGTATGAACATGACATAGTTTCAATATTCGGGTTAAGAAATGTATCATTTTCTTGTTTTCGAATTGACCATTCAACGGGAAAAAACTAATCCAGTTAACAGTCTCGGGGCGAGGGGGTGTTGTGCTTGCTGCGCCGTGGATTTCTGAAAATAAGGGAAAAGAATCAAGGAGTCGGAAAACAGGAAAGGAATAATGTATGGAAAATCTATTTAGATGTATCTGGGGGGCTTTCTTCGCAGTAGCGTTGTTGACTGCAGTTCCTTGCACCAAAGCTGATGATGCCGCAGCTGACGGAAAAGACGGCAAGTCCGCGCGTCCTAAAACCATGGAGGAGCGCATTCACGAGCTGGAAGAAAAATTGCAAAATGTCGGTTACACGGGAATCAAGGGCAGCGGCATCAAGCTCAGCGGTTATGTTGACACGAGCTACCTCGTCAACCTCCGCGGCAATAACGGCTCGTCGCCGACGGCTGGTGCAGGTGGTCCGGCGTTCGGAAACTCCGCCAACTTCGGCAATGGCCGTATATTCGACGTCCAGCAAGACGAATTCACCTTGCATGCCGTCAAGCTGACCCTCGAAAAGGACAAGGATGACAGCGATTTTCCTGCTGGCTTCCGTGTCGACCTGCTGTACGGCGCCGATGCGAACCAACTGAACAACCGCGGTATCGCGACTGCTTTTGGTGCTCGCGATAACTTCGAGAATGACAGCGACTTCTTCCTCGAACAGGCTTACATCACCCTGGGTCTTCCGGTGGGTGATGGTGTGAATGTGACCATCGGCAAAACAGTGACCCTGCTTGGCTACGAGATCATCGAAAGCCCGGCTCAATCGAACTTCTCCCGTAGCTTTGGTTTCGGTCTCTATCCGTTCACCCAGACAGGAGTTGTCTTTGGCTACCAGATTCTCGATTGTTGCACGGTGAACCTGGGTATGGTCAATGGTGTCAACGACAGCGACTTCGGTGTTTCCGCGGTCAACGGCGCCGGCAACAGCAATACGGAATTCATGGGTGTGGGTCGCGCTGACATTACATCGCCCGATGACTGGTCTGCGTCTGTTGGCAAATTCACCCTTGGGATCGCCGGACTTTTCGGCAACGACTCGACCGTGGATGTGACCGCGGGTGTTCCCGGTGCGAGCGGCACCAACCAGGCTGACAACGGCACGAGCATCAGCATGATTGATGTTCCGGGCACGTGGACCAAAGTGTTCGGTCATGAGCCTCTGAGCCTCGGCTTTGAGTTCTTCATGCGTCAGATGGATCGTCGCACGGTTCTGGCGGCCAACAACACTCGTGAGGACGATCAGGACGACACGACCGCAGCCCTCTACGCAAAGTACCAGGTCACGGACTGGCTGTACTTTGCGGGACGCGGCGAGTACTGGTACGCGGATGATCGCTCGGCGGGAGCCGCTGGCATCTTTAGCACAGGCCCCGGTGCTGCACCAGGTCTCGGTACGGCCTCTGGCAACCATATCAGCGTCTGGGAGGGCACGCTCACGGCGGGCTTCAACGTGTGGAAAGACACACTGGTCCGGCTGGAGTACCGCCACGATGAAGTTGGTGGAAAGGACAACGGCTTCATCAACGAACAGTCGCTGAACAACACGGGTGGTCCTCAGCTCCGCCGCGGTCAGGATACGATCGCTGTGAACGTGGCTTATTCGTTCTAAGTTAACCATACTTAGAGTTCCTAAGTTTAGGCCCTCTGGTGAAAGCCAGGGGGCCTTTTGTTTTATGCTGCGTCATACGGCGATTCTTGATTTGCACCCTGCGGGAAAACCCCTTATTTTACGGCCCGGAATGAAAGAAGTGACGGAAAACGACCTCATCTATCTCGACAACAACGCGACCACGAAGATCGCACCGGAGGTCTTTGAGGAGATGGTTCCTTACCTGACCGAGTACTGGGCAAATCCTTCCAGCAGTTACCGTTTTGCCCATCACGCCCGGGAGGCCGTTGAGACGGCTCGCGAAAAGGTCGCCGCGCTGATCGGAGCGCAGCCCAAAGAGATCTTTTTCACGAGCTGCGGGACGGAGAGCAACAACGCCGCGATCGCATCGGCCCTTCGCGTCACAGGGAGGAAAAAAGTGGTCACAACGGCCGTCGAACACTCCGCCATTTTGAACCATGCCGAACAACTGGCGAAGGAGGGGTTCCGGACGGTCTTCCTGCCCGTGGATTCCGAAGGCCGGTTGAGCATCGCCGACCTGGAAAAGGCCGTCGACGAGGAGACCGCGATTTGCTCCGTGATGTGGGCCAACAACGAGACGGGCGTCCTCTTTCCCATTGAGGAGATTGCCGGGATCTGCAAGCTGAAGGGAGTTCTGTTTCACACCGACGCCGTGCAGGCCGGCGGAAAAATCCGGGTCAACCTGGCGGACAGCAAAATCGATTTTCTCTCCCTCTCGGGACACAAGCTCCACTGCCCGAAGGGGGTGGGCGCTCTTTTTATCCGCCGCCGGGCCAAATTCTCGCCGTACCTGGTGGGCGGCCATCAGGAGCGCGGCAAGCGCGGCGGAACCGAGAACGTGGCTTCCATCGCGGGCTTTGGAAAGGCCGCTGAGCTGGCGGCGAGCCGCCTGAAGGAGGAAAACACGCGCGTTCGCAAACTGCGTGACGAGCTCGAAGCGTTCATTCTTGCTGAAATTCCAGATTGTTTCCGCAACGGTTGCGAGGATCAAAGACTTCCCAACACATCGAGCATCGCGTTCGCGGGGATTGACTCGGAGTCGATCCTGATGATGCTCGACCAGAACCACATCTGCTGTTCTTCCGGCTCCGCCTGCACCACCGGTTCATTGGCGCCTTCGCATGTGCTCCGGGCCATGCACGTGCCGCTCTCCCGCTCCAAGGGGAGTCTCCGCTTTAGTTTCAGCGTCTATAATACCGAGGAAGACGTGAAGAAGATGAAGGCTGTTTTGCCCGGCGTGATCGAGAAACTCAGGGCGCAGTCGCCGGCCTCCGCACGTTAACCGTTCACTGTTTACCGTGTACCGCGTATCCGAATCCTAAATCTCGGTAAACCGTACACGGTTCACGGTACACCGGATGTAAGCTGCTTGAGCAGCGAACACCCCCCATTCGGCCAGGTCATGGGCGGCGCCTGCATGCTTCCCAGAGCGCAGATCCTGGTAAAACCCAAATCCCTCAGCACATGAACATGCTCGTGGATTTGTTCGTTGGACAGGTCGGTGCCGATACACTGCAGTTTCCCGCGCCATTCCTTGAGTGCATCCGCGAGTTGAGGAAATCGCGGGACGGGCCGCAGCCAGATGGTTCGGTGAAGACAGCTGGGCGAAAAAACGGGCTCATTTTCAAAAAGAACGGTCCAGGCCGCTGTCTTCGAAAACCACGGGCGGTTTTTTTCGGGGGCGAGCGAGGCGAGGAAAAGATGCCGGTCGCGGACATTGCCGATGATCAGCTCCTCTTCGCGTGAGAGCGCGCCGATGGGAAGTTCGCTGTCGAGCTTGCGCAGCTCTTCGGTGAGTCGCGAGCCGAAGGCCGTCCACTGCCTTGGCGAGGGGTTTTCCAGATAGAAGCAGTGCGGTGAGAGGCAGCCTTGCTGGTCGTACAGGGCAACGTCGAGTGCCGCCGCGGGCGCTGTTTTGTCCGGCTGATCGAGACCCGCCTGTGATATGAACCCGATGCTCACCCGGTTCCCGAATCCAACAAAGCGCTTGCCGGCCGGCTGCAGGGCCCGCCACTCTTCGAGTGTGGTTTCCGATCCGTAAACGACCAGCGTGTCGACTTCGCTCGCGAATTCCCTGTTCAGCCCCACATTCGCGGAGGACCAGTGGGCCACAGCAAGGGCGTCGGACAGCTCCAGGTCGGCATCGATCAAGGACTGCGCCAGCAGGACCGGGAAATGAAGATCATGCGCGGAGGTCCGGATGAAATTGGGCGATTGGACCAGAAGGCCGTGGAAAAGACTCTGGACCACCGGCGCGAAAAGATTGCCCGGCGCGACGTGTCCGATGACGCCGGAGACCGGCTTGAAGAACGTCTCCAACTCCTTGTTGCAATAGTCGGTCAGGACTGACTGGGTCATTTTTGAAAAGGTCAGGTCGATCGCGCGCGCGATCATTTCCCGGGAAAACCCCGTATTTTTTGGCAAAAGATCGATGGCTCTTTTCCGCAGGGAATACGTTTCAAGGCACCAGCATTTCGCGA
>JAHFSZ010000036.1:5770-11553 GCA_023265515.1 Verrucomicrobiota bacterium
GTCAGTGAACAGCCTTTCGCGGTGGCGGCCGGGATCCGCCCGTCCAAAAGGAAACCGCCGTCGGCCGCGTGTGCCGTATCTTCGGTTCGAATCGCGAGCGCCGAGGAGACATTCGCCAGATCGAAGATTTCCAGGACGCCCTTTTCGGCGTCGGGTAGCGGCTCGCCTGTCAATGGGTGGACGATCCGCCAGCGGACCCATGGCGGAGCGTGAAACACGCGGATCTCCGCGCCCGCGTGTGTGTAAAATTGGGAGGAGAGTTCGCACATGCCGTACTCGCTCAGCACCGCGAACATCGAAATGCCCAGTGTCGCGCAAAGCCGTTGGTAGAAGAGTTGTGGTGAAATCGATTCAACCCGGTTTTTGAAGCCGCCGGTTTCCATGACGAGCAGATGGCTTTCGAAGGTGAAGGAGGCCAGCCTTGCCTCGCAGAAGTCGAGAAACCGGTGGAGTGCGAGGGTTGTCCCCAGGAGCCAGACCGGCCCGTCCGCGTTTTGCAGGCGGCTCAGCATACCGGCGAGTTGTTCGTGGTCCTGGACAAAGCCGCTTTGCGTGTCTCCGAAATGGCCGATCAGCGTCCGGAACATGTGGATCAGCGACGAATCGGGCGCGGAGGCCGGCTCCGGAGAGAGGGCGATGATCCGTACGCGGCCGGAAGGCTTGGATGGCCAGCCCTGCAGGATGCTCAACTCGTAAAACTGGGTGTCTTTGAAATGGTGCGAACTGAGATCCCAGGATGTGGTCCCGCTCGAGCGGAAGATCACGGCCGCCTCTGTTGCGGGAAAGGTGCTGACCACTGCCTTCTTGAAGGCAACGATTGGAAGGGCAGGGATCTCTTCCCATCGCGCGATTTGCTCACCGTGGTCGCATACGGTCGCCGCATAATGTCCATAGGCAGCGTTCAGTTGGCATTGCCGGTGAAAGAGCTCGCAGGCGAGGCGATTGAAGTCGCCTTCGCCGGTCCGGATGAACGTCTCAATCTTTTTCTCAAGCGACTTCATCGAATGCCCTTTGAACGCGTCCGATGGCGAACGTCAATTCCGCCTTTGAGATCGGAAAAGGCGGCGTGATGGCGAGGACCTCGCCGTGGGTTCCCTCGGGAAGCGTCAAGATCCCGCCCCGCAGAAGATGATCGGAGATCCTGGCCGCGCGCCCGGAATAGGCAAGCTCGATGCCGAACATCAGACCGATGCCTCGTATCTCGCGGATCCCTGTCCGTCCGTCGAGGGCCTGGCGCAGCAACTTGCCGAGAAACGCCCCGCTGGAGTTCACCTGGCGTCCCCATCCGGTTCTCTTCCATGCGCCAAGCGATGCGATCGCGGCGGCGCACGCGAGGGGATTGCCGAGAAAAGTCGTGGTGTGAATGGCTTCGCCCCGGGATCTCGGCCATGCATTCATCACCGATTTTTTCCCGACGCAGGCCGACAGCGGAAGCGCTCCCGTAAGGGCCTTGCCCAGGCAGATCAGGTCCGGGACGGTGCCGCTGTGCTCCACGGCGAACATCCTGCCCGTCCGCCAGAAGCCCGTGAAAATTTCGTCGGCGATGAGCAGGGCGCCGGAACGATCACAAGCGCGTCGCAGCAGCGGAAGGAATTCCCGGGGCGGGATGACAATCCCGCCCCGGCCTTGAACCGGCTCGACAAGGATGGCGCCGATCTTTCGCGTTTTGAGCAGGGCCGAGAGTTTTCGGTCCAGGTGCGGGAGGTCGTCTCCGGGACGCGGGTAGGGCAGGAAGGTGCTCAGTTTTCGGAGCTGGGCCGAAAAGGGCCGGCGAAAATCGCCGCGCCACGTCGCCTGAAGCGCCCCAAAGCCAACGCCGTGGTAGGCGTCATGAAAAGCCACGATCCTGTTTCGCCCGGTTTTGAGAAGCGCCGTTTTCAGGGCGATTTCAACCGCTTCGAAACCGGAATTGCCGAGAACCGACTGGCCTTGTATTCGGCCGCCGGTCCAGCGCTCGAACGTGAGCCGCGACAGCTCCCTCAGCAGCTGGACTTTCAGTTCCGTAGGATGGACGTCGCCCATCCCATGGACCAGACTCGAGGCCTGGCGTTGGATGGAATTTCGAACCGATGGCGGGGTATGGCCGAGGGAGGCGACGCCGAAGGCGGAGGTCAGATCAAGATAGCGGTTGCCGTCGACATCCCAAACATGAGAGTCCGCGGCCTTCTTCCAGAAAATCGGTCCGGGTGGTCCGAGGAACGTGACGTTGGGCGACTCAAATCGCGCCAGGGCACGCGCCAGCTTTCGGGATTTCGGACCGGGAACCGCGGTTTTCAGTTTCGGCAACATCATTCCGAGCGTATAGCGTATGGCGTATAGCGTATAGAGTCTTTTTTTCTTCCTAAACGCTCTACGCTATCCGCTCCCCGCTTGTTCAGACACCCCGTTGTTCCGGAGGCCAAATAAACTTGTGGAGCTGGAGCTGGAACCGGACCGGGAGCTGATCTTCGAGGAGCCACTCAACGACAAGTTTCGGATCGATGCCGGGATGACCTGTGGTCTGCCCCATCATGCCCGGATGACGGAAGACGGGCGAGAAGAGAATGGTCTTCACCTTGCGATCGAGGGCATACTTTTCGATGATGGCCCGGGACCATTCATAGTCCTCGCGTGAGCCGATGACAAACTTCACCTCGTCCTTCGACTGGAGATGGCCAATATTTTCGTAGCGGTTTTTGGCGCATTCGCCGCTCCCGGGTGATTTCAGGTCCATGATCCGCACCACGCGCGGATCGACGACGGAGATGTCGTGCGCGCCGCTGGTTTCAAGAAGGACCGTGAAGCCCCGGTCGCAGAGCCCGCTCATCAAAGGCAATATGTTCTTTTGAAGCAGGGGTTCCCCGCCGGTGATTTCCACGAGCTTGCATTCGAACGAGACAACCCGGTCAATGATGGCCTGGATGTCCATCGACTCGCCCTCCAGAAAAGCGTAGGGCGTATCGCAGTAGCTGCATCGCAGGTCGCAGGCCGTCAATCGGACAAAGATGCAGGGCAGACCCGCGTAGGAGGATTCGCCCTGGACGCTGAGGTAGATCTCATTAATTTTTAAAGATGCTTCCTGCATTTTTATCGAGGTGATCGAGCAAGATTTGTTTCAAACGTTTTCCATCGCTGTTGGGGATGTCGGAGCGGAACACGCAGATGAACGGCTTGGCGGGGTTTCTTGAGTAGGCGACGAACCACGATCCTTCAAGGTCGGAGCCGGTTTTGCCAAAAAGGCCCGGCTTTTCGGTCTGTTCAAGCACCTCGTCCAGAAGGTCATAGGCAGGCTGGGAAATGCCCCCGAGCCGGCGCAGAGCCAGGCGCGAAAGGAATGTGAGTTGATCCCTCGGGCTGAGTTTGAACGCTTTGCCCCGGGCGATGCGGGCCGGAGACGGCAGAGGTTTTTCCACGAGCGGAAAACATTTCCACTGATCCAGATACTGTTCAAGGCGCGGAATGCTCAGGTTCATGACGAGTTGCTCGAAAAACTCGTTGCTCGACAAGTCCATCGCCTGCCGGAGCGTGACCGGCGAGGGAGCCGGCGTCCGGTCAGAGCAAATGTAGGTCGTTTGAAGGTCGATGACCTTTTCCTGAAGAGCCATCAACGCGAGGGCGACCTTGATGGTCGAGGCGGGCGAGCCGCGTTTGGCGAGGAGTTCCGCATTGCCGATCCGTTCGACCGGATGGCCCGGATCATCGGGCCGCGCCATGACCATAAGCTCGTGGAGAGGCTCGATTTCCACGGCACGGAGCGCTGGGATCGAGCAGACCAGCAGACAAAACAGAGTAAGACAGAAGTGTCTCAAGGCTCCGAGAGATAAAGGATTTTGTCCTTGCCCGTCTCGATCTGCTGGAGCTTCACATCCAGTTTGCCCAATGACTTCGACGACTCGTCGAACTTTTTGGCCGCATTATCGAGATGGGTGCCGACCATTTCAAATTGAGCGCTGAATTTTTCGAAGTCGATCCTCAGCCGGTTCAGGTCACCGAGAATTTCGCCCGCCCTCGCTTCCACCTGCATGCCCCGCAGGCCGAGCAGGATGGTTCTCAAGTAGGCGTAAAAGCTGTTGGGAGAGACGGGGATGACTTTTTTGCTCATGCAATAGGTTAGATTGGGATGATTTTCCGTGTCCGAAGCGCTGTCCTTGATGATGGTTTCGTAATAGATATTTTCAGCCGGGATGTACATCAGCGCAAAATCATAGGTGTCTTCGTCAGGCCGGATGTACTTCGAGGCGATGGAGTCGACGTGCTTTTTGACGTCGCGGACGAATTGCTTGGAAGCGGCCGATTTTTCCAGCTCACTGTCGGCCGAGATCAGCCGTTTGAAATTTTCCAGCGGATACTTGGAATCGACCGGCACAAGCTTTTCGCCGAGCCGGACGACGGCGTCGACAATCTCGCCGTTCTTGAAGCGGTGCTGGAGAGTGTAGTGTTCCGGCGGCAGGATTTGGGCCAGAAGGTCTTCCAGAAAAAGCTCGCCCATGCCGCCGCGGAATTTGGGCGCGCGCAGCATGTCTTCGAGCGTGGCGATGTTCTTGCTGATGTCGAGGATCTGCTCATTGGTCTGCGCCAGCTTTCCGAGACGGTTTTGCACCTCGCCGACGACTTTGGCCGCGTTGTCGAGCCGTTCGCTCAGCTGCTGATTGCCCTGCTGGAGCTTCGCGCTGACGTTTTCGTTGAACCGGTCGAGCCGGTCCTGGAAGCCCTGCATTTGTTGCTGGAGGAGCAGAAGGTCGGCAGGCGGTTTGGCCCGGCGAAGTTCAAGCACGAGCCAGCCGAGACCGGCAACGAGCAACAGCCCCACCATGAAAATCGCCATTTCCACAAAGCGGGATTCTAGGCTTTTGACGACGATCTCCAACTTAAAACAGTGGTGAAAAAATGAGGCAGAATTTACAAAGAGATGTAGCGGCGCTCTATGAGCGCCGGTCCGGCGGTCGCCCTTCGACTGCGCTCAGGGCAGGCAGACCGCCGCTACAGGATCGGGAAATGAGGACATGACCGTCACCTCCGGGTTAGAAATCTTGTAAATCCTGCCAATCCTGTCAAAATCTCGGCCCAATGCCGGTCAAAGTCATCGCGATTGCCAACCAGAAAGGCGGTGTTGGAAAAACCACGACCTCCGTCAACCTGGCCGCCTGCCTGGCCGACCACGGATTGCCCACGCTCCTGGTGGATTGCGACCCGCAGGCCAATGCCACCAGCGCGGTGGGAATGCCCAAGATCGAAGGGGTGAGCATTTACGACGGGTTGACCGGTGAGGCCCTGCTCCAGGAACAGGTCCGCGAGACCGGTTTCCCCAAATTATTTCTTCTGCCCGCGGAGCGGAACCTGGCCAGCGCCGAGATTGCTATTGCCCGGATGGACGACTACCTCCAGCGGCTGCAGTTCGCGATGCAGCCACTCAAAAACTGCGGCTTGTTCGAATACATCCTCATCGACTGTCCGCCTTCGGTCGGCGTCCTGATGATGAACGCCATCGCCGCCGCCGATACGATTTTGATCCCGATCCAATGCGAATTTTTTTCGCTCGAGGGTCTCGGCTCGATGCTTGAAACCATCGAGCAGATCAGGCGGTCCGGCGCCAATCCCGCACTGGAGCTGGAGGGGATCGTGATGACCATGTACGACCCACGAACGAATCTCTCCCAGCAGGTGGTGGACGAGGTCCGCAAGCACTTCGGAGAAAAGGTCTACCAAACGCCCATCCCCCGGAGCGTCCGGCTCAGCGAGGCGCCGAGCCATGGCCTGCCCATCATCCACTACGACCGGAACAACGCCGGCTGTCTTGCCTACGA
>JAHFSZ010000036.1:11653-23387 GCA_023265515.1 Verrucomicrobiota bacterium
ACTTCGGAGAAAAGGTCTACCAAACGCCCATCCCCCGGAGCGTCCGGCTCAGCGAGGCGCCGAGCCATGGCCTGCCCATCATCCACTACGACCGGAACAACGCCGGCTGTCTTGCCTACGAAGCCATCTGCCAGGAATTTCTTCAGCGCCAGGCCGGTCAGATCCGCTTTGTCAACGGCGAGGTGGCGGCGCCCGAGCCGCATGCTTCCCCGCCGGACATCGTTTTGACCCCACCCGAATCGATCCGAGTGGAAGCACCACCGCCACCGCAGTAGCTGGCAGTATCCTCCCCCGGTTTCTGTAGCGGCGGTCTGCGACCGCCGCTACAATCATAGGACACCACCCAGTAACTGGTACCTGAAATTCGGTACCCGGAGTTGATTTTAACTCGCTTTCTTTTTTTCTTCCTTAGTCGCGAGCTACCAGTTACTAGCTACCAAGAAAAGGCGCCCATAGCTCAATTGGATAGAGTATCGGCCTCCGAAGCCGAGGGTTGTGGGTTCAAATCCCGCTGGGCGCACCAGCTTGCGAAGGCTACCAGCTGTCAGATTCCAGCTACTTCTTCTTTGGCGCGGGCGCGGGCGTCTGCTTGATGAGCTTGGAGAGTTCCTTTGCCATTTTTCCATCCTGCTCCTCGAGGATCGGCACGACGGTACGCGCATCCTCGAGCTTGCCCATTTTTTGGTAGGCCACCCCAAGACTGAGCCAGGCTTCTGGAAATTCCTTCTGAAACTGAACGGCCTGCTTGTAGGCCTGCACGGCTTTCGTCAGCTGGTTGGCGTTTTCGTAGGCAAGGCCGAGATTGAACCAGGCGTGCGCGTAATCCTTCTTGATCGCGACGGCCTTCTTGAGGGCGTTGACGGCATTTTTCCATTCGGAATGCCGGCCATAAGCCGCGCCCAGATCGTTCCAATAGCGGGCGTTGCCAGGCTCTTTTTTGACCTTTTCTTGAAACAGCGCGATTTGGGATGTTGGCGGCGTATCGGCCGCCTGGGCATGAAGTCCTGTGAGCGTGAGGGCCAAAACTGCTCCGATAAGACAGGAAAAGCGCATGCGTGAGGTTTAACAGTCCTGCCGGAACGTGGCAAGGCCAAGAGACAGGTGTGGTTTAAGGTTTAAAGTTTCGTGTTTAAGGTTGTTGTAAAAATCAAATTCTTTCGTTGGCGACAACTCGATCCGGGGATTTTCCTCTCATTGGGGGACCTCGAAAATTGTCACGGGCTGGCCTTCCTGATCCCAAACCAGCCTGAGCTGTTTTTGAACCACCTGGGTCTGGATGGTTTGCCGTGACGGGTTGTCGAGGCTGACCTCGGCGAAGATCAGGAGGCGGCCTGAACGCGGGGCGACCCATTGCTTCCACTCCTGGAATCGGCTCGCGAACTCGTCCGCGTACGCTGGATCGGCGGGGTTGATCTTGAACTGCAGTTTCAGGCCCATTTTCGGCGAAAGGATCGTGTTGTAACGGACGACAGGCACGCCGAGCTTCCGGCCGACCCACTGCGAGGTGAACCCCGAGAACACCACGTCCGAATCGCTCAGCCGATGCTTCAGCCACTGGACGCCTTGGTCGTAGGGGGAGCGGTCCTTGAAAAAAATCTGGCTGATGAGCGTCCCTCCCGGAAAAAGCACGGCCAGCATCCAGATCTGGAGCGTGAAGCTTGTCACAACCAAGGCGGCGCGCAGGAGGTGGGCATCTTTGGACCAGCGTCTCATGTTTTCCGCGATGAAAATCATCAGCAGGGGCACGATGGGAGTCAGAAAGCGCGCCGCGAACGGCCAGGGCCAGGCGACGAACAGCGATACGTGAAGCACCATGGCCAGGCCCAGGACCGGTTTATTGGCAATCCCCGACTGGCGATATCCAAGTACGACGAGCCAGACGACGACGACACCCGCTGTGAACGAAAAAACATTGAGGAACATCGAAAAAAGCGGCGTCAGATCGGCAAGGGAACTGGCGTAGATCAGCGTGATGGGAAAAACGATTTCGCCGAGCCCCTCAAGAAGCGTCATCAGGTTCCTCAGGATGATCGTTGCGGAAAATCCAGCGGCATGGAGCCAGCCGTCCTCGCGCATCGCCTGAACCAGGGCCGAGGTGTGGTAATCGTACGAGACATAGTAGGCGAGCAGTTTCGAGAGAAGGGGTTGATTTCCAGAAAATGCGCACGACGCCTGCCTCGACCAGACTGCCCAAGGCAGTGCCGCGGCCAGCCAGCCCGCGAGCAGAAACACCGCCTTTCGCCGGAGCCCGCGCGTCCATAAGAACCCGAGAACAGCGGCAAGGATCGCCGCGCCTGCCGTTCGCAGATAGCAGGTGGCGATGCCCATCGCGAGGACCAGCCACCACCGCGGGCGGCGCTCCGTATGGTTCAGAAAAAGCAGTTCGCGGAGCAGGATCCAGATGGCGAGGGTAAAGGGGACCTCTGTCATCATGACCAGGGCGAATGGCATCATCATCCCGCAGATCCCAGTCAGGGCGGCCGTCAGCTGACACGCCGCCGCGGACCACTGGAATTGGTCCCTCAACGTCCGATAAAAGATCCAGACAAAAATCAGGAGAATCGGCAGGTTGGACAGCTTCAAAATCGCCTCTTTCCAGAATCCCGATCCGGGGACCATCCATTTGAGAAGGGCCAGCCAGGCTGGATAAAGAAACGGGTACTTCGCGTTGGGCGGGGAACCAGGCAGTGTGTTGATCCTGTATCCCTTGCCATCGACGAGTGACTGTGCCGTCGACTCATAGATTCCCTCGTCCTCGTAGATACCCACGGTCTCGACCGACACGGCGAAGAGAGCGAGCAGTATGATCAGCCCGGCCAGAAGGAAACCGAAGCGGGAGATGGAAAGCCGGAACATTCCCGCATGGAATACCGGAACTCAACGTCGATGGAAAGACGGAAGAGGCCCGGCCAAGCCTGAGAACCCCCCACCGGCCAAAACCCCTTAAAAACCGCAGATTCTGCATGTTTCGACGACCACTGAAAAAAATTGTTGACGGAAACGGATTGGTATGTTACCGGTAACAGCTATGAACAAGATCCAGAGGCCTATCTACGATTTTGAGCTGATGGAGCGGATGAATACGATTCTGGTGGTCAGCCTGGTCCTCACAGGTCTGCCGTCGCGGACAGCGAGTTCCGGTAAGGTTTTTTCGTTTCTCGATATGTTACCGGTAACAGGAACAGCCACTCAGAATGAGCAAAACCATCTTGTTCAATGCGGTGGTATGGAACCCAAAACGGAACCAAAACAGGAAGCCGGGAAACGTTGACCGGCTGCAACAAAGGAACGGTATGAAACATGCATGGAAATGTCTTTTGATTTGCGCGGCGGTTGTTCTGCCGTGGGATGCGCGGGCAAACCTGCTCACCAATCCGGGTTTTGAGACAGGCGATTACACGGGCTGGTCGCAGTGGCAGCCGCTGAATACGACGATCAATAACTGGGGCCAAACCGGCAGCTTCTCTGCGGCCGGGTGGTGGCAGACGTCCAGTTGGCAGGATGTTTCGATCGCCAACCCGACACTCTCCTACATCGTCGGCGGTTGGATGTTCGACGATGTCGTCGGAGGCGAGTCGCTGACGGGCGGTGCCTTCGCATCGATCCGGGTTGAGTTCAAGAATGCCAGCGACACAATCATCGGAACCTGGACGACCGGGAACCTGACGGGCGCAAACCTCACCGACAATAGCTGGAACAATCTCACGGGTCTGGTGACGCCTTCGAGTTTTGGCGCGGGCATCACGAAGGCGACGCTGGCTTGGGAAGTCAACAACACGGGCGCCGGGAGCGGGCGGGGTATCTTTGACAATTTGATCGTTGAAGCCGCGCCGATTCCGGAAGCGTCCAGCTGGGCGATGTTATCGGTCGGCCTGCTGGGTCTTGCGGGCCTGAATTACAGAAAAAAACTGAAAAAAATCGAATGAGGCTCCGCATTGCCGGGCCCATTCCGAAGGAGAACACATGGTTCAGTCGATGATGAAGCGGCTTAAAACTGGAGCGTTGCTGGCGATTGCGATGATCGCCGGGTCCGCTGTGGTTGACGCGGAGGACGCGGGCGGGAAACTCCTGCAGGATTTCGAGCCCAGCAACGGTACGGACGGCGGCACCTGCTTCCAGCAGATCTGGAATTGCACCGGCGATTTCGAGATGACGCAGGTGCACAACGGAGCCCAGTCGCTGAAGTTGGAGACTGCGCAGAATGGCGGCACTGCCGGCATCCGCGTGATGTCCACGAAGGGAATCGCCGATCTGTCCAAGGCCAAGAAGATCACTCTCTGGGTCTACGATACCCAGGGAGAGAATACCATCGAGCTGCGCATCAAAGACGCGGGTGGAAACGGCGGAACCGGCCCGGACGGCAAAACCCTCTGGTCGGCCAACAAATCCAAAAAGAACGTCTGGACCAAAATCGAATGGGATTTGCAGAGCTATCCGGCGGCCCAGGGCCTCGACCTGACACAGGTGTCGATGCTCGAGGTCTACGAATTTAATGCGGGCGTCTATTATATCGACGACGTTGAGTACGAGTAAGGAGTGTTACGTGCATCCGGGGCCGCGGTGTTTTGCGGCCCCGGTCCGGTTTTTCTGACGCGCAAGAGGTCATGGCAACGGAGGGGCGGTCCATCATAGGGGGGCCGCCCCTTGCCATTATTTCGTGAATCGTGAATCGTGAAGCGCCAAGCCCCCTTGGGCTGATGGGCATGCTGAAAAGTCCTTGTTTCTTCCGGGCCCCCCTTTAGATTGATGGCCATGCCCGAAGCGAAGGTCTTGGCAAAGCCCCATCCGGAGTCGGCGCAGATCGATGAGGAAGCGCTGGTTCGGGAATGCCAAAAGGGCCGGCTCGAAAGCTACGAGCCGCTGGTTCGGAAATACCACATCCGAATCTGCGCGCATGCCTACCAGTTTGTCCGCAACGAAACCGACGCCGAGGAGCTGGCCCAGATCACCTTCGTCAAAGCGTGGCGCAAGATCCAGAGCTTCAACGGCAAATCGAGTTTTTACACGTGGCTTTACCGCCTTTGCACCAACACCTGCCTTGACTACCTCCGTAAAAAAAAGCGTCTCGCCGAGGAAATCCAAACGGTGCGGGTGAATGAAGATGACCCGGTGGGCGTCGAAGAGAGGGAGAGCACGGGGCCCGGACCCGACCAGTCGGCGGCGAACAAAGAGTTAAGGGAGAAGATTGACAAGGCAATTAAGCAATTGTCACCCGATCATCAGGTCATTATTGTGATGCGCGAGATCCAGGGGTTGAGCTACGACGAGATCGCCAGTGCCCTGAACTGCTCCGTGGGCACTGTGATGTCCCGCCTTTTTTATGCGCGGCGGTATCTCCGGACGCAGCTTTCCGGAATGCAACTATGAACTCAAAAAAACTCATCCAACTCTACCTTGACGGGCAGCTGGACGATGCCGATCGCCAGCGCGCGGAGGAGATTTTACAAAGCGAACCCGGGGCGCGCGCCGAGCTCAACGATTATCAGAAGATCAGCCGCGCCCTGAAGGAAGCGGCGGTTCCGGCCGGGGAAATTTCCCAGGCTGATTTCATGTGGTCACGCGTCAAGTCCGCCATCGAGCGCGGCGAGATTTCCGGGGCTGAGACCGATGGGGCGGAGCGGACGAGGTGGTGGAATTGGGATTATCGATGGGCCTTCGCCGGTGTGACAGCTGGCGTGGTATGCGCCCTGGCCCTCGTGTTTTGGGCCCAGCGGGAGCGCATCGTCGCCATTCAGGATTTGCGCAGGCAGGGTTACAGCGCCGTCACGGTCTACACTTTCGATCCGGAAGTTTACCCGGCCGAATACCAGTCGTCTCACGCCGGGGCCAACGTGATCTGGTTGACGGGCGCGGACGCCTACGGGCCGGCGCAGGGGCAGGAAAAGAGTTAGATCACTCGACACGGATGATGGCCATGAGAAAGACTTACTGGGTTTGCACGCTGATTTGCATTTTTATTTCATCCGGTGTTTTGTTCGGCGCGGAGGACAAAGACAGACCTGTTGTCAAAGGCCAGCCGATGATCGAGATGGCCATCCGGCTCATTTACGGAAACAACCACAAACCCGAGCTGACCGAGCCCGAGCTCGCGCGGCTCATTGAGACGCTCAAGCGGGATTTCGGGTATCTGAATTACGACGTCAAAAAAACCGAGAAGGCCACGCTCAAGTTTGACGAGACAGCGACGAAGGACCTCGGGGATGAATTGATCTTCATTGTTCGTAATCTTGGCATTTACAAGGAACAGCGCAAAGTCTGGCTTGAGCTCTGGTTTCGCGGAAAAAAAATCTTTGGTGCGTTCAGCCTCTTTCCTCAGCCCGCGAAGCCGATTCTCATCAAAGGCCCCAACACCAACGAAGGCGCCTACATCATCATGCTCTCGCTGGCCGGCGAGGAAGCAGCGCAGTAGCCGGCGCATTTTGATTCCCGCGGTCGTTCATGAAATATCCCGGCAAGCTGTATTTGGTTTCCACACCGATCGGAAACCTGGAAGACATCACGCTCCGCGCCATCCGAATCCTGAGGGAAGTCGACATCATTTTCGCCGAAGACACGCGTTACACCGGCCAGCTCCTCTACCATTTCCAAATCAAGAAGCCGCTTCAGAGTTATCATGACCACAATGAGCGTCGCCAGACCCAGACCCTTCTTCAGTGCCTGGAGCAGGGAAAGAACGTGGCGCTGGTGACCGACTCAGGCACGCCGGGAATTTGCGATCCCGGCTTCAAGGCAGTCCGCGCGTTCCTCGAGCACGGCGGCCAGCCGGAAATGGTCCCCGGCCCTTGCGCCTTGGTCACAGCCCTCGCCGGTTCCGGCCTGGCCACGAATGCCTTTTATTTCGGCGGCTTCCTGCCGAATAAATCGGGAGCTCGCGACAAGCGATTTCAGGAGCTCGCTGGACGTCCCGAGACACTGATCTTCTACGAATCGCCCTACCGCGTCGTCAAAACGCTCGAAGCCCTCAAAAAAATCTACGGCGACCGCCGTGTCATCCTGGCCCGCGAACTCACCAAGAAGTTCGAGGAGTTTCTACGCGGCACTCCCGAAGAGTTGATCGCCCATTTCAAGGGCCGGTCGCCGAAGGGGGAGTTTGTGATTTTGATCGAAGGAAGCCGCGAGGCGGTTAGGAACGGAAAGGAATAAGATGGTCGCCTTTGATTCCCTCGACCAGATGCCTGCTGAAATCCGCGCCGTCTTCGAGCGGGCGAAAGGGAAGTGATTGGGAAGCGAGTCATAAGTATTGACATGTATATTCGTTCCGTGTAGCTTCGGAGCATGTTGAATCAGCAGAGTGTTGTTCCTCTGGAAACAATTGAACGCCGCATCTTCGTTCTCCGTGGTCATAAGGTGATGCTCAGCACTGATTTAGCGGAGCTTTATGAGGTGGAACCCCGTTCGCTGGTTCAAGCTGTGAAGCGGAATATTGACCGTTTTCCAGACGACTTCATGTTTCAATTGGCCGAAAGTGAGTTTGACAACTTGAGATCACAATCTGTGATCTCAAGTTGGGGTGGTCATCGGTACCCGCCCTATGCCTTCACCGAACAGGGTGTGGCCATGCTTTCCAGTGTCCTCAACAGCAAACGTGCGGTGCGTGTGAATGTTGAGATCATGAGGGCGTTCGTCCAGCTTCGGCAGATTCTTTCCTCCCATGAAGACCTGGCTCGGAAACTCGATGCGCTTGAGCAAAAGTACGACCTTCAGTTCAAGGCAGTCTTTGATGCGATTCGCGAACTGATGGCCCCTCCCGAAGCACCACGAAGGCGGATTGGCTTTCATACGGCGGAATAGATAGTCCATGAGCAAGCTGCCGGGAGGCGGCAAACTTGGCTGGAGAGACAGGATTGAAAATGGAGCGGGCGACGAGATTCGAACTCGCGACGTCCACCTTGGCAAGGTGGTGCTCTACCAGCTGAGCTACGCCCGCATTCAAAAGGGCCTTCATCTTTAAGATCTGTTCCGGCCTCTGACAAGGCCTATTTTGGGAGCTTTTGGCTGCGAGAAGCAGTCTTGGAGACCGCCTTGACGGCCCGTATAACCAGTGGCACGGTACGTCTAGGAGGCGTCTTTGCCTTGGGGTTTTTGAATGTCCTATTGGTCCATACTTCTCTTTGTCGGTGTGATTGTCATGCTTTCCGCCTGCACCTCCACAACCAAGACCACCAAGACCACCCAGAAGGTCCCTCCATCTACAGCGCCGGTTCCCAGGGTGATCGCATTTCAAGGCTTCCTGAAGACTTCGGGCACCGACATCATTGATGAGCAGGGGAACAAGTTCCTCCTGCGCGGCGTCAACCTCGGCGGCTGGCTCCTGGCCGAAGGCTACCTGCTTAAGCTTGAAGGCGGCTACGACCGGCCGCGCACGATCCAAAAGCTGGTGGTTGAACTGGCGGGCGAAGATTATGCAAACACTTTCTGGCCCGCCTATCGCGCGAACTACGTCGCTGAAGACGACATCCGGGCCATCGCCGAGCTCGGTTTCAACCATGTCCGCGTTCCCTTCAACGCCAACCTTTTCATTTCCGAAGACGATCCGCCCCAATGGAAGGAAGAAGGCTTTCAGTACCTTGACAAGGTCGTTGGGTGGTGCTCAAAATACGGTGTCTACGCCATTTTTGACATGCACGGCGCACCCGGAGGACAGACAGGAACCAACATCGATGACTGCGAGAACAACAAACCTGAGCTCTTCACCAACCCTGCCGCCCAGAAGAAGACGATCGATCTCTGGGCCAGGATCGCTGATCGCTACAAGGACAACCCGACCGTCGCGGGCTACGACCTGCTGAACGAACCGATTGCCACCCAATTTTCCCAGCACATTCCGGCGTTGGTCCCGCTCTACCGCCGGATTACCGAGGCGATCCGTGCGGTCGACTCGCGCCACATCATTTTCCTCGAAGGCGCCAACTGGGCCAACAACTTCAGCTCCTTCCCCGAGCCATTTGACAGCAACGTTGTCTATAGTTTTCACAAGTATTGGGACCAGGTGAATCCCGGAAGCATCGAGATCCACACTTCCTTCTCCAAGAAGCACAACGTGCCGCTCTGGTGTGGTGAGTTCGGTGAAAACTCCAATGAATGGTTCAGCTCGTGCACGCGCCTCTTTGAAGACTTCCGGATCGGCTGGTGTCTCTGGCCTTATAAGAAGGTCGATTCCAACAGCGGCCTCTATTCCATCGCCAAACCCGACGGATATGACGCCGTGATCGCGTACACGAAGGGCGGGGTCAGGCCTGATCAAGCTCGAGCCCGCGCGGCATTCGATGGCCTGCTGAACAATATGAAACTCCAAAACTGCTCCGCCAACGAAGGGGTTGCCAAAGCTCTTCTCAAGACCCTGCCGGCCACAATCGAAGCCGAAAACATCGGATTTCTTGGGGAGGGCGTTTCCTACCACGATTCGACCCAAGCCAATGAAGGCCATGCCTTGCACCCCCATGAGGGGGTCGATATCCAGCCGATCGGATATAGCGTTGGCTGGCTTGAGCCGGACGAATGGATTGGTTATGACATCACCAATCCCGGTGACCATGCCTACATTTTCTCAGTCCGCATTGCCAGCCCGGAGGGAAAGGGCAAGTTCAGGCTCGAGGTCGATGGCAAGGATGTCACCGGCCCTGTCACGGTCGCCAAGACCGCCGGATGGCAAGACTGGGTGACCGTCGGCCCCCGCGAAAAAGTCTCCATCCCCGCTGGGCGTCATCAGCTGAAATTGGTCGTGATCGAAGGCGGATTTAACATCGACTGGCTTCGGTTCGAGTAGAAGTTGCGTTTTGGCCTGAAGCGGGCCGAAAAAGTGAGCGCCGAATGCTGTCACCAGCGCTTTCCCCGCGAATTGTAAATCCATTTTGATCATCGGCGGCTTCGGGAGGCGGGCGGCAAACCACCCATTTTCCCCGCTATCCTTTTTTCCACCTGGAGTGTATATTCCGAAGTCTATGGCTGACGACGCGGCCTCCCCCAAAGACGACTTTCAGATCGCGCAGTTTGAAGGCGATCCCGACCCGACCGGCCACTATGAGGGAAAGGTCGCCGGGAACTACCATATCCTCCACGAAATCGGCCGTGGCGGCATGGGCAGCATCTATCTGGCCCAGCACAAACCACTCGACCATCTTGTTGCCATCAAGTTTCTCGACCAACGTCTCACGTGCGACAATGTTTACGTCGAGATGTTTCTGCGCGAGGGCCGGGCGGCCGCCAAGCTCCGCCACCCCGGGCTCGTCGCCGTCTACGACCTCGGGTTCATGGAACCTGACACCTACTATCTGGTCATGGAGTATGTCGAGGGGATCAACCTTCATCGCCTGGTCGACGAGCACGGCCCGCTCGACGTCGCGCGCGCCGCGGACTTCGTTTGCCAGGCCGCCGAGGCGCTTGGCTTCGCGCACAAATCCGACTTTGTTCACCGCGACGTCAAACCCGACAACCTGATCCTCACCGCCAACGAGCGAATCAAGATTTGCGATATGGGCCTCGCCAAGCGGGTCGATGACCACGGCCAGATCACCCAGCGTGGTGTCGTCCTCGGCTCGCCCAACTACCTTGCCCCCGAGCGGCTCAACGACGCCCTTCAGCTCGATTCCCGCGCTGATATTTACAGCCTTGGCGCCACGCTCTTTTTTCTGCTCACCCGCCGCATTCCTTACGAAGGCACGCCGCCTGTCATCATGGCGAAGCACCTGAGCGCCCCCTTGCCCGATGCCCGCGAAGTCTGTCCCGACTTGCCCAATGAGATTTGCGATATCATGCGCAGAATGATGTTGAAAGACCCGGCGGAGCGCTACCAAACGATGGAAGAAGTGGTGGAGGCTCTGGCCCCGCTTCGCAGGTAAGACTCACGACTTCTTCAACGCGATGGCCCCGTCATACGTAGGCTCGAAATCTGTGCCACCACGAGCAAGCAACAAAGCCATCTGACGCTTATTTTCGCGAGCCCCCGCGAAAGCGCGAATGAGGTTCCCCGGGGCCATGGGTGGTCTCATCCCAAATCCGGGCACATTCGGTGACAATCTCGTCGCGCCGGTCCTTGGAGTAGAGGTTGAGTGGAAAGACATGGACGCCCAGCCAGCCGGCGGCCGGCTGGTCGACAAACGCCCCGGGCCTGGCGCCCTCGGCATCGGGCTCGACCGTCGCCAGGTAGGCGTTGGTCTCCCTGGCGATTTGCGCGTCCCAGTCGGTTGCGGGTAGTCTCAGTAAATAAGTTTCGTTGTCCATGATGTGCTCCCTGTCCTTCAGACTCCTCCGTCGGAGTTCCTATTCAAATACTCCTGCCGGCGGGCGTTGGATTTGTTTTTCTTTTATCCCTCGATTTGCGTGTCGGTGAAACCCGCAAGAAAAAGATCCCGAATGCGCCGCGCTTGATCCAAGTCCCTTGTTCCCAAAGACAACCGGATCCGCTTCTTGGTGTAGTCCAGCCGATGGACCGTGAAATGGCACCACCAGATGCCATGGTTGTTCCACAAGTGGTGGTTGGGGTTCTCCGGCGAGATCCGCACCGCTAATTGTTCGTAATCCGGATTGATTTTCATGATGCACGCTCCTTTTTGGTTCATGCATCAGGCTCGAAAACAAAAAAACCGCTTCGCATCGGCGAAACGGTGTTTCCGCGGAGACTTCTTGTTCGAAGGTCACTTGCCTTCGCACATCGTCCGGCTTCCGCCAGACATGGCACCTCGGGTTCTCCTCCCAGGTTGCCGGCCCCCTACCAAAGGAGGCTCTCCTGATGCTG
>JAHFSZ010000080.1 GCA_023265515.1 Verrucomicrobiota bacterium
CCAGGAGCTCGGCGAGTTGATGACCGCCAACGTGACGATCGTCCGGTACAACGAGAAACTTCGCCAGACTGAGGGCAAACTCCACGAGCTCCAGTCGCGCTACGAGCACATTGGCGTCAGTGATCCGGGGACCTGGTCCAACCAAGTCATCCCGTTCGTCCGCCAGCTCGGCAATATGATCGAACTGGCCCGGGTGATCACCCGGAGCGCATTGCTCAGGGACGAGAGCCGCGGCGCCCATTTCAAGCCCGAGTTCCCATTCCTGAGCCCGCCCGCGCCAAAGCCCGGACAGCACGAAGCCGAGTACAAGGCATCGGCCGAGTACCAGGATTTTCTGCGGCGATTCGAGGAACATAACCAGAAGTGGCTCAAGACAACGATTGCTGAGTACGCCGGCAGCGCAGAGCCGAAGATTTCCTACGAAGCGGTTGACACCAGCTTGTACAAGCCGGAACCGCGGGTGTACACTAAGCTTGATTAGGTTTCAGCATGCCCATGGACGAGAAACGAACCATCCAAGTGGTCATTAAGCGCCAGGACAATCCCAGCGCGCCGTCCCGCTGGGAGGAGTTTTCAGTGCCCTACCAGCCCGGGATGAATGTCATCTCCCTGTTGCAGGCCATCCGGTTCAATCCCGTGACGAAAGAGGGTCAACCAACGACACCCGTCACGTGGGACTGCAACTGCCTCGAGGAGGTGTGCGGCGCGTGCACGATGATTGTCAACGGCCGGGTTTGTCAGTCCTGCGCAGCCCTCGTCGATCGGCTGCGACAGCCGATCGTGCTTGAACCCATGACCAAGTTTCCAGTCCTGCGCGACCTGATGGTGGACCGCTCGGCGATGTTTGAGCAGCTCAAAAAAATCCACGGTTGGATTCCGGTCGACGGCACTTATGACCTGGGCCCGGGGCCAAAAATCGATCCGGGAGTACAGGAGGAGGCTTATGCACTTTCCCGGTGCATGACCTGCGGCTGCTGCGTCGAGGCGTGCCCGCAGGTGAACGAACTCTCCGATTTCATGGGTCCCGCGCTCATGAGCCAGGCGATCTATTTTAACATGCACCCAACGGGCCGGGCCGACAGAAACGAGCGCCTCGAGGCGGTGATGGGCAGGGGTGGGATTGCGGACTGCGGTAACGCCCAGAATTGCGTGAAAGTTTGCCCGAAGGAAATTCCCCTGACCAAGTCCATCGGGGAGTTGGGGCGGCAGACGTCGATTCGGATCTTCGAAAAGCTGTTTAAAGAATAGTGGCTCCGCTACAACTTGTGCGGGTCAATGCCCAGGCCCACGATACTGCAACCAATCACGTGGTCGAGGCGGAGTTCCTCGGCGTACTCGAGCGCTTCAGGGTCCTCAGTGCCGGGATTGAACCAGACGGTCTTGATTCCCTTCCTGGCGATTTCGTCGAGCACGGGTTTGATTTTGGGCGGCTGGATATAGAGGCTGGCCTCGTCGACGGGTCCGGGGATATCGAGAACCGATTTGAAGGCGGGCAACCCTTCGATCTCGGTCTCGGTGGGGTGGACTGGATAGACCTTCCATCCCTGTTCGACAAATGCGCGAACGGCCTTGTTGCCGAACCGCTTTCGGTCATTGCAGGCGCCAACGATGGCGATCGAGCGGGTGGATTCCATGGCAGGAAGGGGTGAAGACAATCCTCAAATCACGAAACAATGTAATGGAAGAAACTCCGCTTCGCAAGTGGAGGGCTGATTCTATTTGAACAATTCATCCCCCCGTGGAACGATGCAAACGGGCCCGCCAAAAGTGCTGGAAAAAGCTGCGGGCCGCCCTTAGAACGACCGACCATGGACCCATTGACAATCGGCTGGCAGCTTCTGACCATCCTCCTGCTGGTGTGCGCGAACGGCTTCTTTGTGGCCGCCGAGTTCGCGATCATCAAGGTTCGGCACACCCAGTTGCGCCCCCTGATCGACAAGGGAGACTGGCGGGCGCGGATCGCGCTGCGCATTACCAAAAACCTGGGTGCCTATCTTTCGGCAACCCAGCTGGGGGTGACTTTGGCCAGCATCGGACTCGGCTGGCTGGGAGAACCCTTTGTTGCCGAATGGCTTCACCCCCTGTTTGCGTGGCTCGGTATCGTCAGTACGGACCTCCTCCATTCGTGTTCCTTCGCCCTGGCTTATGTCATGATCACCTTCGTTCATATCGAATTGGGCGAATTGCTGCCAAAAATCTACGCGATACAGCGCCCCCGCCGGCTTTCTCTCTGGCTCTCGCCCTTTTTGATGGTTTTTTACTACACGTTCTGGCCGCTCATCCGGCTGCTGAATCTGACCGCCAACGTGATGCTCCGCTGGGCTGGAATCACGCACCCCGGCGAAGTGGATCATCCCTTCAGCCACGATGAGCTTCAGTACCTGCTCATGCACTCCACACACGCCCATCCGGACGACGAGCTGATCAACAACATCATGATCAAGGCGATTCGAGAAAAGGAAACGACTGCCGAGCAGATCATGCTGCCTGTCGAAAATGTCGTGGTGCTCTGGCGTGATCGTTCCGTTGAAGAAAATCTTTCCATCGCCCAGAAAGCCGGCTACAGCCGCATGCCGCTGTGCGGCATAACCCGCGAGGAGGTTGTCGGGATCATCCATATCAAGGAACTTCTGTGGCAACTGCGCGTGCTCGGCGACCAGACCAAGCTCGAGCATATCATGCACCCGGTCCTGACATTTCTGCCTGGCACCAAACTGCCAACGATGCTCCAGTTGTTCCGCCAGTCGCGCAACCATCTGGCCGTCGTGGTCGACCCCCAGGACAAGATGATTGGCATCGTCAGCTTCGAAGATGTCCTCGAGGAGCTGGTCGGCGACATTCGCGACGAGTTCGACGTGGAAAAGGGGCCATTCTTCGAGCGGACCGAACACTCGGCTCTTGTCGATGCGGATATGCCTCTGCGCGATCTGGCGATGGAGATGGATTGGCCGTTGCCGATCGACACTTCATCAACTGTGGAAAAGTGGTGCCTGGAACGCTGGGGGCGGGTGCCGGAGAAGGGTGAAGAGCTCCAGAGTGACGGGCTCAAAATCGTTGCCGAAGAGACCACCAAGCGCGGCCTGCGCCGGGTCAGACTGACTCGTGTTTCCCCCTCGGAAAACTGAAGCGCCTGAGCGTCGCGTTGCAGGATACGGCGCCCGCTCTCGCACAGACGGTTGTTAACGGGCAGCACTGGTCCACGGGTTGTCGCGCACCCGGAAGCGCCAGGGTCGCCTCGCGTCGGCGCCTGCGTAGCCGATGCCCACGCGCGATGTGGCAAGGATCGCTCTCGGTTCGATCTGGAAACCGCGGTCTTCCAGCCAGATTTCGCGGCCCAGCAAGCTCAAACCGTTGTGCGTACAGCAGATCCCCAATGCCTGGGTCAGCGCGCCGGGCCCCGCCGTCAGGCTTCGGTCGACGAACTTCTTCCCGCGCCGCCTGAGGATTGTTTCCAGCCCATGTGTTGGCTCAATAGCACGGATCAGGACCGCATGCGGGACGTTTTCCTCACTGGTGATGATATTGAAGAGGGAGTGGATGCCATAACAGAGATAAACATAGGCGACGCCGCCCCGGGCATACATGATTTCGTTGCGCAGGGTCCTGCGATTGTTGTAGGCGTGCGACGCCCGGTCGCCAGGGCCTGCGTACGCCTCGGTCTCGACAATGATTCCCCCCGTAGGAGGTCCCTCTCCCAGCCGGGTGAAGAGGTGTTTGCCGAGCAGCTGGCGGCTGACATCGACCACGTCAGGCTGGAGGAAAAAAGGGAGTTTCAACTTTGCCACGGCACCATCTAACGGGAAAAAACCTGCCTGTCATGTCCAAATGATTGGTCGTTCATTTATGGCGGCCCTGTTTGCGTTCGATAGGCTCATGGACTAATTTACCTCAGACCGATTTTCCCATGGCTTATACCCGCATGTTCACGCTGCAGGCGTTGTTGACGAAGGAGGGCAACGTCAACGCCCGGACCAAATCAGGACGGACCGTCCTGATGATCGCGGCCGAAGGCGGCCACGCCAATATCGTCCGGGCACTTGTCGACCAGCGAGCGGATCTGGACCTGACGGACAATGGCGGTCATACAGCACTCATCTGGGCCGCGCACCATGGAAAGACCGACTGCGTCCGGATCTTCCTGAAGGTGGGCGCCGATCCACGGATCACCGACAAGTCGGGCAAAACCGCCCTTGATCACGCGCGTGAGAGAGGTCATCACGAAGTCATCAAGCTGCTGGAGGATCCCCCGGCCGCGTCCCTGAAGAAGGATAGCAGTGCTCTTCTAGTCAAGGTCAAGCCGGCGGCTGCCGCTTGATCGGGGTTCTGAAGCAGCTTTGATCCGGGCTGTCAGCCTGGCCAACGAACAGCGGTTCACCGGCCGGCCTGCGTCCCCGCATCGCGAAGGATCGTGGCGGCCTCCGGGTGCTCGAACCGGATCGCGGCGTCCAGCGGTGTCAGGCCGTCCCGATTTTTCGCCTTCACGTCGGCGTGCCAGGTGATCAAAAGTTGGATGACTTCGACACGGCCGTTCATCGCAGCCAGGAGCAGGGCAGTGTCACCGCGCCACGTGATGGCGGCCATGTCGGCGCCGCTTTGAAGCAACAGGCCGGTGGTCTCGACATTCCCGTTCGATGCGGCAAACATCAGGCTCGTCAGGCCGGCGCGGTCCTTGATGTTTGGAAGGGCGCCCCGCTCGATCAACATCTTCGCGATTTCCGTCCGGTCATTCCGGGTGGCAATCGTCAGCGCCGTGCCGCCATCCTTGTGCCGGGCATTCATGTCGGAGCCGGCGGCCAGCAGAGCTTCGACAGCCTCCGTATGCCCTTGGCGGGCCGCCCACATCAGGGGTGTATAACCATACTTGTTGAACGCAGTGAAATCCGCCCCGTGCTCGACGAGTTTTTTCACGACCTCGATGCTCCCCTTTTGAGCGGCGATCATGAGGGCGGTCCACCCGTTTTCATCCCGCACGTTGACGTCGGCGCCGGCATCGATGAGCATGTCGACGATCTCCTGCCGGCCCTTCCGGATGGCGACCATGAGAGCCGTCGCACCGTCATAGTTCTGATCGTTCAGAGTGGGACTCTTTTCGAGCAGGACTTTGAGGGCTTTCGAGTGCCCGAAGTTGACGGCATTCATCAGGGCAGTATCGCCCTTACGGTTCATGCTGTTGACCTGGGCGCCCCTTTCAAGAAGTGCTTCAACGGTTTCGGTTCGTCCGAAACCCGCTGCAATCATGAGCGCCGTCCATCCATCCCGGTCTCTCGCATTGATATAAACGCCCTGGTCGAGAAGGGAAATAAGCGTGGCTGTATCACCTTTTTCGGCCGCCGTCAGCATTGCATCGACGGGAGAGCGGGGTTGAACCTTAGAGCGAAGCATGTGTCGAAAAAACTACAGCGAAGCCGATTCAAAGTCAGGCTTTAAATGCAGCGAAATCCGGGGATTTTGACTCAAAACAGTTGTCGAAAGATTTTTTCAGCCGTGTGTCAACACCTTAAAAAGGATGAAAAATATTTCATAGCAACGGTGTCGCTGGAGTCGTAGACTCAGGCAACCATTAAAGCAAAAGGAGTGTGCCATGGCCAAGTTCTTCATGTTCGGAAAATATTCTGCCGATTCCATCAAGGGGATGAGTCCTGAACGCACTAAGAGGGCGGGGGAGCTGATTCAGAAACTCGGCGGCAAGGTCCAGTCGATCCATGCTTTGCTCGGGGAGCACGATCTGGTCCTCATCGCCGATTTTCCAAGTGCACCGGACGCGATGAAAGCCTCGCTCGGGCTCAACAAAATGACGGGAATTTCCTTCACCACTTCGCTGGCTCTGCCGGTGGATGAATTTGATCAGTTGGTCTCCTGATCATCGTAAAGCTGCTTTTTTAGGCTTTGTTTTTCCCATCAATCCGGGCAAGCTGCCGCTTCCCTACCATGAAGCGGCGTCCTCAGACGTTGGCGTTTCTACTCACGCTGCCTTTCCTTGCGGGTGAATTGTTTCTTTCCCGCGCAGCCGACCCGATCACGATTGCCAAGACCCGGGATATGACTTTTCAGGACGAGAAGGAGGTGGCCGAGTGGATGATCGCCGTCAAGAGCGGCGATATTGCGGCCGCCAAGAAAATCCTCGCCACGCCCATCGACATCAATGTGACGGGAAAGGATAGCTGGACGGCGCTGATGTGGGCCGCCGAGCTGGGCCGGCGCGAAATGGCGGCGTTTTTGATCCAGCAGGGCGCCGACATCCGTGCCCGCAACAAGGAGGGTTCCGTGGCGTTGAGCATGGCCGCCCAGCATGGACACGAAGATCTGGTCAAACTTCTTCTCGATGCGGGGATCGCGATCAATTTCCAGAACCAAACAGGCACCTCCGCGCTGATGATCGCCGCTTTGGAAGGGCAGACGAACGTGGTGAAGCTGTTGATCGAGCGCGGAGCCGACTTGAACCTTCGGGACAAGTATCGAAACACCGCTGTCCTGCTCGCCGCCCATGAGGGAAACGTCGGCATCGCCAAGCTGTTGATCGATCATGGAGCCCGGATGGAGCCAGGCGAGCAGGAGTGGATTGCAGCCCAGCCGCAGCCTGAGAATCGGACACTGGAAAGTCTATGGCAGATGATTCATCAAGCGGAAGGTGACAAGGTGGCCGAGAAGCCCAAATAGGGTGTTCGGACCTGGAAGATTCTGATCGCTTTTTCTCCCGATCACCCTTTCGATGGCGATCATGTCTGCATTCAAGACCGCTATCGGCATGATGGACGCGGAGAACGCGCGCGATCCGCATTCGGAATTGGACAGGAGCGTTGCGCGCCCGGGGGAACTGGTCTATGCCGAACGGCTGAGCGCCTGGGTGGAAAAGCTCGAGCCCGATGCTTCTGAAGTGCTTCGCCTCGCGGCCCGTTGCCAGCACCTTTGCCGATGGCAGGTTCCGCGTTCGACCTATCCCATGGACCGCGCCGGGTATCTGCGCTGGCGCGAGGATCTGAAAAAGTTTCATGCAAAGAAAGCCGGCGAGATTCTTCGCGAAGCCGGCTACGACGAAACGGTGATCGAGAAGGTTCAGGCGTTGAACCTGAAGAAAAACTTTCCGACGGATCCCGAAGCCCGCGTGATCGAGGATGCCCT
>JAHFSZ010000037.1 GCA_023265515.1 Verrucomicrobiota bacterium
TTTGCGTGAGATAATCCGTCGTTGAAATCGAAATCCCCAAAACTCCGTCTCGATCAAGCTCTCGTCAGCCGCGGGCTGATTCCATCCCGCGAAAAGGCCGCGCGGCAGATCATGGCCGGGCAGGTGAGAGTGAATGGCCAGGTGGCCCGCAAGGCGAGCCAGGAGGTTTCCGAGGGTGATCGGCTGGAGTTGGAAGCTGTGGAACGTTTTGTCTCTCGCGGCGGCCACAAACTCCAGGCGGCGCTCGACCAATTTAAGATCGAGGTTGCCGGAAAAACCTGTCTCGACATCGGCTCTTCGACGGGCGGCTTCACCGATTGTCTCTTGCAATCCGGAGCGCGAAAAGTTTACTCCATCGACGTTGGCGAAAACCAGCTCGACTGGAAGCTGCGCTCCGACCCGCGAGTCATCTGCAAGGAAGGGCTTAATGCGCGGTACTTGAAGCTGGAGGACGTCGGCGAATCGGTCGATCTGTTGACCATCGACGTTTCATTCATTTCACTGGAAAAAATCCTGCCTGCCGCGGTCGCCATTGTTTCGAAAAACGGCGGGATTGTGACGCTGATCAAGCCGCAGTTCGAGGCTGGCCGCGACCAGGTCGGAAAGGGCGGGGTCGTGCGGGATGACGCCATACATCAACAGGTGGTCGAGCGCATCCGCAAGTTTGCCGAAGAGTCGTTGAAACTTCGATGGGTGGGTGTTATAGAGAGCCCCTTGAAAGGACCAGCAGGAAACAAGGAGTTTCTGGCTTATATAATAAGGCGTCCGGATAAAACCTTTGGACAGGATTTACAAGATTAACAGGATTGCATTGGCGGTCCCACAGCTGCGGGACCGCCGATTAAATGTGAAGGGAGATCAGAAAAGCCACAAATAGGAACGAAAAAATTTTATATAAGGGTTTTTTCGTTTTTTGTGGCAATTGTTTTATTTTAAAAAATTTTGTGAATCCTGTTAATCCTGTCAAAAATTCTTGGTTATTCTGAAATGAAAAAGATTGGTCTTGTTGCGAATTTAGAAAAACCGCGGGCGCTCCTGCTGGCAAGGAAACTTCTCCGCCAACTGCCCGGCCGCTCCGTCCTTCTTGAAGAGGAACTCGGTTACCAGCTACACGCGACGCGGAACATCCATCCACTTTCGGAGCTGGCCCGAAAGGTTGGTCTCATTATCGTGCTCGGCGGTGACGGGACGGTACTGCGCGTCGTCCGGCACATTTACCCGGCGGAAACAAAGATTCTCCCCGTCAATCTCGGGCGGCTTGGTTTTCTCACCTCGCTTCTGCCCACTCGCCTGGGTTCATCGCTCGCGCCGATTCTGAAGGGCCGGTTCGCGGTTTCCCGGCGCAAGACGCTGGAAGTGGAGATCCGGCGCGCCGTCGGCCGTCGAATCAAGCACGTGGTTTTGAACGACGTTGTGATTTCCCGAAAGGCATTCTCTCGCGTCGCCGAGATGGACCTCTGCGTGAACGGCGAATTTCTCAACTCCTACTACGGCGATGGGATGATCATTTCGACCCCGACCGGATCGACGGCCTATGCGCTCTCGGCGGGCGGGCCGATTGTCGCGCCGGACAGCGATGTTTTCACTGTCACGCCGATTTGCCCGCACACCCTGAGCAACCGGTCAGTGGTTGTGAATGACCGAAGCGTGGTGGAAATAAGGCCGAGGAGCCAGGCCGAAGGCCTCGTGGTCACCATCGATGGCCAGGTCCTGGTCGAGCTCCAGCGCCGGGACATCATCCTGGTGCGGCGGAGCAAGTATCAAGTAAAGCTTGTCACGCTTCCGACTCATTCCTATTTTGACATCTTGCGCCGGAAGTTGAAATGGAGCGGCACATCCCACTAAACATGGCTGGTAGCGCGCGGATGGGGAGATCATGCAGGCTTTGGAGGAGAAAAGGCGTTTCAGAAAACACATGGGCGGTGTTGTGAACATTTCAGATCTACTGCGCGTGGGCTATATCGACTTGAATCTTTGCGCGCCGGACAAGGAGTCGGCCGTCAAGGCGGTCGCCCATATGGGCAAGGATCATCCGGATATCGAGGATTTCCCGTCGTTCTGCCGGTCGGTTTATGAGCGCGAGGCGGCCGGTTCCACGTCGATTGGCCGGGGCATCGCCATCCCGCATGCCCGCACCGACTGCGTCAAGGAGATGGTGCTCATCGCCGCCCGATGCCCGGCGGGGATCGTTTTCGACGAAAAGGATTTGGAGGCTGTCCGGTTCATTTTTCTGGTGGGGACTCCCAAGCGCATGGTGACCGACTATCTGCGCATTGTCGGCTCGCTGGCCCGCTGCATGAAGGGCGACGAATTCCGCCAAAAGCTTCTCGATGCCGCGACCCCCGAGGAATTCATCCGGTGTTTTCAGGGAAAAGAATTCTGATCGGAAGAATTCAGGACTCAGAACTCAGCATTCAGAATGGAACCCAGAACCCAGAACCCAGAACCCGGAAGGTTCGCACCGGCGAAATGCTTCGAGGATTTGATCGTGTGGCGGAAGGCCCATGAACTTGCAATCGGTGTCTATCGACTTAGTGAAGGATTTCCGAAGCATGAGCTTTATGGTCTAACGTCTCAACTGCGGAGGGCCGCTGTTTCCATCCCTGCCAACATAGCAGAAGGCTTTAAAAAGAGAGGTAAGCCTGACAAGGGAAGATTTTTTAACATCTCTCAGGGATCCTTGGCGGAATGTCGTTATTATCTCATTCTGGTTCGCGACCTAGGCTACGGAGACTCGACCCACTGCATGGAATGTTTGGAAGAAGTCAGCAAGCTGCTCGATCGCTACTGTTCGCTCGTCCTTGAAAGCCAGTCTATTGTGAAGGAGTCCGAGGAAGCCTATGAAGTTGGCTAGACTCGTCCGGACGGTGTTTATTCTGGGTTCTGAGTTCTGGGTTCTGATTTCTGGATACTCCAATGGAATCCTCTGACTTTGTCGTGATCGGTTCCGGGCCGGGCGGCTACCAGGCGGCCATCCGCGCGGCGCATGGCGGAGCCCGCGTCGCGCTGATCGAGGAAAAGCACCTCGGCGGCGTCTGCCTGAACCGGGGGTGCATTCCGACGAAGGGGATGGTGACCAGCATCGAAGTTCTGCGCGCCGCCCGCCAGGCCGCCGACTACGGCGTTGAGGCTTCCGGTGTCGGCGTGAAGCTCGCGTCGATCGTCGAGCGCCGCGATCGCATGGTCGCCAAAATCCAGCAGGGACTTGAATTTTTGCTGCAAAAAAACAAGATTGACGCCATCCGGGGCCGGGGCCGGCTGGTGGGCGGGCGGGTGGTGGAAGCGGCGGGCCGGCGCATCCAGGCAAAGACGATCATCCTCGCCACCGGCTCGCATCCGGTTTCCCTGCCGATGGCGAAACCGGACGGCGTTTCGATTCTCAACAGCGACCATTCCCTCGACCTGCGTCAAATTCCGGAGTCCATGGCGATTCTCGGCGGCGGCTATATTGGCTGCGAATACGCGAGCATCTTTTCGCAGCTTGGGGCAAAGGTGACGGTCATTGAGCTTGAACAGCGCCTTCTTCCACTCATGGACGCGGATCTCGGCCGCCAGCTCGAACGGTCATTCAAGAAGCAGGGGATTCGGATTTTGACGGGTCAAAAGCTGGAGTCGGCGTCCGTGGAATCCGGACATGTTTTGATCTTGCTGGCCGGCGGTGAAAAAATCGAGGCGGAGAAATTGCTCGTTTCGGTCGGCCGCGCCCCGAATGTGGAAGACCTTGGCCTGGAAACCGAAAAAATCCGGGTGGTCCAGGGGCATCTGGAGGTCAATGAATTCATGGAAACGTCTTCACCCGGCATCTACGCGCTGGGCGACCTGGTCGGCAGGCTCCCACTGGCACACGTCGCTTCGGCCCAGGCGCGAGTGGCCGTCAACCACGCCTTCGGCGAAAAGACGCCGATGGAATACCGCGGGGTGCCAAGCGCCGTATTCACGTATCCCGAGCTGGCGTCTGTCGGGATGAGCGAGGAGGAGGCGGGCAAAGGCCGCGAGGCGAAGGCGGTGAAATTTCCCTTCGCGGCGCTCGGCAAGCCTGTTTCGCAGGGGGAAACCGAAGGTTTCGTGAAGGTGGTCGGCGATGCGCAGAGCGGGGAGCTGCTCGGGGCGCATATCGCCGGGCTTCACGCCGCCGAACTGATCGGAACTTTCGCCGTTGCAATGAAGAAGCGCATGAAAATTTCCGAGCTGGCCGAGACGATTTTCACGCATCCAACTTACAGTGAGGCGATACCGGAAGCGGCGGATGCGTGGCTGGGCAGCGCCATTCATATCGCACCCCGGTAAGCGATGTCCCTTCAATATCTCATCGAGACGTACGGCTACTGGACGCTTGGGGTCGGTACCTTCCTGGAGGGCGAGACCGTCTTGATGATGGCGGGTTTCGCCGCGTACCGGGGCTATCTCGAACTGCCGTGGGTGATGGCGGTCGCGTTCGTGGGAAGTTTCGCAGGCGACCAGTTTTATTTTTTTATCGGGCGGTACAAGGGCAAGGCTCTGCTGGCGAGGCGGCCCCGCTGGGAGGCGAAGGTCGATCGCGTTTACCATCTGATGCGCCATTATCAGACGCCGTTCCTGATCGGATTTCGCTTCATGACGGGGCTGCGCACGATCACGCCGCTGGTGATCGGGATGACGCCGATGAAAACGCCCCGGTTCGTGATCCTCAACGCGATTGGTGCGGCGCTCTGGTCAGTTGCTTTCGGCGCCGCCGGCTATTGGTTCGGCAATGCGCTGGAAGCGATCATGAAGGACGTCCGGCGTTACGAGCTGGCCGCCCTCCTGGTTATTTTGGTTCTTGGGCTGATTCCCTGGATCCGGTATCTTATGCGTCAGAAGAAGTCTCGAAGGGGCAGAAAGGAAGGAAATCGATGATATTCAAGATGGCACGATACACAGTCCGGCGTGACAAGCTGGAGGAAGTCAAACACGCGATCGAGGAGTTTGTCGAGGAGATCAAGGAGAACGAGCCTGCCACCTTTTACGAAACCTATCAGGAGGCGGCCGGGCCTTCGTTCGTCCATCTGATGTGCTTCGAAAACGAGGAGGCCGAGGCCGCACACCGCAACGCACCGCACACCAACACTTTTGTCGACCAGCTTTCTTCGAGCTGCGAGAACCCGCCGGTCTTCACGGATTTGAGCCTGCTCGGGTCGAGTGAGCTGTAGGCGAAAGCACTACGAGGCGATTTTTACAACGTTCACCGGGCGCCCTTCCTTCCACTCGCTGATGTTGAGCAGGGTGGTGTCGATGATCCGGTGCAGGGCTTCTTCGCTGTAGAAGGCAATGTGCGGGGTGAAGATCACGTCTTCGCGCTTCATCAGCCTCTGCGTCACTTCGAGCTTGTGTAATTCCTCGGAGGTGAACTTCCGGCCGAGCAACTGGTCCTCTTCCTTCAACAGTTGTTCATGATCGAGCACATCGAGCCCGGCACCGCTCAATTTTTCGTGATCGAGTGCTTCGAGCAAGGCCTCCGTATCAACGAGTCCCCCGCGTGCAGTGTTGATCAAGATGGCGCCAGTCTTCATCTTCTGGATCGTCCCGCGGTTGATCATGTGATGGGTGTCGGGCAGGAGCGGCACGTGAAGCGAGACAATATCGGACTGGGCAAGCAACTCGTCGAGGGATGTGTACTTGAATCCAATCAATTTTTCCAGGAAGAGATCACGGCGCTTGTCGAAAACCAAAATCCGCATTCGAAAGCCCTGCGCGATGCGGGCCATGTGAAGGCCGATCCGGCCGCCTCCAACGATGCCGAGCGTCTTGTCCTCCAAGTCCATCCCTTTGAGGCCATGGATGTCATAGTTCCGATTGAGCGAGCGAACATAGGCGCGGTGAATATTCCGGCTGACTGCCAGCAGAAGCCCGAACGCATGTTCGGCAACCGTGTTCTCGCCATAGGTCGGGACGTTGCACACCGTGATCCCGCGCTCGGAGCATGCCTTGAGGTCGATGTGGTCGTAGCCCGTTGACCGGGTGGCGATCATCTTCACATTCGGCAATTGCTCCAGGATCTCGCGGGTGATGGGCGAATAGATGAAGGGCGAGACAACGGTGACTTCCTTAAGCCTGGAATAATGCCTCGGCGCAAGGTGCTCGGTGATAAAAAGGCAGTCCTCTTTTTTGAACCCGTTTTTGAGGATGTGCTCTTTCTCCCAGGTCTCAATTTCGAAAAACGCGGTTTTCACGCAGACCCTCTCCGGGCGGCGGTTTGTTCTCGAAAAGCGGATCTTACAATCCGGCAGATTGGGAAGGCAAACGCCGCACTTTTGTGGAAAACGCCATCGACAAGCGCGTGGCCAGGGCGATGTCAAGCAGGCTCATTTCCCGGCAGATGATGTCGCGGCTTACCGTGCCGTTGGCCAGGCCCTGGGAAGCGGCCAGATCAAACCACTTATAGGCGGTCACCGGATCGGGAAGTGTTCCTTCCCCCTGATGGTGCATGACCCCGAGAGCATACTGCGCGTCGGCAAGGCCCTGTTCGGCGGCCATCGTGTACCAGCGAAGCGCCTCCTTGAAGTTTCGTGTGACACCCTCGCCCTCATGGTACATGCGGCCAAGATTGTACTGCGCAAGCGCAAGCCCCTGTTCGGCGGCGCGGCGAAACCAGACGACCGCCGTTCTGAAATTTTGCAGAAGGCCTTCGCCGTGGTAGTACATCGTTCCGAGCGAACACTGCGCCTTGGCGTGTCCCTGTTCGGCGGCTCGACGGAACCATTCGCCTGCCTTCAGCAAGTCGCGATCGATGCCTTCGCCGTCGTGATGCATCTGGCCCAGATGGTACTGTGCCTCGATAAATCCACGCGCGGCGGCCAGCGTGAACCAGTCCGCCCCCAGGGCAGCGTTCTTGGGCACGCCCTCGCCATTGTAATGCATCGCGCCAAGACTGTACTGAGCCTTGCCATGGCCCTGCTCGGCTGCCAGCCGGAACCAATGCGCGGCCTCCTTGAAATTTTGCTCCACGCCCTCGCCGTTGTAGTACATCGCACCCAGGCTGCACTGGGATCGCGCGTGACCCTTGGCCGCCGCCAAACCAAACCACTTGGCCGCCAGAAGAAGATTCTTCTGCGCGCCTTCGCCATTGTAATACATGCCGGCGAGATTGTACTGCGCCTCCATGAATCCATGTTCGGCGGCCGTCTCGTAAGCCATGTGCCGGTAGTCGTCGGAGATGAACTTCTGCCCGAATACGCCGCTTGGCCGGCTGGGTGTGACTCGGGGTGTCGGAGCGCGCGGCGGTGGCAATGAAGATGGTTGCACCGGCGGATCCGCGTGCGTCATCCGGCCGGAAGTTCTGTCGAAATACGAGAAGGCAACGTCGAGTTGTGCGAGGGAATTGCCTTCGGCGGCTTGCGATTCCAACTCGCCAAGCGCTCGGATCGCGGAGTTCTTATTTTGATTTGAAGATGGCCGCATGGTTCGTCGCGGGATGCGCCAAAAGATTTTCATCCTCCGGTAAGCGCGTTAGAGTAGAACAATACCCATCAAAGGCAATCTTCAACTTTCCCTTCTGTTCAAAGATGACAAGTTGGCACCGGCGGTCCCGCCAGCTTGACAATCCCCCTTGCCATACCCGATTTTTCCTTGTAACTACCCTGACAAGGTTGTCCCGCCTAGGCGGCCTAAAGCGCGCTTAACTCAGTGGTAGAGTGCCACCTTCACACGGTGGAAGTCACAGGTTCGAACCCTGTAGCGCGCACCACTCGACTCCGCGCTGGCCTCCGGCCATTTATAGAGTCGAGTGGACGCTGAAAAATCTTTAAAAAACGATTGGCGGGGTGGGGAAAATCTGGTCAAAGCGAAGGGCTGTCGACGCAAGCCGATGGATTTGCTCAGAACGGCGGACACTTTGAGACTTTGAGGAAGCATGAAATCTTCCAATCACCTTGCCAGGCTGGCCTCAAAACGGGCGAAGAAGAAGAGTTGACCATCACATCCAGTTCGTTTAAAGTCTATAAAACCTATAGATTTTAAATATCAACTCAAAACTGCAAAAGCCATGATGAACTTCCTCAAGTACCTGGGTTGGATTTTTGCCATTCCGTTCGGCTGGACGGCCCAAGCCGAGGAACCCATTCGAATTGCCCATTTCCCGAACATCACCCATGCGCAAGTGATCGTTGGCCGGGCGAATGGGGCCTTTGAGAAGGGCATCGGAAAACCGATCGACTGGAAGATCTTCAATGCCGGGCCAGCGGCCATGGAGGCGCTGATGGCGGGCCACATCGACATTGCCTATGTCGGGCCGAACCCCGCCATTAACGCTTATCTCCGAAGCGAAGGAGAGGCGTTGCGCGTGGTGGCCGGCGCCTCGTCAGGCGGCGCCTCGCTTGTCGTCCACCCGAAATCCGGCATCCGATCCGACAAGGATTTCGCGAACAAAAAAATCACCACCCCCCAGCTCGGCAACACGCAGGATGTGGCAGCGCGTCAATGGCTGCTCGATCATAGCCTTCAAGTTCGAGAAAGGGGAGGCACTGTCTCCGTTCTGCCAATTCCAAACCCCGAGCAATTGATCCTCTTCCAAAAGAGCCAGATCGACGGCGCCTGGGCGCCGGAGCCGTGGGCGACAAGACTGATCCAGGAGGCGGGCGGCCGCCGGTTTCTCGACGAGCGGGATCTCTGGCCGGACCGCCGGTTCAGCACGGCGCTGGTGGTGGTCCGCACGGCGTTCCTAAGCTCCCACCCGGACCTCGTGAAGAAAATGCTTCAAGTGCATGTTCAGGTGACGCAGTGGATCAAAGCCAATCCGGCGGAGGCCAAGCGAATCATCAACCAGGAGATCAGCCGCGAGGTCGGCAAGCCGCTTCCCGACAAGCTGTTGGAGGAAAGCTGGAAATGGTTTGACGTGACTTACGACCCGTTATCGGCCACGCTTTTGAAGTCGGCCGATTCGGCGTTCAAGCTGGGATTCCTTGGCAGCCAGAAACCCGACCTGTCCGGCATCTACGATTTGAAACTTCTGAACGAAGCGCTGGCGACCGAAAAACTCGAACCCGTGAAGTAATCATGACGGAGGCGGCAGTTCAAGCAGCGGCGAAGGTTTCGCTTCGCGGCGTCAGCAAGCGGTTCGAGACGAAGAAAGGCGTCCTGGAGGCGCTTCGCCCGACCACGCTGGACATCGCCGAAGGCGAATTTGTCGTCTTTGTCGGACCCAGCGGTTGCGGAAAATCGACGCTTCTCAACCTGATTGCCGGTCTCGAGCAGCCGAGCGAGGGAGAAGTTCTCATCGACGGCAAGCGCGTGACGGGTCCGGGCTATGACCGCCTGATGCTTTTCCAGGAGCATGCGCTTTTTCCCTGGCTCAATGTCCTTCATAACCTGGAATTCAGCTTGAAGCGAAAGAAGAACTTGAACCGTCGGGAGCGCCGTGAAGTCGCGCGCTACTACCTGACGCTGGTCCGGCTTGAGAAGTTTGAAAACTCGTACATCCATGAGCTTTCCGGCGGGATGCGCCAGCGCGTCGCCCTGGCCCGCGCCCTGGCTCCCAACCCGGGGATTCTGCTGATGGACGAACCCTTCGGGGCGCTGGACGCGCTGACCCGCGACGAGCTTTATATACACCTGCAGGAGATCTGGCAAAAAACGAAGAAAACCATCATCTTCGTCACGCACAACGTCCGTGAGGCGGCCTGTCTCGGCGACCGGGTCTGTGTTTTCAGCAACCGGCCCGGGCGCATCAAGAGCGTGTTCCGGATCAAGTTGCCGCGGATCCGCATGATGTACGATCCTGCGGTGTCGGCTGAAGGCGCGCGCGTTTTGACTGAATTGAAAACCGAGGTTCATGAGTCTGTAGACCCACGAAAATCGAATGAGAAAACTGTCAATCACGATCGGATTCTATCTCTTACTGGTCACACTATGGGCGACGGTATTTAGCCTGCACTTCTGGCCGAAGTACCTTCTGCCGAGTCCGGCGATGGTCTTCGACCGGTTGAGTGAGCTGATTGCCGACCATAGTTTGCCGGTGGCAATTGCCTGTTCCTTGAAGCGGCTCTGCCTCGGGTATTTGATCACGCTAGCCGTTGGGTTTGTCACGGGGATTCTGCTCGGCTGGAGCAACTGGCTGCGCGACAGCATCGGGACGCTGTTGATGGGATTCCAGAGTCTGCCGAGTGTCGCATGGGTGCCATTGGCGACGATCTGGTTCGGGCTGAGCGAGACGGCGATCTACTTCGTGATCGTGATGAGTTCGGTCGGCGCCGTCGCCATGGCCGTCTCCGACGGGATTCACGGCGTCAATCCTCTTTATGTGCACGCGGCCCGGACGATGGGTGTGCGCGGCTTTGGGATGGTCAGACGAGTCGTTCTGCCCGCCGCGTTTCCATCGATCATCACCGGACTCAAACTGGGCTGGACTTTCGGCTGGCATGGCGTTGTCGCCGCTGAGATGATGCAGGCGCTTCCGGGGCTCGGCTTTCTCCTGTACATGGGCCGGGAACTGGCGGACATGAGCCAGGTGCTTGGGATCATGTTTGTCGTCATCGCAATCGGTTTTCTCGTCGAGAGGCTCTTCTTCGCCACGATCGAGCGGCGCATCCGCGAGCGCTGGGGCTTGAAAACCAAGTAACCGTACGCTGTGCAAGAAGTTCGTAAAATAATCCAAATTTTTTGACATTCCGAAAAGTCTGGGATAAGCTGTTTTTGTCCGGGCACGGATGCCTTTCACGCCAGGAAACGATGCAGGCCGTCGAAATCAAAGTCGCGACACACGAGCAGAAGCCGGTCATGAAATGGCTTCTGGAACTTTACGTGGAAGAGTTCGCCCAAATGAAGGGCGAGCAGGTTGCACAGAAACAGGCGTTCATCGATGACGGGTACCTCGATCTTTTCTGGAAAAAACCCGAGTGGGTTCCCTTGCTGGTTTGCTACCACGATAAGGTCGCCGGTTTCGCCTTGGTGGTCTCGGACGAATTTTCCCATCATCGGGGCATCGTCCGCATCCTGCCTGAGTTTTTCATTTTAAAAAGATACCGCCGGCAGGGTATCGGCAAGCAAGCCGCCTTCCAGATCTTCGAAAAGTTTCCCGGAAAATGGGAGGTCAAGGAATCGGATTTCAACGCGTCGGGACAAGCATTCTGGAGAAAAGTGATCCGCGAATATACGGGAGACCGATTCACGGAGAACATCGTCCACAATCCCGATTGGCAGGGGCCCATTCAATCCTTCGATAATGACCGGGATCGGCCGCAGGTTCGCGCGGAGCCTTGAGCGCAGCTCTGCGGCATTTCAACGTCAGTTCAAATCTTTTCTCGGCATGTAGTAACGGTAGATGCCGAACTTGACGGTCGAGACGCGAAGATCGTCGAACCGGACCCACCGCGCATGGCCGTCAGGCCAGGCCGCCATCTGCCCTTGGGGCGATTCGACGGACGCCGTGTCGTACCGGATGCCGTGTCCGGTCCAGTTGTCGCTGCCGATCTGGTTTGCGGTGACGCACCCCAGGACGGCAAGGCCGCTGTCACTTGCGCTTTGCTGGGTGGCAAAGTTGACTCCGGCGTAATCGTTTTGAAGGGGGCTCGGCCCGCTGTAACCCGCATAAAGACTCCAGCCGACATAGGCGGTGTTGTTCTGGTAGGTGGCGATTCCCGACAGGCACATGGCCAGGGGCAAATGGCTGGTTGAGTAACTCCCCGTGTCGGCAATCGAAAGATAATTGGTCATGAACGCGCCGACCTCGGGCGTCTTGGTGAAAAGGTCGCCGCTGCGCGGATAGACGCCGGCATTGTCGTTGGCGTACATCTCCAGGGCGATCGTCCACTGGCGCAGCGAGTTGAGACACCGCATCCGTTCGCGCACGAGGTACGCCTGCCGGTAGCCGGCGAAAGCCAGGCTCACGAGCAGGGCGATGATCGAGATCACGACGAGAACTTCCAGAAGCGTAAAGCTGTTCCTTGAACGGTTCACAAATTGGGTTTCATTATCCCATCCCTTCGACTAATTTCAACTCGTTGTGAGAAAAATCGAGGGCTCTCATCTTCTTGGGGTCGTCCTCCTGCTGGAAGTGCTGCTTGGGATCCGGCCGGAAGCGGACCGTCTGACCTGGGCTCTGGAAAACGCCCCTGTATGGATCGGGCTCGTGGCTTGTGTTTGGACTTACCGGAGTTTTCCGCTGACACGGCTCTGCTATCTTCTGCTCTCGTTTCACGCGGTGATCCTCATGATCGGCGGATATTACACATACGCCAAAGTGCCGCTGTTCGACTGGATCCGCGATTCTTTTCACCTTTCGCGCAACCACTACGACCGCGTGGGTCATTTCGCTCAGGGTTTCTTCCCCGCGATCCTGGTCCGGGAACTGCTGCTCAGGACATCGACGCTGCGGCCGGGCAAGTGGCTCTTCTTTTTGTGTGTCTGCGTTTGTCTCGCATTCAGCGCGTTCTATGAGATCATCGAGTGGCGCGTGGCCGTCATGTCGGGGGAGGAGGCGTCCACGGCTTTTCTCGCGACGCAGGGTGATGTCTGGGACACGCAGTGGGACATGTTCCTGGCAGTGGTTGGCGCGATCACTTCGCTGCTCGTTCTTTCAAAGGCGCATGATCGATCCTTGGCGCGGCTCAGGGCGAGCGATACGAGGCCGGCCTAGCGGGAATAATCCGCCAGACGGACCGGCACGCGCCGGGCTCCCCAGCTTCCTGGCGGCCCGTCGAAAACGCCGGCGCACGGTGTTCCACAGAAGATGCAGTGGCCGTCATCCGTGAGGTTCCACTCGGTCATGACGTACCAGTCCCGGCCGATGATCCTGCTCCGGCATTGGTGGCAGTAGGTGCCGCCGCCTTCCTCGTCATGGACGTTGCCGGTGTAGGCGTAACGGAGGCCGTTTCGGATCGCGATCTTGCGGGCCATCGTGAGCGTGGAGGCTGGTGTGGGGGGGCGGTCCATCATCTTCCAGTCGGGATGAAACGCGGTAAAGTGCGTTGGCACGTCGGGGCCGAGCTCTTCGACGATCCACCGCGTCATCGCGTCGATCTCATCCTCGCGGTCGTTGAGGCCGGGGATGATGAGATTGGTGATTTCGAACCAAACCTTCGTTTCATGTTTCAAATAGACAAGTGTATCGAGGACCGGCTGGAGATGGCCCATGCAAGTTTTTTCGTAGAATTCGTCGGTGAATCCCTTCAGGTCGACGTTCGCGGCGTCCATGTGCCGGTAAAACTCCCGCCGCGGCTCGGCGTTGATCTCACCCGCGGTGACGGCGACCGTTTTGATTCCCGCCTTGCGGCATGCCTGCGCGACATCGACCGCATATTCCATGAAGATGACCGGATCGTTGTAGGTGAACGCCGCGCTCCGGCAGCCGAGTTCGCGCGCGGCCCGGGCGATCGTCTCGGGCGATGCCTCGTCGGCGAGCGTGTCGATCTCGCGCGATTTGCTGATGTCCCAGTTTTGGCAGAAGCGGCAGCCGAGGTTGCAGCCGGCGGTTCCAAAGGAGAGGGCGGAAGTTCCCGGCAGGAAATGGTTGAGAGGCTTCTTCTCGATCGGGTCGATGCAGAAACCGCTCGAGCGGCCGTAGGTGGTCAACACGATGCCGTCATCCTGGCGCATCCGGACAAAGCAAAACCCACGCTGGCCCTCGGCGAGCTTGCAGAACCGCGGACAAAGATCACACTGGATCCGCCCATCCTCGGTCCGGTGCCAGTACTGAGTCGGGACGATGGGACCCTTTTTTGCGGGGTCTTTTTTGGGGGTGACCATGGCGCCCTTTCGTGGCAAATTTAATATATCAGGATCGGATTCGAGAATCGAGGAAATCCGGAATGAACCCAATCAGGGAACCCGCAGTTGCCGGCCGTTTTTATCCCGCGGACCGCAACGAACTCGGGATGATGGTGCGGCGCTTCCTGGATGTGGCCGGGCGGCAGCTGTCAAAGAGCGTGTCTTCTCCAGGCCCCGTGCCCAAGGCCATCATCGTTCCCCATGCCGGATATGCTTACTCCGGGCCGGTGGCGGCGTCCGCTTACGCATTCCTGCAGGGAGCGCGCGGCTCAGTCCGGCGTGTGGTCCTGCTGGGAACAGCGCATGGTTTTCCCTTTAGTGGGCTTGCAACCAGCGGCGCGGAAGCCTTTGAAACGCCGATGGGGCGCGTGCCGGTCGACCGGGAGGCGATTCAAGAAATTCTTTCCCTGCCGCAGGTCCTGGTTTTCGACGAAGCCCATGCGCGCGAGCACAGCCTGGAAGTTCAGCTGCCCTTTCTGCAGGAAACGCTTGGATCGTTCGCGCTTGTGCCGCTGGCGGTCGGCGAGGCGAGCCCCGGGGAGGTCGAGGAAGTGCTGGGACGGCTTTGGGGAGGGCCCGAGACGCTGATCGTGGTCAGTTCCGATTTGAGCCACTACCACGACGATGAGACGGCGCGGCGGATGGACCAGGCAACCTCGCGCGCGATCGAGGCGCTCGAACCGCAGAAGATCAGTGAGGATCAGGCGTGCGGGCGCAACGCGATCAACGGGTTGTTGACGGCGGCGCGGCATCATGGGCTGAAGGCTCGAACAGTCGATCTTCGCAATTCCAGCGACACGGCGGGACTTCGCGACGAAGTGGTGGGCTATGGCGCATATGTGCTGGAAACCGTCCCGCCGGCCGCGCCGCAGAGACTGACGGAGCCGTTGAAAAAAATGCTTTTGCAGGTGGCCCACCGATCGATCGAGCACGGCTTGAGTCGCGGCGCGCCCCTGCCGGTCGAAGCCGGCGATTTCCCGCCCGAGCTGATGCGTCATGGCGCGGCTTTTGTGACCGTCCAGGTGCGGAACGAGCTGCGGGGCTGCATCGGCACCATCCGCGCATACCGGCCGTTGGTCGAGGACGTGGCCGACAACGCCTTCGCTGCGGCGTTCAGGGATGATCGGTTCAGGCCGGTCGTTCACCTGGAGCTCAGCGTGCTCAACATCCACCTCTCCATACTCAACCCGCTCGAACGGATGGAGGTCCGCTCCGAGGTGGACCTCATCCGGCAAATGCGGCCGGGTCTGGATGGATTTCTGCTCGAGAAAGGCAACCTGCGCGGAACTCTTCTACCGTCGATGTGGGAGTCGATCGGCACGCCGGAGGAATTTCTTCGATGTCTGAAGGCCAAGGCGGGATTTTCGGAAGCCTATTGGTCGCCGGCAATCAAGGTTTTCCGGTTCACGGTGCAAAGCATCTCGTAGCGTGGAGCGGATGGCGTAGAGCGTATAGAGGAATGACCCAAAAAAGTGTTTGTAAACTATCCGCCATACGCTATCCGCTATACGCTGAACCTATGACCCATTCGCTATTTGATTTTCTCCGGAGCTTTGACACCGGCGGCGGCAAACAAGGCTGGCTCTATTCGCTGCCCGCGCTGGAAAAGGCAGGGATCGGCCGCATCGCAAGGTTGCCGGTCAGCATCCGGATCGTTCTGGAGTCAGTGCTTCGAAATGCAGATGGAAAGAAAATTACTGAGAGAGATGTGAGGACTCTTGCCGCATGGAATGCGAAGAAGCCCGCGGCGGAGGAGATTCCATTTGTGGTGGCACGGATCGTCCTGCAGGATTTCACGGGCGTGCCCCTTCTGGTTGACCTGGCGGCGATGCGCTCGGCGGTGGCCCGGCTTAAGAAGGACCCGAAAATGATCGAGCCGCTGGTGCCGGTGGACCTGGTCGTGGACCACTCCGTTCAGGTCGACTTCTTCGGATCGGCGGACTCGCTCCGGCTGAATTTGGAAATGGAATTCAAGCGCAACCGCGAACGGTATGAATTTCTCAAGTGGGGCCAGCAGGCGTTTAAGACTTTCAAGGTCGTGCCGCCCGGCATCGGCATCGTTCATCAAGTCAACTTGGAATATCTTGCACATGGAGTCCTGTCATCCAGCGTTGGAGACAGGCAAATCTTTTTCCCCGATACCCTGGTCGGAACCGACTCGCACACCACGATGATCAATGGCCTGGGAATTGTCGGTTGGGGTGTCGGCGGCATCGAAGCGGAGGCGGGGATGCTCGGCCAGCCTGTTTATTTCCTCACGCCTGAAGTGGTCGGTGTCCATATGACGGGCGAGTTGAAAACCGGAGTCACGGCCACCGACCTGGCCCTCCACATGACGGAAATGCTTCGCAAGGCCAGGGTGGTCGGCAAGTTTGTCGAATTTTATGGTCCTGGAACCGCCTCGCTTCCGGTGGCCGACCGCGCCACGATCGCCAACATGGCTCCGGAGTACGGCGCGACGATGGGCTATTTCCCCATCGACGGGCAGACGGTCGACTATCTCCGGATGACGGGCCGCAGCGAGGAGCTGATCGGCGCGTTCGAGAATTATTTCAAAGCGCAGGGAATGTTTGGTGTTCCAGCCAGGGGCCAGATTGATTACAGCGTCGACCTGGAGCTCGATCTCGCAGATGTGGTGCCAAACGTCGCGGGTCCAAAGCGGCCGCAGGACCGGATCGAATTGCCGCGCGTCAAGGAGCGCTTCCTCAAGCTCTTCGGGAGTCCTGTCTCGGATGGAGGCTATGGCAAAACGGCCAGGGATTTGGGCAAACAGGTGGTGTTGCAACTGGATGGCGGCGGCCAGCCGGCCCCGGCGCGCCCGTATGGTGTTCGTAAGGCCAACGTCTCTGCCAGCGAATCTGAAATGCGCGACCAGCATCCCACGCCGACGCCTGCGGCGGAAATTCCCGAATCGGTGCATTCCGGGGCAATGGGTGTGCTGGCCAACGGATCGGTGGTCATTGCGGCGATCACGAGTTGTACCAATACCTCCAATCCGACGGTGATGCTGGGCGCCGGCCTGCTGGCGAGGAAGGCGGTTGAGAGGGGGCTGAAAGTCCCGGGTTACGTGAAAACCTCGCTCGCTCCCGGCTCGCGCGTGGTGAGCGATTACTTGAGCAAGACGGGCGTTCAAAAATACCTCGACCAGCTGGGATTCAACCTGGTTGGTTACGGCTGCACCACCTGCATCGGCAACTCGGGTCCGCTCGCGGCGCCCATCGAGGAGGCGATCGCCAAAAGCGACTTGATCACCGCGAGCGTGCTGAGCGGCAACCGCAATTTCGAGGCCCGCGTCCACTCCAGCGTGAAGGCGAACTTCCTGATGTCGCCGCCGCTGGTGGTCGCCTTCGCGCTTGCGGGCCGCATCGACATTGATCTTTCCAAGGAGCCGCTTGGCCGCGACAAGAACGGAAAGGACGTTTATCTGCGCGATCTGTGGCCGACATTGGAGGAAATTCGCGATGCGATGCAGTCGGCGCTCAGGCCCGAAATCTATCGCGCCCTCTATCAGGATTTTGCCGGGCAGAATCCGCGGTGGAATGAAATTCCATCAAGCGCCGGCGACGTCTACCGGTGGGATCCGAAGAGCACCTACATCCAGGAGCCGCCGTTTTTTGAAAACTTCTCCATGAAACCAGGCAGGATCGTAGAGATCCTGGGCGCTCGGCCGCTCGGCATCTTTGGCGATTCAGTGACGACCGACCATATTTCGCCGGCTGGGAGCATCAAGAAGGATTCGCCTGCCGGGCGGTATCTGCTCGAGAACGGGGTCGAGCAGGTCGACTTCAACAGTTACGGCTCGCGCCGGGGCAACGACCGCGTCATGACCCGCGGAACCTTCGCCAATGTCCGGATCAAGAACCTGATGGTCCCCGGAACCGAGGGCGGCGTCACCGTTCATGAACCGGACGGGGAACGGATGAGCATCCATGACGCGGCTCTTCTCTATGAAAAGGAGGGCGTGCCGCTCGTCGTGATCACGGGTCAGGAGTACGGCACCGGCAGCTCCCGCGACTGGGCCGCGAAAGGCTCGCGCCTGCTGGGCGTGCGCGCGGTCATCGCGGAAAGTTACGAGCGCATCCATCGTTCCAATCTTGTCGGGATGGGAATCCTGCCGCTCCAGTTCCAGGAGGGGGTCAACGCCAGCGTTCTCAAGTTGACCGGCGCGGAAACCTTCGACATCCTTGGGCTGGACGACAGGTTGAAACCCAAGCAGGAAGCGACGCTGGTCGTCCATCGTCCCGATGGAACGATGACGCGAGTCCCCGTCATCGTTCGGATCGACACGCCGATCGAGGTGGACTATTACCGGCATGGGGGAATCTTGCCCTACGTCCTCAGACAACTCATTCAGAAAGCATCGTCATGAATCAACCCACGGTCAGCCATAGTTTCACGATACGGCTTTCTTATCCGAACCGGATCGGAATGTTCGCGCGGATCGTGGAAACGGTCGGCAAGCGTGGCGGCGATCTCGGTGCCGTGGACATCGTCCAGATCCAGGGCGGGCAAATGGTGCGCGACATCACGGCGCGCGCGCGTGACGACGGGCATGTGCAGGAAATTGTCGCCGCCGTCCGGCGGATTCCCAAAGTCAAGGTCCTGCATGTTTCCGACCGTGTCTTCTTACTTCACCTTGGCGGGAAAATCTCGATTTGCAACAAGGTGCCGATCACCACCCGCGACACGCTTTCGATGGCCTACACGCCCGGTGTCGCCCGGGTCTGCGAGGCGATCGCGGCGGACAAGAAGAAGGTCTACCAGCTGACCATCAAGCACAACTCGGTGGCGGTCGTCAGCGATGGCACGGCCGTGCTGGGCCTGGGCGACATCGGGCCCGAAGCCGCGATGCCGGTGATGGAGGGCAAGGCGATGCTCTTCAAGGAATTTGCCAACATCGACGCCTATCCGATCTGCCTGAAAACGACTGACGTCGACGAAATCGTGGAAACGGTCAGCCGGATTTCGGTGGGCTTTGGCGGAATCAACCTCGAGGACATTTCCGCTCCGCGCTGCTTCGAAGTCGAGGAGAAGCTGCAGAAGCGGCTCGATATTCCGGTTTTTCACGACGACCAGCATGGGACGGCTGTGGTGGTCCTGGCCGCGCTCTTGAACGCCCTGCGCCTGACCCAACGGAAAATCAAGGATTTAAAAATCGCTGTCAGTGGCGCCGGCGCGGCGGGCGTCGCGATCGTGAAGATGCTGATGAGCGCAGGCGCGAGGGACATCGTTGTCTGCGATCGCAACGGGGCGATCGGCAGGGGGCGCAAGGATCTCAACCCGAGCAAGGAGTGGCTTGCCCGGAAAACCAATCCGCGCGGGGTCCAGGGACGGATCGAGGATGCACTGACCGGAGCGAACCTTTTGATCGGAGTCTCGGGCCCCGGCTTGGTTTCTGCGAAGGCGCTGCAACGGATGGCCCCGCGGCCGATCGTGTTCGCGCTGGCCAATCCGGTTCCCGAAATCATGCCGGAGGAGGCGGCGAAAAAAGCGCACATCGTGGCTACCGGGCGGAGCGACTACCCGAACCAGATCAACAACGTGCTGGCCTTTCCGGGCCTTTTCCGGGGTGCGTTGAACGTCCGCGCGCGGCGGATCAATGCCCGGATGAACCTGGCCGCCGCGCATGCCATCGCCTCGTGCATCGCCCCCCAGGATCTGGACCCTGAGTATATCGTCCCCAGCGTATTCAATCGCGAGGTTGTCCACCGCGTGGCCGCCGCCGTGGAGAAGGCGGCCATCGAGTCGGGTGTGGCGCGGCGGCACATGATGGTGCACAAGCAGGAGCGCGCCGACGGCTCCGCCGAGACGGCCCGCAAAAATCTTTAAAGCCATGCGATACGGCCATTCACTGGTCTATCCATTACTACTCTTATGTGTCAGCGCCGATACGCCGGCACAGTCGCCGATTCCCCGCGTGCAGATGAAGTCCGCATTTCCGAACCTGCCGCCGTTCGAGCGGCCGGTCTGGATGACCCAGCCCGATGATGGGACGGGACGTTTCTTTGTCGTCGAGCAGCCCGGCTGGATCCATGTTTTTCCCAACGATCGAAACGTCGCGAAGTCACAGGTGTTTCTTGACCTGACCCGCAAGACAGGCGTCGTCCACAACGAGGAGGGCCTTCTTTGCATGGCGTTCCATCCCGATTACAAAAACAACGGAAAATTTTACGCCTACTATTGCGCCCAGAAACCGCGCCGAACCGTTCTGAGCGAGTTCCAGGTCTCAAAGACCGACCCCAACAAGGCCGATCCGAGCTCGGAGCGGATCCTCTTCGAAGTCGCCCAGCCTGACGGCAACCACAAGGGAAGCACGACCCTCTTCGGGCGCGACGGCTACCTCTACGTGAGCCTGGGCGATGGTGGTGGCTGGGGTGATCCGCATGGCAATGGCCAGAGCCTGAAGACACTGCTGGCAAAGATCCTGAGGATTGATGTGAATTCGCGCACGGGTGGACGGCCTTACGGGATTCCGATCGACAATCCGTTTGCGGTGGGCGGGGGCGGCGTCCGCCCGGAGATCTGGGCGTACGGCCTCAGAAACGTCTGGCGGATGAGCTTCGATCGGAAGACCGGGGAGCTCTGGGCGGGCGACGTCGGCCAGGATGCGTGGGAGGAGATTGATGTGATCGTCAAGGGCGGCAACTACGGGTGGAATTACCGGGAGGGAAAACATCCCTTCAAGGGCAACCTTCCGGCGGGGGTCCAGCTGATCGATCCTGTTTACGACTACGGGCGCGGAAGCGGCGTCTGCGTTGTGGGAGGTTACGTTTATTGCGGCAAAAAACTTCCGGGCCTGGAAGGTGTCTATATCTTTGCCGATTACGTCATGGGCACGATTTGGGGAATCCGTTTTTCGCCCGCCAAGACCCTGCAGTACCGCGAGCTTCTCCGGCAACCAAAGAACATTGCCAGCTTTGCCGAGGATCTCGATGGCGAATTGTACCTCATCGCGTTTGATGGGAAGATTTACGAGCTGGAGGAAATGGTGGCGAAATGACCGGTGAGGAGGGATCAGCGCCGGCCAGCGTCAGGGCTCTTGCCGCCGCCGCCCAGAAGCTTGAGAGCTAATGCAGGGTTTCATGAAAGTCCAGGTTTTAAAGGAGGGCTTTGTCATGATTGAATGACAACAGTTTATGAAGGAACGAAAACAATCCGCCCGATATTTTTGGCTTGGCAACCTTTATACTTTGGCTACGATGTTTGCCTCGTCTATCTTACCTACGAATCAAACAAAAACAAAGGAGTCATCAGGATATGAAAAAATGGAGCTTAGTCTTCGCACTTGCGTTGGGGATCACCGCGGTCAGCTTTGCCGGCGGCGACGGCAAGGATGGAAAAAACGTTCGTGAGCGCGGGCATGCTTGCTACTGGAGCGAGCCCAGCACGTTCTCGTCGAATCTTGTTGTTCCCAACGACCAGGAAGATGGCGGCAAGGAAAGCCAGATGCGCTATGTCTGCGACAACGCCGACTATCCCGTGGTCCGCTCCCGGAATTTTATTTCCGATTGTCAGCCGGACACGTGGAAAGCGGATGGCCGCGACAAGGGCTATTCGTTGACCCGCTGGTAATTCGTTCGCATACCGATCAGGAATGATCATTCATACCCTCCCTCTCAAGGGGGAGGGTATTTTTTTGTTTTCATTTCCAGGGAATGTGGACAAAAACGGCGTCATGAAGGTCTTGATCATTGGCGGGGGCGGCCGTGAGCATGCGCTGGCTTGGAAACTTTCCCAAAGCCCGAAAGTGACGAAGATTCTTTGCGCACCGGGAAATGCAGGAACACTCGCCGAACCCAAGTGCGAGAACCGGGCGGTTTCGGCCGAGGCTCTTTCCGACCTGCTTGAGCTCGCCAAAAAGGAGCGCGTCGAGCTCACGGTGGTCGGTCCCGACAATCCGCTTGCCATGGGGATTGTCGATTTGTTTCAAAAAAAAGGGGCGCGCATCTTCGGGCCGAGCCAGAAGGCCGCCCGGTTCGAGGCCAGCAAGGTCTTCGCAAAAGATTTTTTCAAAAAGTACGGCATTCCGACCGCGGCGTCGGAGACGTTCACGGACAGCGCCGAGGCGTACGCGCACGCCCGGAAGTATTCGGGCAGGCCGCTGGTGATCAAGGCGGACGGTTTGGCCCTGGGCAAAGGCGTCGTGATCGCGCGTAACGCCGAGGATGCCTGCCGGGCCATCTACAACATGATGGAGGAAAAAATGTTTGGGGCGGCGGGCGAGAAAGTCCTGATCGAGGAGTTTCTCGAGGGTGAGGAGGCTTCGATCCACGCTCTCATGGATGGCTCAAACTACAGGCTTTTTCCCGCCGTGCAGGACCACAAGCGCATCGGCGACGGCGATACCGGCCCGAATACCGGCGGGATGGGCACCTATTCTCCAGCGCCGGTCATGACGGAGGCGCGAATGAAGGAGGTGGAGGAAAAAATTCTGCGTCCGTTCCTGGAAGGCTGCCGGGCCGAGGGAATCGAATACCGTGGAACACTTTTCCCCGGGCTGATGGTGACTCGCGAGGGCGTCAAGGTCCTTGAATTCAATGCGCGGTTCGGTGATCCTGAGACACAGAGCCTGTTGACGCGCCTGGATTCCGATCTTTTGGAATTATTGAATGCCGTCGTTGATGGGACGTTGAAGAGCGTCGAGATGAAGTTCAAGCCGGAGGCAGCGATTTGTGTCGTCATGGCCGCCGAAGGCTATCCCGGGAATGTCCGCAAGGGCGACGAAATCCGCGGGATTGCCGGTGTGGATGGCATGAACGGAGTCAAAATATTTCACGCGGCCACGAAGCTCGACGG
>JAHFSZ010000038.1 GCA_023265515.1 Verrucomicrobiota bacterium
CAATATCCACACTTCCTAAAATAATCACCACGTCGGCCACCTTCTGGCCGAGGCACATATCTTCGAGGACTGTCAGGTTGATAAAGCTCGGCGCACGCACATGGTACCGGTAGGGCTGGCCCTTGCCGTCGCTCATCAGGTAAAAACCGAGCTCGCCCTTTGGCGCCTCAATCCGCCCATACGCCTCGCCCACGGGCGGGCGAAAGCCGCGGAGCTTCACGGCCGGATTGACGTATGGCCCCTTCGGGACATCCTTCAACGCCTGCCTGAGGATCTTCAAGCTCTCGCGCATCTCGAGAACACGCACATAGTAGCGGTCGTAAACGTCGCCCTTGATGCCGAGCGGCACGTGGAAATCAAAACGGTCATAGATGCCGTACCTGTCCACCTTGCGGATGTCGTAGTCGACGCCCGAGGCCCGAAGCATCGGCCCGGAGATGCCGGCGCTCACCGCGAGCTCCCTCGAGAGGATTCCGGTCCCTTGGGCGCGGGTGAGAATGATTTCGTTGGCCGTCAAAAGCTGTTCGTATTCGTCGAGGAAGTATGGAAAGTGGTCGACCACGCGCTGGATTTTTTTCATCATTGGCTCGCTCACGTCGACGCGGCAGCCGCCAAAGCGCATGTAGTTGCACATCATCCGCGCGCCGCTCACCTCCTCGAAGATATCAAGGATTTTTTCGCGTTCGCGAAACGCGTAGAGCAGGGGGGTGCCCAGCGCGCCAAGGTCGTTGATCAAAAAGCCGATGAGGGACGCGTGGTTCACGAGGCGCGTCAGCTCGGCGAGGATGACGCGGATGTACTGGGCCCTCTCGGGAACCTCGATGTTGGCAAGTTTCTCGACGGCATTGGCGTAAGCCCAGTTGTTGGTCATCGAGCAGAAGTAGTCGAGGCGGTCGGTGTAGGGCATCGAGGCCAGGTAGGACATCTTCTCGGCCAGCTGTTCGTGGTTGCGGTGGAGGTAACCAAAGACCGGCTTGAGCTGGCGGACCGTCTCGCCGTCGAGCACCACGTCCATCCGGAAGACACCGTGCGTGCTCGGATGGTGAGGGCCCATCGACACCTCGAGCAGCTGTGTGCCCAGGTTGTCGCCGCTCAATACCTCGTAGCGACGGTCGCCCATGGCCGCGTTCGCGCCTGAAATCGAAATATTTTCGGTCGGCTGAATCATACAAAATTTCCAACTAACGATTATGCTCCTTCGCCCGTTCGAGCACGTCGTCATGCGGGGTCGGCTCCCACTCGAAATCGTCCGGCTCAACATAATCTTTGCGCATCGGAAAATCCTTGAACTCGTCCCACATCAGGATGCGCCGCAGGTCGGGGTGTCCCTCGAACCGGATGCCATACAGGTCGAAGATCTCGCGCTCCTGGAACTCGGCGCTCCGGAAAACGGGTGTGATGGAGGGGAGGACCACGTTGGTGCGCCCCTTGGTCTGGCAGCGCAGCGCCACCGGCCCGTGTTTTTTCTCGACCGAATAGAGATGATAGACCGCCTCGAGGTAGCCCGTGTTGGGAATCGTCTTGCTGGTCTCGTTGCCGGCGACGTCCTTCGTCTTCTCCACCTTGTCGAGATAATCCACGCCCGCGACATTCGAACAGTAATCGAACCGGTATTCGGAATCGTCGCGCAGGAATTTCATCACATCCACCAGTTGCTCCGGCGGAACGACAAAGGACTTCGTCGGTTCGTCGAAGACGGCCTTCGGGAATTTCTGCTGGAAACGGGAAAGATCAACGGGCTTTTCCATGTCAGTGCTTTGCCTCCTGCTGACCGACACCTCGCTCGATGCGCTCCGGCTTCCAGACCTGCGGGTTGTAAGGCGGGACCAGGTCGTGTGCCCCAAACTCCGGCACCGGCCACTCCGCGGTGTCATTTTGATCGTACCAGCGGGGCTTTTCCGATCCGGTCAACGTGGTTTGCCGGTCGATCTTGCGCTGCAGGTACATGATCGCGTTGAGCAGCGCCTCGGGCCGCGGGGGGCAGCCCGGAATGTGCACATCCACCGGGATGTACCGGTCGATCCCCTTCAAAACATTGTAGCCCTGTTTGAACGGGCCGCCCGAAATCGAGCAAGCTCCCATGGTGATCACGTATTTAGGCTCGGGCATCTGGTTGTAGAGGCGCACCACCTGCGGCGCCATTTTTTTGGTGACGGTGCCGGAAACGATGATCAGGTCCGCCTGCCGCGGCGATGGCCGGAATACCTCCGCGCCAAAGCGGGCGAGGTCGAAGCGCGAACATGCCGTCGCAATCATCTCGATCGCGCAGCACGCCAGCCCGAACTGCAACGGCCAGATCGAATCGCGGCGGGAGCGGTTGTAAATCCACTCCAGCGTGGTCACGAAGACGCCAGCCTTCTGCAGCTCACTCTTTAAGCTATCGTCAACGGCCATTCTATTTTTCCCGCTGTAAACCTGTTCGAGAAATTCCACTCCCTTTCACGCATCTTTTTCCCCGAAGAAAGAAGCCAGGAGTCAGAATCCAGAAGTCAGAAGAACGTCCTGCCAAAGAAATTCTGGGTTCTGGGTTCTGGGCTCTGAATTCTATCGCCATTCTAGCACTCCCTTCTCCCAGGCATAAAGCAGGCCACCGGCGAGAATTCCGATGAAAATCAGCATTTCGACGAAGGCGAAGGCGCCCAGCGCGTTAAAAGCCACCGCCCAGGGGAACAGGAAGACCGTTTCCAGGTCGAAAATCACGAAGACCAGCGTGAAAATGTAGTACTGGACCTTGAACTGAACCCAAGGGTCGCCTTTCGAGACGAGCCCGCACTCGTAGGTCGCATTCTTGATGGACGACTCTTTTTTTGGGCCCAGGATCCGCGCAATGACCAGCGGCGCCACAGCAAAGAAGATCGACCCGATCAGCAGGACCAGGATCAGAAGATAAGAGTATTCAAAGGATGTGCCGCCCATAAAAAATGCTTCCTGAGCTGAGCCAGCCCGGGCTTGTGAAATTTTTCACTAAGTCAAGTTAGCGTCCGGGTCCACACAAGTCAACCACACTTCCCTCGCGGAACCCTTGAAGTAACTAATTAGTTATTTTCGACAGTTCAGCGCTTCAGTTTCAGGATCATTCGCTTCAGGCTCAGGTTGCGGATGTCCGGGATACTTTCGACCACGATCTCGGGGTCGTTGGCGAAATGCTGATGGATCATACGGCGCTCATAGGAATTCATAGGCGCCAGTTCGAGTGACTCGCCCCAGCGGCGGACCTGTTCGGCGGCCGCCTCCGCCCGCCTGAGGACATCGCCGTCGACCTGTTCCTTGAACCCTTCAACATCAATGTAGACGCGCGGCGCCCCCGCGAACTTGCGGAAGACCAACCGGTTGAGCAGAAACTGCAGGCTGCTCAGATTGTTGCCGCCGCGGCCGATCAATCTGCCCGCGTCCTCGCATTTGATTCGAAAGCGAAGGTGTTGTTCGGCGATTTCGGTTTCGATCTCCGTCTCAAACTGAAGCATCTTCAGGAGGCTGCCGAGGATTTCCTGCGCCGTCGACTGGATCTCGGCGGCCGAAACCTTCGGTTCGAAAGACGACGGCTCCGCGATCCGGCCATTTACCGGTTCCGAGGCCGTGCTGTCGGATGGTATGTTCATGCTTGATCCCTTTCTTGAAAAATTTTTACTTTCGTTTTTTTTCGCCAACCGGCCGGCCGAATGTCAGGCCCTGGAATTTCGGGCGCTTGACCTTTTGAAGCGGCTCTCCAGGCCGGTTCTTGATCAGGTAGGTCTGCACGGCCTGAAGCAGCGTCTGGACCGTCCAGTAAAGCGCCAGTGCCGAGGCGAAATTGTAGCAGATCAGCAGGAACACCATCGGCATCATCCACATCATCATCTTCTGCGACGGATCGGTGGTGGTCGATGGCATGATCTTCATTTGCCAGATCTGCGCCACGACCATGAGCAATGGCATCGGATTGACCGGTATAGCGCCCAGATGCAGGATCGTGTCCGGCATGGACAGATCCTTGATCCATAAAAATTCGGCGCCGCGCAGCTGAACCGTGGAACGGAGCATGGAGAAGAGGGCGAAGAAAATCGGGATCTGGACCACCATGGGCAGGCAGCCTCCCAGCGGACTAAGCGGCGTCATTCCGTAGTCGCTGTACAGTTTCCAGGTTTCTTTCTGGAGTTTTTGATGATCATCCCGGTATTTTTCCTGGATCTCCTTCATTTTTGGGGCCAGAACCTGCATCCTCTTCATCGAGCGGGTGCTCGCATTGGTCAGCGGCCAGAAGATCACCTTGATCACGGTTGTCATTGCGATGATGGCGAGGCCCCAGTTGCCCAGCCGCCCATGGAACCAGATCATCATCCCAAGCAGGAGCTTGCAGAAATACGCCCACATTCCGTAATCCATGACGTATCCCTGCTTCTGGCCGAGAGCCTCGAGCCGGTGAAAGTCGCGCGGGCCCGTGTAAACAGTGAAGTTGAGCGTCCTTGTTTCCCCTGGCGCAAGCGCCGCCATCCCGATATCCACAAGCACGAGAATGCCCTTTTGATCGCTGCGTGCATAAGGTAAATTACTCTTATTAATCGGAACGGCATCCGCATGAATGCCCACAATGGGAACGGCATCCGGCGTCACCACCATCGCGAAAAACTGGTTGTTGAGGGCAATCCACTGGGCTCTGACTTCCTGCGAAAAGGATTTGAAGCGGGGCGGCTGCGTGACCAGAAACGAGTACCACGGCTTTTCGATCACATTGTAGAGCGCCCCTTTCGCGTATTTGCCGGCTTCCGTCAGCCATCCGAAGCCGAGATTGTCACCCCGGTCCAGGTGGGAGAGGGGGCTGGCCGTTCCGACGCACATCACGGGCGGCTTGAGTTCACCTGAGGAAATGATCTTCTGGGTCTTGTTGACCAGCTTGATCTCGGCCTTCAGGCGGTAATCTTCCTCGAGCCAGTAGGTTTTGACCACAGAGACCTCCGGCGTCTCCCGGCGCGCCGTGACTTTCCTCCCACCGGCAGCCTGCTCGATTTTGAATTCATCGCCGAACTGCAAGCCGCCGATATTGGCCAGATCAAAGGCTGACGTGGGCGCCTGGTTGTTGATCGCCGCCGGCGGCTCGTCCTTGACGTCGAACTTTTTGAAGATCACTTCCTTGATGCCGCCACCCTCGCCGCTCAGGTGAACGATCACATCGTCGTTCTCCATGACGGCCGTCCCAAACGGACGCTTGGCGATTCCCTGAAGCTGGGTTACCAGTGCCGAAGGCTCGGCCATCGCTGTTCCAGGATGGGACGGCCGCGGTTGAACAGCCGCCGACACGGCGTTGGTCCCCGCGGTCCTGGGCAGCAGAGGAATGGGCTTTGGCGGCCAGAGCAGATTCTGGAGCGGCGTCCAAAAGATGATCAGGGCGAAGCAGATGGCGATGACGATTTTGCCGGTTTTATCCATGGGGTTGGATCTCTGATTTCTGATTTCTTATTCCTGATGAGAAATCAGAAATGAGAAATTTGCAATCCGCCGAAGGCGGCACGGGGTCGTAGCCACCGGGATGAAACGGGTGGCAGCGGCAGATCCGTTTGGTACCGAGCCAAACGCCTCGGACCGGACCATGCCAGAGAATGGCGACCCGCGCGTATTCCGAACAGCTGGGGTAAAAGCGGCAGCACCGGCCCAGCCAGGAGGAAAAACACCACTGATAGATGCGGATGATCCCCGCTAATAGTCTACGAATCACTCGGTTTGATCAGGCCCTCGTTCCGCCAGAGCTTGCACAGTTCGGATTCGATCGATGCGTAACCCGCCCCGACGGCCGCGGACCTTCCCAGCAAAATCATTTCAAAATCTTTCGCCAACTCAGCTCGGTGCCTCCGGTAGGCCTCTCTCAGCCACCGCCGCAGGCGGTTCCGGTCGTGGGCTTTGCCCAACTTCTTCGCCGTTATGAAACCGACGCGCGCGCCGGAACCTCCTTCACCAGCTGACCTGTAAACGACCACCAGAAAACGGCCCATCAGACGCCTCCCGCCCTGGAAGACGCGGTCAAAATCGCGTCGCTTTTTTAGGCGGCTTCTTGCCGGCAATCTCATGGGCCTTTGCTCTTGGAGATCTCTCCCCCACCATGGTCGGGAGCCTCGGCTCCGCTCGTCAAGAACCTATTTTACCGTCGCGGCCCCTCGCGGTCTTTCCGCGCGAGTCTAGGCGCGCAATTAGTAACCCTTGCCCTTGCTCTGCTTGGGCAGGAGCCGGTGCCGGCCTTTTTTACGCCGCCGCGCGAGTATTGCGCGTCCTGCGGTGGTTTTGGTGCGGCTCCGAAAACCATGCTGACGCTTCCGGGTGCGCTTCGACGGTTGGTAGGTCCTTTTCATAAACGCCTCTTACTTAGCCCGCGCAAAATTCGAATGCAACGGGAAATATCGCGATCCGCCGTTTCAGGCCGGTAGATCGGGGTGAATGCCTGTCTGCCGGATCGCCCCGGAAATCTCGCTATTCTTGAGCTCGCGCCTCGACCGGTAGCCAAAGATCCAATGGGCCGCAAGCAGCCCCACCAGCCCAAACCCAAACCATTCGTGCGTCCGGTGGTAGAAGTTGCGCCAGAGGTCCTCAGCCGAGTAGTAGAGGCCCCAGCCGGAGAAAGTGAGCCAGAAAAGCGTCAGAAGCATCAGCGAACCGGAAAACCGATTCCGGCCGAGCTGGAAGCCCTTGAAGACGTGCGAGCGCAGGATCATGCCGAAGACGATCAGCATCGCAGGCGTGCTCCAGCCGTGAACCTGGCGCCAGCGCAGCTCCCAGAGCGAGGCATCCAGCTGACTCGGCGGCCGGAATGTCATGCAATACCAAAGCCCAAAACCTGACACCCCAATCGCCGTCAGCGCGGCCAGCAGGATGCAGAGCATCCACGCCGACATTGCTGCGGGGGTGGGGGGGTATTCGTGGATCGTGGATCGCGTTTTGTATTTCGGATGGCGCAACTTGGATTTGGGCATGCGAACTCCTGAAGAAGGCTTCGGCAATCAGATCATTCCCGTTCCAAAAAAACAATCCGAATCCCTTCGGGCTTCAATCCGGGATTCACAAAAATCGCCGTCGACCAGGCGTCGGATTCCGTGGCGGTTGGCGCTTTGACCGTGACACTTCGAGTTCCCCGGACCGGTCTTCCTGTGCGCGGGTCGATGATATGCGCGTAGTGTTTTGCGCCCGACTCAAAAAAGTTCTCGTAGTCGCCCGAGGTCGAGGCCGCCTCGTTCCGGAGTGTGATGCTTTTTCCCTTTTCGATTTCCAGGGTCCAATCCTTGTCGCCGAATCCGAAACTGTCGCCCCAGGCCCGGACCCTTCCGGACTTCACGCCCGCGGACTTCAGCGCATGAACGGCCTTGTCGACGGCGAAGCCCTTGCCAATGCCGCCAACGTCGATGGCCATCCCCTTCTGCGTCAGGAACGCGGTCCGCCAGACTGGCCCACCTTTGCCGTCGCGCGATTCCGTCAGTTCCAGCCGCCGGTAACCCACCAGCCTTTTTTCGGCCTCGATCTCCGCCGCGGAGGGCACGTGGTATTTTTTTGAGAGAAACCCCCAAAGGTCGAGAAGCGGCTGGCAGGTGATGTCGAAGGCGCCGTTGCTTCCGCGGCCGATGGTGATTGCCCTCTCAAGGCATTCGTAAGTCCATGGCGAGATGGCCACGGCGCGCACGCCCGCGCTGCGGTTGATCCGGTTCAGCTCGCTCTCCGGCTTGAAGCTGGAGAGCAGACCGTCCACCTCGCGGATGGCGTCAAACCCACTGTCCACGGCAACCTGAAGATCGGCGGCGGTGCCGCCCTCGGCAACAATCTCAACATACGTGCCGAGCAGGGGCTCCATGCGGCGGATTTCCTCGGCATGCGATTCGAGCGCGAGCAGGAGAAAGAGACACCAGGTCGGGGAGGGGAACAGCCTCATCGCAGCAGCTCCGCTTTTTTCTCCTCGAAGATTTTGAGGAGCTTGGCCACGCCTTCGGTGACATGCCTGCATGAAAGCGTCGCTCCTGCGATGTTGTTGATATCGGTGCCGTGGTGAATCGAGTCTCCGGGCTTCTTGCCCAAGAACTGTTTTCGCCACGGCTCTTCGCAGACCTGGCCGCCGTAAGTTTCCCGATACTCCAGAATTTCCACCCGCAGGATTTCACCATCTGCGCTGACGACGACCATGTAGGTGATCGGCTCATGCTTGCCGATCACAGCGTCGATAAAAGCGATGCCGCGGCCGCCGCCTCCCTTGAGTTCACCTGTAAACGCCTTGAGTTTCTCCTCTGCCATCGGCTTCCGGTTGGGCAGGTCGAAGCGCCGGACGGCCCCCGGTTTCTCGAAGGCCAGCGCGAGCGCCTCGTCCTGGCTCAGGTACTGCCCGGCCCGGGCCCCGGGGGCCAGCCCCAACACAAGCAGGAGAAGGGCGCAATTCTTCATCAGATCATTTAAAAGTTAATTCCCGCGATCAGGCGGGCTTCAATGCGCTCATTGTCGTCGTAGTTGAGGCCATTGCCTTGATCGGGGTGGCCGGCTATCTGCGGCAGGAGGGTCGCCGTGATCCACCACTGGCCGTTGCCGTAATGAAGGTTCGGCCCCACGAACCAGACGCTGTGCTCCTCGAAGGCGAGGTTTTCGGGATAGACACGCTGATTTTTGGCTTCCGCGCCGATCGAAAATTGCGGGATGATCTTGTAGGCAACTCCGGCATCCATCTCGAACTTGCCTTCCATGTCGTTGCCGTGATGCTTGAGATTCCACTCCTGCTCGACCGCGGCGTTGAAGGCGAGCACCCAGTTTTCACCGATGTTCTTGGAGAGGAGCAATTTCTCCTCAAGCTCTCCTTCCGAATCGCTGACGGTTCCTTCAAGGTACACGGCGACGCCAATCGGGTCGTCGTACGGGCTGAGAATGTTGTGGATCCACTCGGAAGAGACGCCCTTGAACTGCCACTCGTTGTTCGTGTCGGCCGAGTCGATGGATCCGTTCTCGTCGAAATCTTCGACGCCCTCCTGAAAAATTTGCGTGTAGTTCACGTAGAGTGAGGTTTGCAGGTCGCTTGTGATGCCATACTCGATTTCATCGCGCATGTCCCAGCGTGTGTGGTTTCCCTGCGCCTTTGCATTCCGATAGGTGACCCACTGCTCGAACTCGAGCCCGCCTTCGGGCAGAGTGTCGGATTCATAAACGTAAGTGAACATTCGTTCGCCGGCGTTGCTGGGGAATGTACCCATCCCGCCCGCCATGAGAATTGCAACGACCCAAATCCATTTCCGCGCCATTTGTTCCGCCTTCCTTGATTAAAGTTAAAGAAAAAGAATTGGCGCTGAAAGTAGCTTGTTGAGACTGGGTGTCAATATATAATTGCGACTCGGTCTCATTACCGGGGCGTCTCACTTTGCTTTCGGGAAGCTCCGAAGCGGTTGCTGGCAGGATCAGTTCATGCGCATCGGCATGAGGACGTAAAGGAATGGCCCATTAATCTTCACCACGCCCGGGCTGAGCTCGTCCACAAGATCGAGAAAGATTTCGTCGTTGTCGAGGTTCCGAAGGCAGTCCATGAAGTAAACCGGGTTGAAGGCAATGGAAACCTCCTTGCCCTTGTAATTGATGGCGATCGTCTCGTGCGCCTCGCCTACATCCGGCGTGTTGGAGCTGATAATCAGGCTGTTTTTGCTGAAGCGCAGTTTCACCGAGTTGCTCTTGTCGCTGGTCAGGAGCGATGCGCGCCTCAGGGCCTGAAGGAGCGTCTCGCGCTCCAGAGAGATATGTTCCTCCACCTCATTGGGAATCACCTGCCGGTAGTTGGGGTAGTTGCCTTCAATCAGCTTGGAGATCAGTAGCGTTCCGTCAATCTCGAAGGCGATCTGGTTTTCGGTCAGCGTGATCTGCAGGTCTCCCTTGTCCTTGAGCAGGCGCTGAACCTCGCCGATCGCCTTGGAGGGCACAATGGCCTCTCCGGCGTTGGCCTTTGGAAAATCAACCTCCTGCTCGACAAGCGCGAGCCGCCGGCCGTCGGTGGCCACCACCGTTAGCTTGCCTTCGCCGAAACTCATTAATAGGCCATTCAACACATACCGCGTTTCGTCAGCCGACATCGCGAAGGACGTCTTGCGGAAAATGTCGCGGAGCACCTTCTGCTCGATCTTAAAATGCTTGTTCCCTTCGAGTTTCGGAAAAGCGGGAAATTCATCCTCCGGAAGTCCGGCTATTTTGAAAAACGAGGTCCCGCAGCGGATCGAGGCCTGGTTGGAATCGTCGACCTCCATCTCGATCTCGCTGGCGGCCAGCTCGCGCACGATCATGAAAAGCCTCCGGGCGGGAAGCGTGGTGGAGCCGCTTTTGGAGACTTCCGAGTCGACCCGGGTGCGCACCCCTATGTCGAGGTCCGTTGTCGTCAGCTGAAGACCTGACGGCTCCGCTTTGATCAGAACATTCGACAGGATGGGCAGGGTCGTCCGCTGGCTCACTACATTTTGTACCTGTTGCAAGCCGTCGAGGAATTGTTCCTTGGAGAAGCGGATTTTCATAGTACAATTGCCGATTCGATGCCGGACTTATTGGTTAATCCCGGTTATTAGTAAAAGCCTCTATTTAAAAAAGCAATATTATTAAGGGGGGTGAATGACCCTCATAACCTTTTTTAACCCTGTCATTCAACAGGTTTTTGATCACACGACCAGTGAATAAATGGGTCCGGTGCCGCGGGTCATGTGACCGGATATTGGGAGGCATCCGGAGGCGACGAGTTGTTGGGTGTTTATTCGCGACTTATCAGCACCGATCTTGAGGTGAGCGGGGCGAACGGCGGCGGCGGCACGAGCGACGAGTTCTCCCGGGAGCGGCGCGCAATCTCCCGCGGGTCCAGTCACCCGCCCTACCGCTGCAATTGCTGATGAAGATACGCGACCTTCTGGCGCAGCCCTTGATCTTCCTTCATCCGGCGCTCGATCAGCCGATAAGCATGCAGGACGGTGCCATGATCCTTGCCGCCGAAAGCCTCGCCGATCTCGTTGAGGGAAGCCGCCGTCAGTGAGCGGGCCAGGAACATCGCCACCTGACGAGGGAACGCGAGGTTGGCCGGGCGCCGGCGGCTGGTCATGTCGGCGACGCGAATGTCATAATGCTCGGCGACGCACTTCTGAATTGTGTCGATGGTGAGTGACTTCTTGGCCTCTTCGAGGAGGGTGCCGCGCAGGAGACGCTCAACCTCTCCGATGGAAAGGGGTTTTTTCATCAGCGAGGCATAGGAGGAGACGCTGACAAAAGCACCCTCCAGGCGGCGGATGTTGGTCTTGATATGGCTGGCGATGAAGGTGACGATTTCATCGGTCAGCTGGATGTTGGTCGAGGTCATCTTCTTACGCAGGATGGCGATGCGGGTTTCAAGGTCCGGAGGTTCCAGCTGGGTGACAAGGCCCCATTCAAAGCGCGAAATGAGGCGGTGCTGAAGGTTGGAGATTTCTGTGACGGGCCGGTCGCTGGAGAGAACAATCTGCCTCTGGGCGTCGAAAAGGGTATTAAAGGTGTGGAAGAATTCCTCCTGGATTTGCTCCTTGCCGGCGAGGAAGTGGATGTCGTCGATGAGCAGGATGTCGCACTGGCGGTATTTCTTGCGAAACCGGACGTAGTTTTTGTTTTGAATGGCGTCGATGAATTCATTGAGGAATTTCTCGGAGGAAACGTAGGCGACCCTGGATTCCTTGTTATGCTGATAGACATAGTGGCCGATCGCCTGCATCAGATGCGTTTTGCCAAGCCCAACACCGCCGTAAATGAAAAGCGGATTGTACGCCCGGGCGGGGGACTGCGCTACGGCCAGTGCTGCGGCATGCGCGAATTCGTTGTTGGAGCCGACGACGAAGTTGTCGAAGACGTTGCGCAAGCTCAGGCCCGATTCCTCGCCCGCCAAGTCGGCCGTTTTTTTTCTGGCAGAGGATGCAACCAGCTTGGGTTGTTCAATTTGCGCAAGTTCTTCTTCCGGCTTGCTGAGGCTTTTGAACTGGACCTGGATCTTCTTGCCGAACCTCTTTTCAACGATTTCCGAAAGGAGAGAGGCATAATTGTCTTCGAGCCAGATCTGTTTCAGGTTGTTTGCGACGCCCAGCATCAGAATATTGTCCTCCAAAGAGATCGATTCCAGGGAGGCGAACCAGCGCCCATAGTTTTCGGGTGTCAGAATTTGCTTTAATTTGCGTGATATTTCCTGCCAAAGACGTCGATGATCCATGTTTTGCATAACGAAAAACCCCCAATTATTCACAACGCACGATGTAATACTGGACAAACTCAACGAGTTACGACAACAACCGCCGCAAAACACTAGACGCGGCAGACGCGGCAAGCATGGGGTGGGGAGGCGTCACACGCCGAGCCGAGGAAGAACGCAGGGAAGCCTCGCAAAACGCGGTTTCTGTATCCCTTAAAAATCGCCAGGTTGCCCGCGAACGAAGAAAACCTTTCCTCAAAATTCTTCATAAATGGCTCTCCTTGAAATGAATCTCTTGAAAACCCCACCAGCAAAACAACCAAGCGGGCGAGTTATTCACTCGTTATTCACAACCCACCACCCAACCCCCATTCGCTTGTCAGCGCAGTATGAAAATCTTTGATAAAAGTCGCAAGAAATTTTTAGATTTTTCACCGAAAAAAATGTTCCAAAAAAAATAATTTTATCTTGCCAAAAAAATGGAAAAACTCATGAGCCCGATTTTCGCACAAAAATAATTTTTCCCGCGCCGCATTTCCGTGGATGAGGGCGTCATCCTATCCTTTCCACAATTTTTTCCAAGACCTCCCTTTCCGAAATCTCGTTGAGACAGTTTATGTGTCCGAACCGGCAGGTCCGCTCGAAGCATGGCTGGCACTCCAAATGTCTTGAAACGGCGATGCGATCGCGGCGGCGCGCGGGATCGGAGCTCCAAGGACCTGAGCGCCGGAACGATGTCGCGCCGAAAATCATCACAATTCTCGGAACGCCGCTGGCGTTTGCCAGATGGACCGGACCGGTGTCGGCGCCGGCGACGCAGCGGCATCGCCGGAAGATTTCCACCAGCTCGGCAAGGGTTGTCTGGCTGGCGAGGTTGATGGCGCCGGGGGCGGCGCGAGCGATGGTGTCGAGTGCCTCGACATCCTTCGATGCTCCAATCAGGATCACTTGGGCCTTTTTCTGAAGTTCACCCGCCACGCGAGTCCATTTTTCGAGTGGCCAATCCTTGGTGTTCCAGTGGCTGCGCGGGCACAGGGCGACCATGGGCCGTTTCTGGTCCGTGTCCTTGAGAAGATCGTCGACGCGCTCACAAACGGAGCGTTGGACCGGCGGCAGGATGAAGCGGGCCTTGGACGGGTCGGCGCCCAGGTGGCAGGCCGGTTCGAGATAGCGCTGGATGAGCGGAAAATTCGGGTCGAAGACCGGGCGATCGCCGACGTATTCGTTCAGGAACCAGCGCGCCCCTTCGCGCGCCGTCTTGTGACCAATCCGGCGACGCGCCCCGCTCATCGCGACCCAGAGGGCGCTCTTGAGAAGCCCCTGCAAGTCGATCGCGGCATCGAAGTTTTCGGCACGGATCTCGGCCAGCGTCCGCAAGAAGCCGGTAACACCTCCCGATCGACGCTTCAGTATGAAAAGCCGGGTCAGGCAAGGGTGGTTTTCCAGCAGGGGCGCGCTGGTTTCCTCCACAAGCCAGGAAATCCGCCAGTCAGGAAAGGTCTCCTTGAGCGCGACGAGCGCCGGGATTCCCTGGACCACGTCGCCAATGGCGGAGAGGCGTACGATCAGGATCTTCACACCCATTCAATAACAGGAGGAGGGTCGGCGGGCCACGCATTTTCTGGCCGGGACAGGCTATCGACAAAGCCATGCGGGAGGGCTAGATTTGGCCCCTTGAGGAAAAAGGCTTATGCCCAAGAAGGAAATCGTCGACAAGATTCTTGCTTCGTATGAAGCGCACGGGGGGATCAACCACCTCGACGGGACCAATCTGCCTTCGAAGGAGGCCATCGCGGCCATCGCCCAGGACCTGCTCCGGATCCTCTTCCCCGGCTTCCATGACCGTGTTCCAGTCGCGCGCGACCAGGTTTCTTTCTATGCATCGCAGTTGGTAACGTCGGTCCGCGAGCGGTTGAAGACGGAGGTGTTGAAAAGTTTCTCGCCTCTTCCGCGTGAGCACAGCGATGCTTCCTCCCTGGCGCGAGATGCCGAAGAGCTGGTCGACGAATTTCTCCATTGCATTCCGCGCGTGCGCGAGCTTCTGCAGAAGGACGTGCAGGCCGCCTTCGATGGCGATCCGGCCGCGCTCAGCCCGGAGGAAATCATTCTCGCCTACCCTGGCCTGGAAGCGATCGCGGTCCAGCGCCTCGCCCACCACCTGTTCAAGCAGAAGGCGCCGCTCATTCCGCGCATCATGACCGAATGGGCGCACGCACGGACGGGAATTGACATCCACCCGGGCGCCGAGATCGGGACCCATTTCTTCATCGATCACGGCACAGGCGTCGTTATCGGCGAAACCTCAACGATCGGCAATCACGTCAAAATCTACCAGGGCGTGACACTCGGCGCCAAAAGCACCAAGGAGGGCCAGAAGCTCAAGGGCTCCAAGCGCCACCCCACGGTCGAGGACCGTGTCACGATTTACGCAAATGCAACCATCCTCGGCGGCGATACCGTGATTGGTAAGAACAGCACGATCGCGGGCGGCGTCTTCCTGGTCCATTCTGTGCCGGCGGATTCCGTGGTGACGCTCGAGGAGCGGCAGATCAAGGTCCTCAAGAAGAAGGACGCCAAGGCGACCGGCCCGGATTTTCAAATCTGATTTTGTGGATCGAGGGAAGAAAGTAGAAGGGCAGCCTCGATGAAACGCAGCACACCCATCTACCTCGACTACAATGCCACAACACCGGTGCGGCGCGAGGTGCGCGATGCGATGCGGCCGTTTGAGGAGGTGCACTTCGGAAATCCCTCCAGCATGCATGCCTTTGGGCGGGAAACGCGCGCGGCGATCGATGGGGCGCGCGAAACGCTGGCGGGGATTCTTGGCGCCAGGGCCCATGAGATTGTCTTCACCTCCGGCGGAACCGAGTCGGACAACCTGGCCGTGCTGGGGGCCGCCCGCGCCCGGGCATCCGGCGGCCGGCATTTGATCACCGCCGCTACGGAGCATCACGCCGTCCTTCACGCCTTTGACTATTTGAAAAGCCACGAGGGTTTCGATGTGACGGTGCTGCCGGTCGACGAATCCGGCCGTGTCCGCCCCGGCGACCTGTTCCGGGCGCTGCAGCCGGACACGACGCTGGTGTCTCTGATGACCGCGAACAACGAGACCGGCGCGCTCCACCCTGTCCTCGAAATCGGCGCGGCCCTGCGCGAGCGCGGCATTCTCTTCCACATGGACGCGGTTCAGAGTTTCGGAAAACAGCGCATCGACGTGCGCGATTTTTCCGTCGATCTGCTTTCGATTTCGGCCCACAAATTCTACGGCCCCAAGGGCGTTGGCGCGCTCTACGTGCGCTCAGGGCTGCCGCTGACTCCGACAGTCGTGGGGGGCTTCCATGAGAATCAGCGCCGGGCGGGGACGGAAAATGTTGCGGCCATCGTTGGCATGGCAAAGGCCGCGGAGTTGGCCCCGTGGAAACAGGAGGACCAGCGGCTCTTCGGTCTGACCGAAAAACTCTGGAACGGCCTGAGCGCGCGGATCGGCGGCGTGCATCGCAACGGACATCCATCCGAGCGGCTCGGCAACACGCTCAATGTCAGCTTCGAGGATTGTGACGGCGAAAACCTGCTGATCAACTTTGATCTCGAGGGGATCGCGGTTTCCAGCGGTTCGGCATGCATGGTGGGCTCCGTTCAACCGTCCCACGTTCTGGCGGCCATGGGAGTGCCGGAAACGCTGGCGCGGGCGACCGTGAGGTTTTCGCTCGGGCTCGCGACCCGCGACACGGATGTCGCCACGGTGATTGACAAAGCGCCGGCGATTGTGGCTAGGGTTCGCGAACATTCCGGAAAAGCTTGGACGTCATGAAGACTATCGGATGGGGCATCATCGGCTACGGCGGCCAGTTCAACATGGGCAACGAGCATGCCCGCTACGTTGACGCGACGGGCACGATGCACGTGATCGCGTTCTGCGAAGCCGATCCCAAAAGGTTGGAGCAGGCGCGCAAGGACTATCCCGCAGCGGCAGCGTACCACTCCATCGAGGAGATGTTGAAGAACCCGCATGTCGAGGGAGTCACGATCATCACCCCGCACCTCACGCATTTTGAGCTCGCTCTTCAGGCGTTGCGCGCGGGCCGGCATGTCGTGGTCGAAAAGCCGATCTGCATCACGGTTCGGCAGGTCGACGGGCTGATCGAGGCGGCGAAGAAGGGCCAAAGGATGCTTTCAGCCTACCACAACCGCCGCTGGGACGCGGACATCCTGATGATCAAGTCGTTCATCCAAAAAGGGACGATCGGCGAGGTGTTTCACGTCGAGGTTGCCAACCACGGCTACGGCCACCCGGGGACAACCTGGCGTTCGGACAAGACAAAGAGTGGCGGCTGTTTTTACGACTGGGGTGTCCACCTGGTCGATTACGCCCTGCAAATCATCCCCGATCCGATCGAGAGCGTCACCGGATTTTTTCACAAGCTCGTCTGGGACGTCAGCAATGAAGATCACACCCAGGCGATCATTCGCTTCAAAGGGGGGCAATTCGCCGATGTGAGCATTTCGACCATCGCTGCGGCGCCGCGCGAAAAATTTCGGATCCTCGGCACCAAGGGGGCCATCACCGGTGGCTGGGACGTTCTCAGGGTGCATCTACCCCAGGAGGGGTTTGGCACGGTCAGCGAGATCCGGCTCGGGCCGGGCCAGCATCCGCAATTTTATCTGAACGTGGCCGCCCATCTCACCAAAGGATCGCCGCTGGCGGTGACCCCGGAGAGCGCGCGCCGCAACATCAGCGTCATTGAGGCGGCGGAACAGAGCGCAAAGACCGGCCAGCCGGTCAAACCATCCCACGAGTAAAATCTTATGAGAATAAGTAAAATAACTCTTATTAGCTTTGCATGGATCAGCCTTGCCTTCGGCGGCTGCATGGGCAACCGGCCCATCAACTATGCGCCGCAAGTGACGGAGAACCTCACCTACCTCCAGCGGACGAGCCGGGAGATGGCCGACGCGGCGCAGGCGGAGTTTGCGAAGGCGCCGCCTGCCGACCAGCTGCAGCCGCTTCTGGCGGCGATCGTCCGTGGCTCGGTTTCGGAGGTGCAGGAGAGTCTTGGAGGCTTTTACCTGGCCAATAGCAAGACGTACGACGCGGTGATCCAGGGAGGGTCAGGCACCGGCCCGCGCGATCTCGACCCTGTCGAGAAGGCCCAGCTGGATGTTCTGATCGAAACCGTGGTGCTGTCGCAAAAATATGCCGAGAATGTGAACAACTTTTACGAGCGGGAAGTGGCACAGGTCGCCTCGCCTGTGATCGTCGATGGCAAGGTGGTGGCCGTCGCCTGGCTGCGGCGCAAGCTCCCTTCGGAACTCAAGAGCGTCACCGAGGAGCCGAAGTTCAACCGGACCGCGACGCAAAAACGGCAAACCGTCGAGTAACCACCTTTGCACGGCTTCGGTGAGACGGACCCGGTTGCCTAGAGATTGTCGGTCAGGCGCGAGCCCATCAGCCAGACGCCAGCAAGCAGGGCCGCCGCGAAGAAGAACGCTACCGGGATTCCGAAATGCGAGGCCAGAAAGCTCCCCGTGAGCTGCCCCGCCAGGATCCCAAACATCTGGAAACTGCTGATGACCGAGAGGACACCGCCGCGGATTTTTTCATCTGTGCGGCGGCTGATCAGAGAGAAGAGGCTGATCGCAATCGCGCTGAAATAGCCGCTCTCGATAAAATGGAGGGGGACGAGCTGCCAGGCGCTTGCCACCAAGCCCTGTGCTCCCAGCATGAGCGCGGCGATCGAGGATCCCCAGAGAACATTGGACCGGTAGAGGTGCCGGTCGCAGCGCCGGCCCCAGGTCTTTGAGGTGAGCATGATCGCCAGCGCCCCGATGCTCACGATCAATCCGGTTTTGGTGCTGATGTACGAGGTGTTTGGCAGAAGCTGCTGGACGAAGAGGGCGAACACCGGCAGCACCGCGCAGGTCGCCGCGCTGCTGGTGAGGCCGATCAAGAGGCACCAGCGCAGCTCGCGCGAATGCCAGAGGTAGTGGTAGCGCTCCAGGAAACGAATCTGCGGCTCGTCGTCCTGCGACTGCGGGATGGGATGCTCATCCACCTTCCAGAGCACCACAACGGCCGAGATCAGGCAGAGCACGCCGACCACCACGAACGCCGAGCGGTAGTCGATCCAGTCGGCGATCAACCCGCCGAAAAATGGCCCGGCCAGCGCGCCGGCTGCGGTCGAGGTCTGGAGCACGGCCAGCGCATAGCCCAGCTTTTCCTTTGGCGTTCGCGTGGAGATCAGCGCCAGCGCCGCGCCGATGAAACCGCCGAATGCCCCTTGAATGAGCCGGCCGATGAAGATGTGTGTCGGAGAAGCCGCGGTTGCGATGAACAACTGCGAGAGCGCCAGCCCGAAGATCGCGCGCACCACCATGATCTTGCGGCCGTGCTTGTCGCCAATCATCGCCCAAAATGGGCTGGAGAAGGGCATCAGCAGGAAGGGTCCGGAAAAAATCCAGCCGCTCCAGCGTGTCAGCTCGGTTGAGTCGGTGACACCGACTTCCCGGATGTAAAAGGGGAGGAACGGGACCACCATGCTCATGCCAAGGATCGCGAGGAACTGGCAGAACCAGATGATCCAAAGGTTGCGTTTCCAGTGAACCATTGCTGGAAGCGTAGAGCGGATGGCGGATAGCGGATAGAAAAAAATCAGACCGGAGCGGTGGACCTCAACTCAATACGCTTCAGTGACCCGCTAGAACACGTGGGAGGAGAGATAGTAAAGCTTTCCCGACTCGAGCTTGAGGGGGTTGGGATCCAGGCTGAGTGAAAGGGAAAGTTTGTTCAGCGGACTTTTGGCGGAGAAGCCGAAGAGCCGGCCAAAGGAGAACGGAACATAATACTGGAAGACGCGCGCCTCACTGATCTTGGCGCGTTCCTTGGCGCGCCGGATCGCGAGGTCGAAATCACCCAGCTCGTCGACGAATCCGCCGACCTTGGCCTGGGTGCCGGAGAGGATGCGGCCGTCGGCCAGGCCGTGTTTCAGAGTTTCCACGTCCATCTTGCGCCGCGTGGCCACGATTCCAACAAATTTGTTGTAGGTTTCCATGATCAGGTCCTGGACGAGCGCCATTTCCTCGGGCGTCGGCTCGCGCGAGCCGTTCATCAGGTCCTTGAATTTGCCGGACTTGAATGTATACGACTGCAGTCCGATTTTCTCCATGAGGCCCTTGTAGTTGACCGTCTCCATGATCACGCCGATGCTTCCGGTGATCGTCAGGTCGTCGGCGATGATCCAATCCCCGGCCACCGCGACATAGTAGCCGCCCGAAGCGGCCAGCGAGCCCATGCTCACGATGATCGGCTTGTTTGGCTTGTCGATCTTCGCCTTGAGCAGGGCGTTGTAGAGTTCATCGCTTGCCAGCACCTCGCCGCCGGGCGAGTCGATCCGAACGATGATCGCCTTGACCTCTTCGTCCTCGACGGCGAGCTTGAGCTGCTGCTTGATGTCGCCCACCATGCCGTCGCGCCCCGTGTAGCCCTCCGCGTACTTGCTGATCACCCCGTCGACATCGATGACGGCAATTTTATTGGAGGAAGCCGTTTCGCCGGCGAAAATCAGCTCCTGAAAGATGGTATCCATCCGCGCCTTTTTCTTCTTCGGGATCAGGCCGAGCAGGTTGAAGAAGAGGCTCAGGCCGAGCATCATCACCAGCAAGACACAGGTGATGATCCAGCCGGTCGCGCGCGACCGCGTCTGGATGATCAGCGGCTGCTGGCGTGCCGCGGGAAGCGGCGGCGGACCAGGCGGTGGTGGTGGCACGGCATCCGGCATGTTTGAAGCCTAGGCCATCAGGCTGTTTTTTCAACTGGATTTTTGCCGTTGGAGGCTTCCGATGGCCGGGGCGATGAACAAATGCAGTGGCGGAGCTGACGGGGCTCGAACCCGCAACCCCCGCCGTGACAGGGCGGTGCTCTAACCAATTGAGCTACAGCTCCACTTTCGCCACCTTGCGGTGGCGCCCAATCCTTGCCCGCTGAGGAAGAAAGGGCGAGCAATTTAATGTTCCTATTCCCTAAGTCCAGACCGTTTTTGGCGGATTCGCCTCCAAAAAAAGAGGCGGGGATTTTGTCCCCGCCCCTTGAAAGAAAAGCCAAACAGCCGGCTCCTAGCGTCTTTGATTCCACTTTTGGATCATGCTGGCGGCCCAATCCTTTCCGCCCAGGCCGAATGCCAGGCCGAATGCCAGGCACACCGCGCCGAAGGCATAGCCGACCAGCTGGATCACCAGGCTGGCGACCTTCAGCTGATCGAGAACGATCAACACCGTGAAGACGATGATCGCATACTGGGCGACCTTCGCCGCCGTTTCGGAGTTCTTCGCTCCAATGTTCCTCAGGTAAGCGAGCAGGGCGCTTTGAGCCACGCGGGCGACAAAACCGCCGATCACCAGGACCGCGATCGCGATGATCACGCTCGGGATGAACTGAACGAACTTGTTGAACAGTTCCGCCGCTCCCTGGACATTCAGGATGTTCAGCGCCATGAGAAAGACGCAGAACATCAGCAGCCAGTAGATGGCTTTCTCGAGCAGTTCCATCGATTTGAGCCTGATGCCGCCTTCCGAGAGGAAGGCATCCACGCGCAGCTTGTCCGCCCAGAAGTCGATCTTGAGGATCTTGAAGAACTTGACGATGAGCCGTGAAATGACACGCGCGAGAAACCACCCCACCAGCAGGGCGATGATGGCGCCGAGCAGTCTGGGAAGAAACGCGCTGATTTGATCCCAGAATGGCTGCAGGGGCGACCAGACATTTGATGTGACCCAATCCTTGACAGGTGCCATTGGCATTTGTTCCTCCTTTGTCGTGTTGAAGTTGCGGACGAAGCGTTGCTCGGCGACTGGCGGAAGATTATGGCGGGCGCTTCACAAAAATACAGCAAATTCTGGGGCCTGAGAGCCGCAGATCCGCCTAGGCCCCGGGATACCTCGTGACAAGTACTCTCGGCTCGGTCATCTCTTCCATCGTATACCTGACGCCCTCGCGGCCGAGCCCCGAATCCTTCACTCCACCATAAGGGAAGTTATCAACGCGCATGGTGGGAAAGTCGTTCACAATCACACCGCCGACCTCCAGCGTGTCGAACGCCTCGCGGATCCGATTCGCGTCCTGGGTGAAGATGCCCGCCTGGAGGCCGTAGCGGGAACGGTTTACTTTTTTTAAGGCCTCCGGCCAAGTCCGGTACGGCTCGAGAGTGACCACAGGACCGAACAGCTCCTGGCAGGAGACTTTCATGGAAGGCTTCACGTTTTCCAGAAGCGTCGGCTGGATGAGGTTGCCGCGGCGCGTGCCACCGCCGAGGATCTTCGCGCCCTGCGCCTTGGCCTCGGAAATCCAGGCCATGATTCTGTCGGCGTTTCCGGCGTCGATCACCGGCCCGCAAATGATTCCTTTTTTCATCGGATTGCCTGTGGGGCAGCCGCGGGTTTTCTCGACGAGGAGCGCCCGGAATTTTTCGTAAATTTTTTGATGGGCGTAAACCCGCTGGACCTTGATGCAGACCTGCCCCGCGTAACCGAAGCCGCCCAGGACAACCCGGGCGGCGGCCCACTCCAAATCGGCATCCTCGTGGACCACGGCGGCCGAGTTGCTGCCCAGTTCCAAAAGAATTTTTTTCTTTCCGCATTTTTTCTTCAGTTCCCATCCCACCTCGGGCGATCCGGTAAAGGAAAGCATTTGAATCCGCTCATCGGTCACGATCTTTTCAGCGATCCGGTGTGGCGCGTAAAATATTGAAACGGACCCTTCGGGAGGTTCGGCCTCGAGAATTATCTCACCGAGCCGGAAAGTGGAAAGCGGCGTCTGTGTCGGCGCCTTGACCACGACAGCCGATCCAACGGCCAGCGCGGGGGCGAGCTTGTGGCAGACCAGATTGATCGGCCAGTTGTAGGGTGCAATCGCGGCAATCGGCCCGATGGGGAACCGTTCGACAACACACCGGTAGTTTTCTGCGCGAGGTTCCTGGTCGACCGGAATCCACTCGCCACCAAAGCGGGTCAGCTCAGCCGCCGCAAACGTGAACGTCATTTGCGCACGCCTCACCTCACCCAGCGCCAGATCGACGGGCTTTCCCGCCTCCTCCGACAACAGCCACGTCAATTCCTCCTCGTATTTCTTCA
>JAHFSZ010000039.1:0-8159 GCA_023265515.1 Verrucomicrobiota bacterium
ACGCTGGAGAACGTCCAGTCGACGGCGACGCACTTCATTTTAAAGACCTACAAGACGCAGGGTTTTCTGATGGCGGAGGAAGAAGAAGTTGATCGTTTGAAGGTGGCACCCTGATCTCGCGGCAGTTCTCGTCGCGACCTCGATCCATGTCTCTTAAGGAAAAAATTGCTGCCCACGTAAGGGACATCCCCCGATCGGGTATTCGGGATTTTTTTGACGTGGTTCAAAAAATGCCCGATGTGATTTCCCTGGGCATTGGCGAGCCGGAGTTTGTGACGCCATGGCATATCCGCGAGGCGGCGATTTTTGCACTCGAGAAGGGGCGGACGGGCTATACGGCGAACCTCGGCCTTCTGCGCCTGCGGCGGGAAATCGTGAGGTATGTCCGCAAGCATTTCGCAGTGGAGTACGATCCGGAGACGGAGATCATCGTGACGGTTGGCGTATCCGAGGGCATGGATATCGCCCTTCGCGCCATTCTCAATCCCGGCGACGAGGTGATCTATCACGAGCCGTGCTACGTCTCCTATCATCCCGGGACGCTTCTGGCACATGGAAGGCCCGTCGCGGTGTCCACGACGGCGCAGAACCAGTTCGTCCCCACCGGAAGCGACGTCGAAGCGAAAATCAGCTCCAGAACCAAAGCGCTGATCCTGAATTTTCCAACCAACCCGACGGGTGCCACGATCTCCGAAAAGCAGCTCGAGGAGATCGCCGAGGTGGCGATGAAGTCGGATCTGTTGATTTTGAGTGATGAGATTTATGCGGAGCTCACTTATGAGGGTCAGCACAAATCGATCGCGTCGTTTCCTGGGATGAAAAAACGTACTCTGCTCTTTCACGGGTTTTCGAAGGCTTGGGCGATGACCGGGTTTCGTCTCGGCTTCTGCTGCGGCCCGGCGCCGCTCATTGAAGCCATGATGAAGGTTCACCAGTATTCCATGCTCTGCGCCCCGACGCTCAGCCAGGAGGCGGCGATCGAGGCGCTGGTCAACGGCGATGCAGCCGTGGCCGAAATGAAGGAGCAGTACCGGATGCGGCGGAATTTTTTCGTCAGCGCGCTCAAAGACCTGGGTTTTCCCTGCCACCTTCCCAGAGGCGCGTTCTACGCGTTCCCGTCGATCCGGGGCACCGGCTTGAACTCGTTCGACTTCGCGATGAAGCTGCTCGAGGAGCAGAAGGTTGCCGTCGTTCCGGGAAGTGCGTTTGGCGCTGGCGGCGAGGGCTTTGTTCGTTGTTCCTATGCCACCGCGATGAGCGACCTGGAGGAGGCGGTCCGGCGAATCGAGCGTTTCCTCAAGAATCTGCCTAAACAGTAATGTTGTTTTACGGCGCGACGGGCTTTGTTTCGGGCGCGCCCGCGGGAGGATTTTCAGGAGGCTCGGCCTCGATGGCGCCGGCGGCGACCGGCGCGTTCGGATTTCCCGCAAGGGTTTCAAGGTAGCTGGAGAGAACGGACAGCAACTCGGTCCGCTGTTTAAGAATCGCCTCGGCTTCAGCGGGTGGGTGGACCCGGACCAGTGAAGTCCTCGCGACCTGTTTTGTATTGACGATCTGCCGCAGGATGCGCTGATGGTCCTCGGTTTGCTGGAAGAGTTCGCCTGCCATCCGCCGCAGTCCCGCCTTCGGATCGGCCTGCTTCGAGAAATAATCGATGCACGTTTGCGTCAGCTTTTCGGATTCCGTCCCCAACTCCGCCTTGCTGCCGACCGGAATTTCCAGGAGTTGTTTGCGTGCAAGCTGGAACGCGCCTTCCCACTTGTTTTCCTGTTTGTATTTTTCCTCGAGCGTCTTGCGGGCGCCGATGCCGGTGCCCGAGTCGATCCCCATTTCAGACTTGAGCCCGCTAACCTCGACGTCGAGTTTCAATTCATGCAGGTATTGGACGAGTTCGTCCGAGCCGCGCCACTCGATGATGTTGTGCCAGGCGCGCCTGGCGCCGTCCGCATCGCCGAGATGAAATTGGCAGTAACCCTGTGCGAGGTAGGGAACTTCCTCGAACCGCTGGACCAGCTGTTCCTTCGTCAGGTCGTAATGCTCGCCCTGTTTGAGCCGGTCCTCGAGAAGGAACGTGGCCAGGCCGACGTTGGCTGCGTCGTGCCGGTGGTAAACATCGAGTTTGAAGGCTTCTTCGTACGCCTTCCGGGCGTCCTCAGGCTTTCCCTCCGCCGCGGCTTTTTCCGCGCGTGCAATGACAGGCAGGATCGGATCGGCCTTCTGGCTTGCCGTCTTTTTGGGAGCTCCCTTCTGCGCACAAACAGGAATGACGGCGCAGACCGCAATCGCGGCGAAAAGACAAAGGCTTTTTCCAGAACGGGTCATGGTGCGTTGGTGTCCTCGGCTTCCCCGACGTCGCCGTCCGGATTTTCCTTCGCCGGTTCTGCGGACGGTTGATTGGGTCCAGCCGCAGGATCCCGGGCGGGCCCCGCCGGTCCCGGGTTCTTCTCGTCCCTGAGATAATCCGGCAACTCCTTGCCGAATCTTGCCTGGATTTTTTCGGGCTTCTCATGGTGCGTGTAGTAACGGAATAGAAGGCGGTCGGCGCCCGGGTACTGCCTGGCGGGAAACTTTTTCTCGAGGGTCGCCGCGGCTTCAGGCAGCCGGCCTTCCAGCCAGAGGCCGACAGCCAGCTGGTCTGGAAACACGCTTTTCAGGTACGCCGCCGGCGGCTTTTCACGGAGCCATTGAAGGACGGCATCGAGGGGCTCGGCCTTCCTTTGGCGCAACACGAAGGCCGCCGCATACTGCTCGAAGTCGTCCTGCAGGTCGAGCTGCCGCTGGAGCCTGAGCGCGATGAAACCATCGGCATCGATCTTCTCCTGGTGGGGATCAGGCGCGGCGGAAGGAGGTTTTTCGAAAATAAAGAGTTTGTCGCGGGCGGTGATCGCAATCTTGTCGACCAGCTCGACCGCCTCCTTCTCTTTGCCGAGCCTGCGGTAGGCCTCGGCCAGGCCCGCCAGGTTTTGCAGATCGCCGGGATGTTTTTTGCGCCGATCGAGGCGCCGCTGGACGGCTTCCTCCCATCTGTTGGAACGCTCGCATGCCGCGATGAGGCGCGTGCTCCATTCCTCGTTGAGCGGCTCACGATTCATCTGCTCGCGCAGGATCTCGATGGTTTCCGCCGGAAGGCCCGCCTTCTCCAGCACATCACACAATTCAAGAGCCAGGGGGCTGGGCCGGAAAGAAAGTTCGTACACGGTCTTCAGGATCGGGATTCCCTCCAACGAACGATTCTGCTGGATCAGCAGCCGTGCCAGCAGGTGGTAATCGGCCAGCAGCTGCTGGAAAATTTTTTCATCCTGCAGCGGCTGTTCCTCGGCGTTCCGGGACTGGCACCAGGCGGTCGTCGCGGCGCCTGCCAGAAGAAGGATCGCGAGCATCATGGCACGAAAGCGGATCATTCGCGCCAAGCATTGAAGGATTTCAAAAATCGATGCAACAGTGAATTTTGCGCGGTGAGGCGGTGGCCTATCTCTTTTTCACCGGAAGCAGGTGGGCGACTTCATTCGTGGAGTGGGTGGCCGCATGTCGTGCCGAAGCGCTTGCGGCGACCGTAGTCAGCGCATCGGGCCCGGCCTCCCAGGATTTGGTGACAACGGTCGGCGGCGGCTTGGGGTATCCCTCAACCGTCCATTGCGTGAAGAGGCGGCGGACGGCGTTGACCACCGCATCAGCATAGTCTTCATAGATGCTGCGGTAAGTTCCCCCGGCGCCTTCGATGTATTTCGTCCCGGCATAATCCCCGGCGGTCATGCGCGCCGCGGTCCATGGGTTGTTCATGTAAAAGAGCTCGCAGAGGACCGTCGGCCCTGGAAACTCGCGAGTCATGGCCAGGTTGCGGCCGTTGTTGTAGGGATTGTCATTGATCGGGCAGGTGTATTTGGTCCACGCATAGGCGTTGGCCCGCAGCGGCGCCACTTTGAGGATCTCCTCCGTCAGAGAGTCACCCATCGCCGCCTCCATCGGAATCGATCTTTCAAGCAGCTTGGAGAACAGGAAGTAGCGCCACATCTCACGGTCGACTTCGTCGGGGCCGAAGGCGGCATTGATGAAGAATGCGTGCCGATTGTCGTGCGTGATTGTTCCCCCTCCGCTGAGTTCGGTGGCATTGAAGTGGATGCTGAGGTTGAAGTCGGGCCGGAATTTGTTTTTCAAGAGCTGCCCACGCTGGTAGATCTCCTCGCGTCGATAAAAGTACATTTCTGCTTGTCTGCGAAGCGCCCCGCCGCTTCTTCCTTCGGCCCGCGCCTCGGCCATGTAGTCCTCGGGGCGTGTCGGGGTGAGCGGCTCGGAAATCTCGTGCGTCAGCATCACGGTTGCCCCGAGCTCCTCGAGCCTCGGTTTCACCTTCTTGGAGACGATCAAATTGGCATCCCCCTCGCGGATGAGCGGATAGCTGGCCCAGCTGATCTGGCGCTCCTCCATGCTGGCCCATTTCCCGCCGATATGCCCGGGATCGAGGGCGATCTTGACGCCCTGGAGAGGCTTGTTCGGAGGGTTTCTCAGCGCGTTCAGGTCCGAAACGGTTTTGTAGGTGAACGACGCAGGTTTCTTCGACGCCTCGTTCGGCGCGAACCGCAGGGTAAAGTCGATTTTCGAGTTGCCCCGGTCGTTGTAGATGATCACGCGCTGGTCGTTGATGTCGAGGTATCGGTAGATCACTTTGCTCGGATTGTAGAAGCGAGTCAAAAGGTGCTCGAATTCCTTCCGTGTGATGGTTTCCTGGTAACGCTCCAGTTCGCTCCAGGGCGCACTTTTCGGATAGGCATGTCCGGTCGAGGCCGAGAGAAGGCAAAGACAAATGACAGTCGCGGCACGAATCGTTTTGCTTCTTGTCATGGGAGACATGCTTCAACTAACTTGTGAGCGGGCGAAAACCATTCTAAAGGCGAATCAAAAGCCACGGCAAAAGGCGTCAGCCAACATACTGATATCCCGTGAATTCACAAGCACACAGTCATCCGGCCCGGCGCACAAAAATCATTACAACCCTCGGCCCCGCGACCGAATCCGACGAAGTTCTCAAGGGGTTGGTTGAGAAAATCGATATTGCGCGCCTCAATTTCACCCACGCACAGCACGGCTGGGCCTCGGAGGCGGTGAAAAGAATCCGCCATTTCGCCGCCGCCGCCGGTCGCCCGGTTGCCGTGATGATGGACACCCAGGGTCCTTCCATTCGGACGGGCTCTCTGGAAAAGCCGTTGGAGCTGAAACCGGGCGGGACCTTGGTCTTCACGGTCCACGGAGAGAAGGAGCAGGAATTTCCATCGGTCGACGTCAATTATGATTTTGTGAACGACGTCCGGGTGGGAGACACCGTGCTGGTCGACAACGGCGTGATTCGAATGGAGGTCCTCGAAAAGCATCCCCGAAAAATCCGGTGCCGGGTCCTGACCGAGGGGGTTCTTGGATCCCACCGCCACATCAACCTTCCCGGTGTTCACGTGAACCTTCCTTCCATCACCTCCAAGGACCTCGAGGACATAGAATGGGCCATCCAAAACGACCTCGAGTGGATCGCCCTTTCCTTTGTACGCGAGGCCAGGGATATCGCCGAGGTCCGAAAATTTCTCAAGGAGCACGGCTCGGATATCCGGATCATCGCCAAGATCGAGGATCAGGAAGCCGTTGCCAATTTCGACGAGCTGATGGAGGCGGCCGATGCCCTCATGATCGCGCGGGGCGACCTGGGCATCGAATGCCATCTGGAGGAGCTGCCGATTATCCAGCGGCGGATCGTCAAGCGATGTCTCTATACTGGGACCACGGTCATCGTCGCCACCCATATCCTCGAATCCATGATCGAAAAACCGATCCCGACGCGGGCCGAGGTCACTGACGCGGCCAACGCCGTTTACGAGCAGGCCGATGCCGTGATGTTGTCGGGCGAAACATCCATCGGCAAGTACCCCCTGCAGGCTGTCGATGTCCTCGACCGGATCGCGCGCCGCATCGAACGCAGCGGCGGCGCCAATTACGCCGAGAAGGCGGCTGTCGCAAACCCGCGCGAGAAACTTGCCCACTCGGCGGTGATCATGGCCAACGACCTGCGCGCCAGAGCCTTGATCGTCTTCACCCGCTATGGCCAGATGCCCAAGCTCGTTTCATGGCTTCGCCCGCGCTACTCCGCGATCTTCGCGTTCTGCGACAATCCGAAGGTGGTCCGCCAAATGCAGTTGCTCTGGGGCGTCCACCCCTTCGAGCTTCAGTTCCAGGATGATCCCGAAAAAACCGTCGCCGAAGCGATCAAGGTTTTGAAGAAGAATGCCATGATCCAGAAGGATGAGTGGGTGGTCAGCATTTCACATATACTCTCGAAGGGTTTTCCCATTGATTCCGTTCAAATGCGCGTTGTTGAATAAAAAAATCCCCCGGTTTTTACACGCGGGGGACTTTTGAATTACGGGAAAAGTCACTCTTTGCGCCAACTTTTCACATTCACTTCGAGCTTGCCGATATCCCAGAACGCCTCGTCGATTTCGCCCCGCACGACAACCCGCTTGCCCACGGGCAGTTCGATACCCTCATCCACGTCGAGGACGATGCTCCCCGTACCGTCGTTGAGCATATAAGTGTCCTCGTCGATTTGGTCGGTGACTTTGCCGATCAGCACGACGTGCTTGGCATCCACGTCCTTGGAGTCTTTATCGCAATTGTCCTGGATCCATCGCACGGAGGCGATTTTCCATTTGTTGGAATCCGGATCGTTATGATCCGCTTTCGCATGGAAGGCGAAGCCAAGAATCAGTGTCAATACCGACACGGAAAGAATGAATTTTTTCATGATGTTAAACTAATGCTGGCGCGCAGCGCCTTCAAGTCGAAAGGGAACTTCCGCATGTCAAAAGAGCGAGACACGCGGAAAAAGATTTTGGACAGCGCGCCCCACTTCAAAACGCGGCGGCTTGGGCACTGGCGTCGGAAGTGATTGGGCCGCAGAATCTTCAAAAACGGATTCGTTCAAGCCGGCGCGTCATCATCGTTTCCTCCGGGCCGTCGAATGGGCAGGCGGATGTTCGAGTTTCCGCGCCATCCTCCGGATCAGCTCATTGACGGCATCCCTCAGGCAGTCGTCGGCATTGTCGTAGACGGCCCTCGCGCCGGCGGTTTCGTAGTCGGCTTCCGCATATTTGCGGTAAAGGCTGATGGTGTCCTTCCAGAGAACGCGGCCGGTCCGGACCTCCTTCAGTTGGACGTCCTTCAGGGTGATTTTCACCCGTAGCTCGGTTTCCTCGCCCAGGTTGGCGACGGCGCCGGCGGCCCGGCCCATCCACCCGAAAAATCCGGCGACGGTTTCCTTGAGCTCAGCGCCGCGGTTGACGCGCCCCAAAATCGAATATTCCGTGATCGTCCCGGTCAGAACCAGCGGCGCGCCGGTGGGCAGGGTGTCGGCTTCTTCGAATCCGCCCTTGTAAACGACGTCGCGAAACAGGCCGCTGTGATCCAGGTGCCTGGCGACCATCGAGGAGACCGAATACGAAAGGTTCGCGTCGGTGTACCCGCGCGCCGGGTTGGTTCGCCAGCGCTCGCCGTCGATTTTGACCACGGCCTCCGAACGGCGCGGGGTCTTGTCCGTGAAGTGTTTCACCTCCACCACTTTGTTGATCTTCCGGGCGAACGCGCGGTCCTGCTCCGTCAGATCGTACTCCACCGTGTGCGCGCATCCGGAAAAAAGCAGGACCGCTATCGTGCAGATGATGCAGGGGACATTCATTCTTTTTTATGGTGATGCTCTTTGCGCCTCTGCGTGAGATATAAAATTCTCTACTGCCAGTTGACCTTACACGCTCTTTTTTGGCCAAACTTGTCCGTGTACAAGATCTGCTTGTTCTCGACGCCGAATTCGTGGACCAGCTTGGTCACTTTCACATCGTAACAGCAGTACTCGGCGATTTTTAAAATGTCCTCGGGTGTTCCGGACCGCCACCAGCGGATAGCGTCCAATCCATCCGCGGTCTTGGTCGCGCCGATGGTGGCCTTGGCGATCGTATCGAGCTTGAGCCGGTGGCCGAGGGTGTTGGTGACGTCGTCCAGGATGTCGAGCGTGCGAAGTTGCTGGGGATCGAACATTCCGTAGGCGCTCAGGACGTCGTAATCGAAGTGGATGACGTTGAAGCCGACGACCAGGTCGGCTCGCATCAAGGTCTTGATCAACGCGG
>JAHFSZ010000039.1:8259-14399 GCA_023265515.1 Verrucomicrobiota bacterium
TACTCATCCCATTCGAACTCGGATACTTCCCACGCCGAACTCCGGGACGCGGGATCGAGCAGGTAAGTCCGGCCTTGATGAGAGGCGACGACCCAGGCGTGGAGGTCCGCGTCAGCCAGGCGCCGCTTGCCGATCACCAGCTCGATGACCGCGGCTCCTGCCGCTTTCAGTTTTGAATAAAGCCAGAGTGCCTTGTCCTTGCAGTCGCCGGTGAAGGTTCGCTCGACCTCCTCCGGGGTCTTCCACTCGTAGTCGCCGGTGTGCTCGTAGCCAAACCGGTAGGCTCGGCGCGTCCATTTTTCCATGGCGTCCATGGTGAATTCCCGATGGCCGGGAGGAGCGGCCGCAACCTGGCGGAAAGGACCGAGGTAGGGGTCGTAGGGGGTTTCGGGGACGGGTTGCTTTTGGAGCGTCAGTGGGAACGCACTGATGGCCGAAAGCAGGAGGAGCAGCACCGCGAAAACGGCTGTCAAACCCGGGCTCTGCTTCAGTCCGTGTTGAATCATAGGGGTGAGCATGAAACGCTTTTCGTTTTAATGCAACGGCTCAGCCCAGGCAAACCTGAAAGCATTGCGCACTGCGCACCCGGCGGCCCGGGGCAGGCATTATGATGGATAAGACAAACAAAGCCAGCGACTTGCGCTTGCACTCAGGCTCTTTTGACGCTGCTCACGGCGCGGCCGAAAAATGTCACTCCGTTATGAACCGGCTGTCCGCGTTTTTTTTAGAAACCGCCCTGAAAATTCTTGTCTTTGGAACGGGAAGGGTTTCAAATCACGTTCGTTGTTCGTTCTTTGGATCAGCATCCCAGCGCAGGGAATCCCGTGAAAATCGGGAACGGTTAGCGCCTCTGTAACGGGTTACGAGTTCCAAGATGCCAATCTCTCCATGGGGAAAGGTGAAGGCTGGAATAAGGTTCGATGCCTGGAGTCAGAATATCGGCTGTGATGCTCTCAACCCCCGCACTTTTGGAAAAATGTGGGGAAAACTTGTTCGCATAAAAACAAGGTTGAGAGATCCGTAAGCACTCTTACTCTTGTCACTTTTTGACAAAGTCCGACGGCCCGCTGATCTCTCACTATCGAAAGGAGAATCAGCCATGATCGCCCGTCTTGCTCACATCAGCTTCGTCAGTTCGTTTTTTTTCGCTTCGCTCGCGCATGCCCAGCAAACCAACATGGTCGACCAATCCTCAGTCGAAATCAGAAATCAGAAATCAGAAATCAGAAATGGGAAATTGGAGGTCAGTGAAATCGTGGTGTCGGCCACCAAGTTCGGGGAGGAGTCCTGGAAATCGGGCTCGAGCATCTCGGTCGTGCCGGAGGGAATCCTTCGCCTGGAACGGCCCTTCCAGACCATTGAGCCACTTCGCGGCGAGCCGGGGGTCACCGTGAACAACGGGAGCGGTGCGCTGGGCGGTGTCTCGCAGGTTTCCATCCGGGGGCTTCCCTTCAGCCGCACGCTGGTCGAGGTGGATGGGCTTCGACTCAACCGGCCAATCGACGGCATCGCCAACTTCCCTGATCTGCCGCCGCTTCTCATGGGCAACATCGAGCTGTTGCGAGGCCCGCAGAGCTCTCTTTATGGTTCCGAGGCGGAAGCCGGCGTGGTATCGTTCACCACGCCGAGAGGTCAGGGCGATCCGACCGGCGGAGCCAGCTTCGAGGCGGGAAATTTCGACACGCGGCGCGAACGGGTGTTCTCCAGCGGAAAGGAAGAGTACTTTGACTGGAATATCGAAGGCGCACGTGCGGACAGCGACAACAAGCGGACCAACAACAACTTCCGTCAGGATGCCGGGGCCATGCACCTGGGTTTCGATGTTTCGGAAACCGCGCGGTTCGACGTGGTCGGCCGTTGGACGGACTTCACCGTGGGAGCGCCGAATGGAATCCAGGGATTTGGCGCGAACGACCCGGACGACCGGCTGATCCGCCGGATGCGTCTGATTTCACCCTCGTTCACGCTCGCGGCGTTCGAGGAGTGGGAAAGCAAGCTGACTCTGGGTTACATCGGCGTCGGCCAGCGCTTCGAAACACCGCCGGACGTATTCGCCGACCATTCGGAAAGCTGGCAACTCGACTGGCAGAACACGTTCCGACCGGCGGAATGGAACACCCTGGTTGCCGGCGTCCAAGGGCGATTCGAGCGGGCGACAACATCGGAGTCGAGCGGCATCGCCGCGTTCGACCGGGACACCGATTCCGTCTATGTTTCCGATAGTGTGCGCCTGGCCGAATGGTGGGGAATGACGCTTTCGGCGCGCTTCGATGACAACGACCAGTTTCATGATGCGTGGACCTACCGGGCAAGCCAGGTTTTTAAATGTCCTGAAACGGAAACCCGGCTTCACATGTCATTCGGGACCGCGTTCCGCGCGCCCACGATTTCGGAGCTTCAGCCGCTGTTCGGGCCTTTTTCGGGGGCCAATCCAAATCTGGTCCCGGAGACGACGGAGGGTTATGACGTCGGCGTGACCCAGCCGTTGCTAGGCGGAGCCCTGGAATTCGACTCGACTTATTTCTATAACAATATTGTGAACCTCATCGCGGCCGACTCCGCCTTCGTTCTCCAGAACATTTCGGAAGCCAGAACTGAAGGTATTGAAAACTCTATCAAGTGGAAGGCGTTGAAGGAGCTTCAGATTCGCGCCTCCGCCACCCTGACAGCAACCACGAGCAAGGATGTGCGCTTCAGCGGAAACGACCTGGCCCGCATTCCTCGCGAAACGGCTTCCGTGGGCGTGACGTGGCTTCCCATGGAAGGCGTGGAGTCTTCGCTGGTGTGGAACTTCAACGGGGAGGCGTTCGATGACGCCGCAAACACCCAGAAGCTGAGCGCCTTCAACCGGCTGGATTTGTACGCGAGCTACCAGACCACCCCCTGGATGAAGATTTTCGCGCGGTGCGAGAATATGCTCGGCTACCGGGACCAGCAGACGGCCTTTTTCCCAGGCCTGGGGCGGACATATGCCGGAGGGGTGGAATTCAAATATTGACCGGGTGAAAATGGAAAAGATCATCTTTGCGTGGAGTGGGGGAAAGGACTCCGCCCTCTGCCTGCACAAGCTCCTGGAATCCGGGCGCTACGAGGTGGCCTGCCTGCTGACCACAATCAACGGGCATTATGGGCGCGTGTCGATGCACGGCGTGCGGGAAAGCCTGCTTGACCTGCAGGCGGAGTCCCTGGGAATTCCGCTCGAAAAAATGACCGTGAGCAAGCAAAGCTCGAATGCGGAGTACGAAAAAAAGATGGAGGCGGTCCTTTTGAAATACAAGGCTTTCGGTGTGGAGCAAGCGGTCTTCGGGGACATTTTCCTCGAAGATCTCAGGGCCTGGCGTGAGCAGAATCTGGCCAGGATCGGAATGCGCGGCTTATTTCCCCTGTGGAAGATCGACACTCGCGAACTGGTCGAGGAGTTCATCGCGCTCGGATTTAAAAGCATCACCTGCTGTGTGAACGCCGCTTTCCTGGGCAAGGAGATGGTCGGCAGGGTGATCGACCGGGATTTTGTCCGGTCACTTCCGTCCGGGGTCGATCCTTGCGGCGAAAACGGGGAATTCCATTCCTTCGCCTTCGAGGGGCCGATTTTTCGGCGTCCGATTCCGTTCAAGACCGGCGCGAAGATCTTCAAGCCGATCGAAGTTGAGTTGAATCAGAACTGCCCTCTTTCGCAGGATTCCGCGCCGCGGCCGGCCTTGCCTGGAGGGTTCTGGTTCTGTGATTTACTGGAAATGTCGCCTGTGATTGATCCAAAAGAGGATTTGTTGAAATGACCCGGCTTTTCCCTTATTTTTGGATTTCGATCGGCATCCATGCGGTGATCGTCACGACGGTCGCCTGGTGGGGAGGGCTGGATCTCGATCCCTCTCTCCGGACCGGGCAAGTGCCCGCGCACCGGATGAGCCTGCTGATGGTGGTCGGCAACCCCGTGCCTGCCGCATCGTCGATGACCGCCGCGCCGCCCGTCATCCAAAACACTTCCCGCGCCAGCGAGTGTCCTCCTGTTTTGGAAAAAGGGGCGCAACCTGTTTTTCATGTCCAGCGCATTGCGGAGGCCGAGACGCTGCAGGAGGCCGGGGACTATGTTCGGGAGGGGATGAGGCGGACGGCCCAGCCGCCCTCACAAGCGTCTCTGGCAAACCCTCCCGGCCAGTCGGGTTTGGCCAGCGAGGAAGGAGCTCCGGGCGAGATCGATGCGTATCTCGCCCACATCAGGAGCCGGATTGAAAACAACAAAAAATATCCATCGCTGGCGTGGCGCGCCGGTGACGAAGGCGAGATGGTTTTCAGCGTGACGATCGACCGCGCCGGTCAAATCACGGCGATCGAGGTTGTCTCGAGCTGCAGCAGCGATCGGTTGCTTGCCGCAGGCCGCCGCTCCGTCGAAAACGCGGGCCCGTTTGACCGGCCGCCGCCCCATTGGGGGAACGGGCTGACCGTGCGGGTGCCCATTCGCTTCTCGATTTCGCGGCTTTGAAATCTTCAATCCGTCCCTTCGCGCTCGAAGCGCTTGCCCTGGGCGGCGGGCCGTGGTTTGAATGACACTGTGATCAGCCCCCTGGATTATCTGATGGTCGCCCTTTACTTCGTGATCGTCGTCAGCATCGGGCTTTACAAGGGGCGGAATGAAAAATCGATGGACGGCTTCGCGCTGGGCGACCGGCAGATCCCCTGGTGGGCGGTCCTGGCCTCCATTCTGGCCGCGGAGGTCAGCGCGGCGACGTTTTTGGGGGCTCCCGGCGAAGGCTATGCCCTGAAGAATTTTACTTATGCACAGCTTGCCATCGGTACGATCCTCGCGCGCGTGCTGGTCAGCTACGTCTTCATCAAACCGTACTACGACTACCGCGTCGTTTCGATCTACGAGTTTCTCACCGTCCGTTTCGGTGTCGCAACCAAGAACGGCGCATCGGCGGTCTTTTTGATCACCCGGGCGCTCGCAAGCGGCACGCGGCTCTATGTGGCGGCGGTGGTCCTGGTCCTCGCCTTCGAGATGGTGACCGGCACAAAGCCGGCGCCGGCGCAGGAACTGCTCATCTATGTCATTGCACTGACGGCTCTGACGGCGATTACGGCGGTTTATACGACGCTGGGTGGGATCAAGGCGGTGGTCTGGACCGATGTGATCCAGGCCTCCATCATGTTCGGCGGCCTTGGCTTTGCGATCTGGTCGCTGCTTCATCAAATACCGGGCGGCTGGGGAGGCGTCCACCGGCTGCTGACTGCGCCGAAGGATTTCACGTTCTGGGACACGGGCATCGTCCATGGCGAAAGTGCCTGGAAAAATGTGAAGGGAATTCTGGAGAGTGAGTACACACTATGGACCGCCTTCCTTGCATCAACCTTCGTGACGATGGCGACCCACGGCACCGACCAGGACATGGTTCAACGCATGCTCACGGCCAAGGACCACGTGCGCAGCAGGCTCGCATTGGTGCTTTCGGGCCTGGCGGACCTGCCCATTGTCTTCGGTTTTCTTCTCATCGGCATCCTGCTTTGGGCATTCTACCAGACGCACGCCGATCCCAATCTGCCGGCAAAGAACGCCTACGTTTTTGCCTATTACATTCTGCATGAACTGCCGTCCGGCATCAAAGGCCTGCTGGTGGCGGGAATTTTCGCGACCGCAATGGGCTCGCTCAGCACGGCGCTCAACGCGCTCGCAACCAGTTTCACCAAGGACTGGTACGTGCCCTACATGAACCCCGGCGCCGACGAGCGCTCGCTGATCCGCTCGACGCGCTGGAGCACGGTGGTCTTCTCGATCGTCCTGATCATCATCGGCTCGCTCACGGCGTGGGCGGTGATCATCCTCAAGTCGCGGATCATTCCGATTGTGCTCGGGATTTTCGGCTACACGTACGGCTCGCTGTTGGGCGTTTTTCTCGTGGGCATGTTGACCCGTCGCCGGGGCAGCGAGCGCGGTAACATCATTGCCATGATCGCCGGTTTCATCGTTGTTGCCATTCTGAGCGGCCTGCCGAACCAGGTTCTGACACTCGCAGGTCTGCCGAATTACCCACAGCCCGAATGGCTTCCCGTGATCGAGTTCCCGTGGCGGATCATGTTCGGCACGATCGTGACGTTCCTGGTCGCAGTTTCCTTCAAGACGCCCGAGAGCCAGGTAAAAATCGCCG
>JAHFSZ010000039.1:14499-21715 GCA_023265515.1 Verrucomicrobiota bacterium
CCCTCTGGAGAAATCAGTTCCGGCGTCCAGGGCGGATCCCAGACGACTTCAACGTTGGCTTCTTTCACGCCGGGCACACCCAGAATTTTCTGCCGCGCATCGGCTGCAATGGTCGGGCCCATGCCACAGCCATGGGCGGTCAGCGTCATCTTCACATCAACCGAACTGCCACCGGAGGAATGCGGTTTGAGCTCAAGGCTGTAAATCAGTCCGAGATCGACGATATTGACAGGGATTTCAGGGTCGTAGCAGGTTTTGAGCTGCTCCCAGATCTGATGTTCATCAGCAGAACCCGAAACCGCCTTCTTCGAAACGTCTGACGAGGTGTTTTCCTTGCCGATCGCATCACCATCCTTGCCGTCGAGGCGGTAGAGTCCCGCCTGCGAGGGAACCAGAAGCGTGTATGAGCCGCCGAGTGACTGCGTGACGATGACAGGCGTGCCGGTGGGCAGCGTGATCCTTTCGCCGCTCGGGATGCGAACCACTTCGACCTCGCGCTTGATGTTGACGCTGTTGCCGGTGCCCGTCATTATTTTTTCTCTCCCTCAGGCGCATGCAGCATGGGACTGGTGCCCGGGCTGGCCAGATATTGTTCGACGTTCAGCAGTCCACCCTCGCCGGCGCGTTGCACGATCTTAAGCAGTTCCTGCATTGAGGAAACTTCTTCAAGCTGCTCCTTGAGGAACCACTGCAAAAAATTCGCGGTGATATGGTCATTTTCATTCAGGGCAAGGTCCATGAGAGCATTGATCTGCTTGGTGACTTCGAACTCGTTTTTCAGGGAGAGTTTGACAGCATCCTCGGCGAACTTGAACCGGGCCTGCGGCGCCTTGATGGCCGGGATTTCCACGCGCCCGCCGGTATCAACCACGTAGATGATGAATTTCATCGCATGATCGCGCTCTTCATCGGACTGCTTGTAAAAGTGCCGGGCCAGCTGGGGAAGAGACTCGGCTGCGAAATGGGCGGCGATGGCGGCATATTGAAGCGAGGCTCCAAATTCATTTCCAATCTGCTGGTTGATGGCATCGATGATCTTTTTGGAGGTGAGCATGAGAAAATTTTAGCAGACGGTCGCTTGCAGGCAACAGCGAATTTCCGCCCTCGGGATCAGCTGAATTGAAGCCGCGCAGAGCTGTCCGGCGCAGTGGGATGAAAGTAGACGTTCTGGACCCAGCCGCGATGGCTTGTCCTATCCATGACGCATTGTGCCTCGCCGGGCGTGATGATTTTCTCTTCGAGCAGCCGAAAAACGAGGCCGCTCTGGTTGATCCTCTGGATGGCCGCGGCCGCCTGAGCTGCGCTGATTGGGAAGAATTTTAGAGGACGGTGCCGCTTTTTCTCATGTTGGATCAGGCGGGCGGCTTCCCTGCGGCATATATCAGATGTGAGCAACACCACCCTGCTCTGGCTGAGCAGGACGACGACGCCGGACTGGGGTTTCTCACGCTTCATGATGCCGGTTCTCCAGCGCGAGCTTCCAGAAACCTGCGACGGGGGAGGCGAATTTTTCGTCCGGAACTGTTGCGAGCCGTTTCCGGCATTTGTCGCTCTCTTTCGACCAATCTCTCAGATTTTCCTGGAGAGCTTCCTGGAAAATCGGGCATTCCTGGCAGTTGCGATGGTCGCAGAACTCGCGCGCGATCACGCCTGAAATCCCGTAGAGATCATCGACCAGGTCGCAGCCGGACTCTTTCGCCATATTTCGGTAAGGGCATTGCATTCTGCTCCTTTCTTTCGCCTGAAGCGATTTTGATCAGAAATCGGGCTTTCTACTACCCATCGATTGTCCAGTGTTTCACTTTTCTTGCCATGATGGGTCACGGCTCCGCGAGTGCCCTTGGATGCGTTTTCACCATCTTCATTTCGATCGCCAGGAGTTGCCGGCGCAACTGATCCGGAAAGAAGGGGCATTTGAGGCACTCACACCAGTCACAGAAATTTCCGGTCGGGCAGGCGGCGCACGCCAGAATCTGTTTGGTGGCTTCACGCAGCCGGGGGTCCCGGATTTCGGACGGGTTTTTGAACGGGCAGATCATGGTTCCCTCCCTTCGGCTTTTAAAGATAGCGCGTTTGGGCAACAGGCGCTCACCGCCGATTGCCAGGAGTTTGGCATTTTTTGGCTGGCACGGAGCGGCCTAACTCACCCGGTCTGGAAGCGCCTGACGGTAGGCCGTGGGCGACTGGCCGACGATCTTGCGGAAGACACGGTTGAAGTGGGTGAGGGATTGGAAGCCGACCTGGAACGCGATCTCGCTCACGCGCAGGTGTGGGTTAAGCAGGAGGTTTTTCGCTTTCTCGATCCGGATCCGCGAGAGGTAGTCGGTGAAGTGAAGACCCGTCACCTTCTTGAACATCTTGCAAAAGTAAAAGGTGCTCGAGTTGACCGCCTTCGCCACGTCCGAAAGCGACAAGTCATCGGCCTTGTGGCTTTGGATGAATTCCTTCGCCTTCCGAATCATCGGGGACTCCGTGTTTTCCTCCTGGACCGCCAGCTGGTTGGCAATAATCGAAAGATGGTCGGCGAAAACTTCCAGCAGATGGACCATGGCTTCGTATTGTTTTTTGGCGAGAACTCTCGTGTGAAAGTAGGATTCCTCCAATTTTTTCAGATCGGCCTTGATCCCCCAGTCGACCAGCTGGCTGGCGATCCTGTTGAATTTCGCGCGCGTCGGTTTCTTGAGCGCGATCTGGCCGGTTTGCAGGAAACCGATCAGTTCGTTTCCAATCCGGATCGGAACGGCTGTGTCGCACAGGCCTGCGAAACAGATGATGGTGGCGGCGCCTTCGCGGGCCGCATCCCCAACTTTTTGCTGGGTTTCCAGGCATGCGGCGCAAGTGCGGCTGGTCTCAGCCATGAGGCTGCAAAATGGATGTTCATTTTTTTTGCCGTGCAGCGCGGCATTCAATATGTCGGGCGGCCGGAGCGTCAGCGGCAGTGAGGTCGCCTTGCCATAAGCCTGCTCGTAGTCCTGGTAGATCCTGGATCGCGAGAGCTTCTGGAGCAGGTTCCTGGCGGTTTCTTTCTCCACGTGATCCACCCTACCCGATCGCGAGAAAAAGACAATCCTTCGAACGGCGTTGTCCTCATCTGGCATTCCTGCCGACCTTGTTGGCCGGCCAGATGCTTCGCGCCGGACGCGGGGGTCAAAATAGGACAACGCTGGAATCCGGAGCTGCCGGGGCAAATTTGGTTTGGCAACAGGCGATGGATGTGTAGTCTGCGCGGAGGCATTTTCTGCAACATCTGCCCATGATGAAACATGCTTTCCAAATTCGACATGTTTTGATCGCCGCCGGCTTCCTGATGGTCGGCGCGTCCGGACATGCGCAGGTTCCCGTCGCGAATGCTCCCGATCCGGCGCCGGCCCAAAACCTTTCTCCACAGGACGAAATCCTGGAGCTGAAAAAAATCATCGGCGGTCTGACGGACAGGCTCGGGAAGCTCGAGAAGGTCGTACGGGAACAGCAGCAAAAGCCCCAACCCGAGCCCGCGCCTCCGCCTGCGGCAACGGGAGGCAACGCGGAGGCGGCGGCTTCGAAGCCGAAACCGGCCGGGGCACTCCTCGATTCCATTCTTGGCGAAAAAAAAGCCAAGCCGCCGCAGCTTGAGAACATCTACGATGAGGGTTTTTGGTTCGTTGGGCCCCATGACAAGCTCAAAATGGGCGCCATTCTGCAAATCGACGATCGCTATTTCCTGGGCGGCAGCCCCGGCGATGACACCTTTCAGATCCGGAGGGCCCGCCTTTACGCGACCGGGGTGCTCGGCGAAAAATGGGGTTACATGCTCATGCCGCGTTGGGACCGCGGGACCGCCGGTCTCCACTTCGCCTGGATCGAGAGCCAGCACCTGCCATGGATGCGCGTGCGCGTCGGCCAGTTCAAAGAACCCTACTCGCTCGAAGGGGTGAACTCCGACCTTTATCTGGACTTCGACGAGCGCTCGACCTGGGTCGCCAACATGGTTCAGATCGAGGACATCGGCGCGATGATTTACGGCAAGCTCTTTGACGAGCACGTCGAATATGGCGTCGGCGCCTTCAATGGCCGCGGAAAAGACCGGAGCGACACGAATGACGAAAAGGAAATTTCCGCCCAACTGACGTTTGTGCCCTTCCGCACCTCCAACGAGGAGCTGCTTCAGGACCTCTATATTTCATTTTCGGGCTCGGTCAGCAAGATGGAGGATGACCTGCGTAACAGCTCGTTCCAGACAGGGGCCCAGACACCGTTTCTCACCTTTGCGGGCGGGGTCGATCCCCAGGGCGACAAGGAGCGCGCCAGCGCCGAAATCGAATGGTTTGCCGGCCCGGCGTCCGTGCGCGGCGGCGCGCATCATGGGAGGCTGAATGATTTGCATTTGGGATCGACCCAGGCCGATTTCAACATTGAGGGATGGACGGTCTCAGCCAGCTGGCTCTTGACAGGCGAGGACAAGCCGCGGAACAAACCGGTCAAGCCGAAAGCGGACTTCAACCCGGCAAAAGACGGGTGGGGGGCTTTCGAGCTCGCGACGCGCTACGACGTTTTTGAGGCTGATCCGCAACTGGTGCGACAGGGATTTGCCACGGGCACGACGTGCGTCAACACCTTCACAGTCGGATTCAACTGGTACTTCAATAAGAATATGGTTCTGAAGCTCGATTACCAGAATGCCAGCTTCGCGGGCCCGGTCGTTTTCAATGGCGAAAGCGTCGTGGACGAAAACACCCTGACAGGCCGCATGCAGCTTGAGTTTTAGCTGCGGCGCTTTTTTTCTGGATCATTGGCCCATCGAGTCATAAAATTAGATTTGCTCCGCGACACGAACCTGTCATCGTTGAGGAAATCATGGGATCGGGCAGATCAAATCGCGAAAATCGTGCGGGCCAGGAAGAATGCCTGGTCTGTTTCGCCCCGCTGAACGGAGGGCAGGGGTTCGCGCAGGTGCTTCATCAAGGCGAAATGGCGAAGTTTTGCAGCCTTGAGTGCATGGAAATTTTCCAAAATAATCCCGCATCCTTTCTTCGAAGAATGAAATCTTCAGCGACGACTTCACCGGTGGACCCGCCTGGCTCGGATGAGCCCACAAAAGCGGAACCCACCGGAAGGAGATCCTCTCATGATACCCAAGATTTGGCATGAGTTTACATTTCATGCTCCCGATGCGAAAGCCGTCTTTCTCGCGGGTACTTTTAATCACTGGGACCCGGCCAAGACGCTGCTGAAAAATGACAAGCACGGCCATTGGAAAATCGAGATGGTCCTGCCGCCCGGAAGATACGAATACCGTTTTGTCGTCGACGGTGTCTGGCAGAGCGACCCACGGGCGATGGAATCCACGATCAACGAGTTCGGCGGCACCAACTCCATCCTGACGATCGCCCAGCCGCCCCCTGTCATCATTGCCGGTGCCCGGCGGGACGACTCCGGATTCTGGGAATACGCGCGGGCCGGAAATCTCAAGAAGCCCTTGCTTCAATTTTACCGTAGCCTGGTGCACAAGGTTCAGAAGCCCCGCACCCAATTCTCCCGCCGGCCGGATCAGAAGTAATTATCTTTCCGGAGTGGAGAGAAGTTTCGTGAGAACCGCTTCAGTATGCTGGCCTGCTTCATCCATGCTTTTTCCCAGCGACACAAACCCGTGGCTGCGGATCAGAAAGAAATGGTTTGGACCGAGGATCTGCAGGATTTCCCGGACGATTTCGGCAGTTCCATACGGCTGCTCGTGCGCGGTAACTGGCAGGCCGAGCCTTTCGCCCTGACTCAGGATCTTGTCGTGGTGCCCATGGAAGACCGCACCGACTTCCGGCCGCGTCTCGTAAATTGCCGCATGCATCATGCTCTCGCTTGAGGGTTCATGCGCTCCGGCCACCGTCAGCTCCCGTTGCGCCAGGTCGGTTTTCAAAACTTCCGTGAATTCATCCGCTTTCAGCAGACCGAGATGTCCGGCGGTCCGGCTGACGATGAAACCATTACGGCTTCGGAAGCTCATATTACCGGCGCCTCCCGGCGCCAGACCCAGCTCAGCGAACCGCCGGCACCATTTTATCAACTCATTAATTTGCGGGCAATGGGGCGGAGTTCTACTCGCAAAAATCGTTTTAAATTTTGTCCCGGTGTAAATTTCAGACATGATTGCTCCGCTCGAAAAGGGTTGGCAGGACGCGGGGAAGGGGCGACGCGGCGACGCGGAGAAAAGCATGCAGGAGAATCACCGCTTCCCCCCGTCACCGTGTCTCCGCGTCCGGTCGAAAGCTCTGCGAATCTGGTTTGGTTTAAAGATGCCCCGCTCGGTAATGATCCCCGTGATGTACTTGGCCGGTGTCACATCGAAGGCGGGGTTGGCCGCGCTGGAGCCCTTGGGTGAAACGCGGATCTTCTGGATTTTGCGGCCGTTGCATCCCCAGATGAAATGCATCTCATCTTCGGACCGCTCCTCGATCGGGATCTGCCGGCCACTCTTGCACTTCAGGTCGATCGTCGAGCTTGGCGCCGCGACATAGAATGGAATTCCATTTTCTCGCGCGAGCACCGCCTTTTGGTAGGTTCCAATCTTGTTGGCCACGTCGCCGTTGGCGGCGATCCGGTCCGCCCCAACGATGCAAAGATCCACTTGGCCTCTTTGCATCAACAGGCCGCCCGCATTGTCGGCGATGATCTTGTGAGGCACGCCCTCCTGCATGAATTCCCAGCTTGTCAGGTTCGAACCCTGGTTCCGGGGCCGCGTTTCATCCACCCAGACAAAGACCTTCCGGCCCTTGCGGTGCGCAAGATAAATGGGGGCCGGCGCGCTGCCCCATTCCACCAGCGCAAGCCACCCGGCGTTGCAATGCGTCAGCACGCGCGAGCCGTCGCGGATCAACTTCAGGCCGACGCATGCGATTCGCTTGCCGCGGTCCGCGTATTCGTCGGCGACAAGCCTGGCTTCCTCAAGCGCCGTCTTGGCCATCAACATCGGAGTTTTTGCCTCGCTGGGAGCTGATAGGATCGCTGCAGCCATCCGGGTCCAAACCCTGTTGAGCCCATGAAAAAGATCGGCTGCCGTTGGCCGCGTTTCGTGCAAAAGCGCGAACGCCTTGCCGATGGATCGCATGAAGGCGGGCATGGATTGACCCGATGCTTCCATCGCGGCTTGCGCTAACCCATACGCGCCTGTCGCCCCGATCGTTCCCGCGCCGCGCACGGTCATATTCCGAATGGCCTCCGCCGTCTGCCGGTGGTTCTTCAGCCG
>JAHFSZ010000040.1 GCA_023265515.1 Verrucomicrobiota bacterium
CGACCGTTTCGCCGGCATCTTCAACCCCCGGCCTGGCCGCCTGCCGCCGCTGATGCTCCTCGTCGCTCGTGAATTTGACGCTGATCGGCTTGGAGACCCCGGGCTCTTCCATCGTCACGCCATAGATGACATCGGCGATCGCGATGGTTTTCTTATTGTGCGTGATTAATAAAAATTGTGATTGGTGCATGAACCGCTGGAGCATTTTGATGAATCGGCCGATGTTGGATTCATCGAGCGAAGCATCCATCTCGTCCAAAACGCAGAAGGGACTGGGTTTCACCATGTAGACGGCGAAGAGAAGCGCAACGGCGGTCATCGTCTTTTCGCCGCCGGAGAGAAGGGAGATGTTGGTGAACTGTTTGCCTGGCGGCTTGGCGACGATCTCAATGCCGCACTCGAGCGGGTCGGTTTCGTCGAGCAGGAGCAGATTGGCTTTGCCGCCGCCGAAGAGTTCGGAGAAGACCACTTGAAAATTTTGGCGGACCTTTTCGAAGGTATCCGAGAAAAGCTCGCGCGTCGTCTTATTGATCCGCGTGATGATTTCATGGAGATTGTTTTTGGCCTGGGTCAGGTCCTCGAACTCCTTGTTGATGAACCGGTGGCGCTCCTGAAGCTCGTCGTATTCCTTGACCGCTTCCAGATTGACCGGGCCGGCGGCGTCCAGCTTGGAGCGAAGCTCGACGACGCGCGCCTGGATCTCCTCCCAGTTGGGCTCCGCCTCCGTTGCCGCCTGCTCGACACCCGGCGGTGTGGTTCTCAGGTCGATGTGGTAATGTGAGAAGATTCTCTGGACAAGATTGTCGCACTCGATGCGCTGCCTGGAAATCCGCAGGTCGATCTGGTGGCCCTCGTTCTGGAGACTTTCGAGCTTTTGGCGCAGGTCCTCGACAGCCCGTTCCTGCTCCTCGATCTTCACGGCGACCTTCTGCTTGTCCACGTTCAGGCTGGCGCGTTTTTGCTCAAAGGCGTCGCGCGATTTTTCCCTGGCGCCGATCCGTTCGTTGCATGCCGCAATCTCGCCGCTCCATTGGACCATCTTGGCGCGCAGTTCCTTGACCTGGGAGAGCCGGTTGCCAAGGTTCTGCTCGAGCCTGGCAACCTGCTGTTCAAGGGTCGACCGTTGATTCTCGAGACCCGCCAGGAACTCCTGTTTCTTGCCGAATTCGACGCGTGTGTCGCCCGCCTTCAGGCGCTTGGTTTCCAGGAGACGCTCATGCTCGGCGATCCGCCGGTCGAGATCTTTCGATTCCGCGCCCAGTTTTTCCCGGTTTGCCGCCTGCGCGTCGATTTCCCGCAAGAGCTGTTCGCTCGACGCCTGGTCGTGTTCGGCCTGTTGGTCCAGGCCGGCGATCTCACGCGAAACCAGCTCGATCCGGCTGGCAATCTCGCCCAATTCGTTTTGAAGCCGCTTCAACTCGCCCCCCTTCTCGGCGAGCATGACCTCGCTGGAGCGCGCCTCGTCCCGTTTGGTGTCGAGCGCTCTCTCGTAAAGGTTCAGCTTCGCCTCCCACTCGCCCTTCATGCGGCTTAGATCGGAGACAGCATCCTCCAAGTGCCGGACTTCCTGCCCAAGCGCATGGATCTCGTTGCGGCGCTCGAGAAGGTTGAAGGATGCCGCGGTATGGGAGCCGCCGGTGACGATACCCACCTCGCTGACGATTTCGCCATCGAGCGTCACGAACGCGAACGATGGATGGCGGGCACGGAGCTGAAGCGCCTTCTCGAGGGTTTCGACGATCACGACGTCGCCAAGCAAATGGCACGTGAGAGCCTCGACTTCCGGCGCCGACTTGACTGCCTGCGAGGCGAAAATGAGACCACCCAGGGGAAGATCATACTGCTGGGGCATCGGCAAGCTAAAGGGGAGGGCGAACGATGCCCGCCCGAGATTTTCCTGCCGCAGTTGCCGCAGAAGCTCGAGCGCGTCCTCGTTGCGGCGTACGATGATCACCTCGAGTGCGGTGCCGATGGCGGCTTCGATCGCGAGCGCAAATTTCGGGTCTACATCGATCAGCGATGCCAGCGTTCCCACCATGCGAGCGAGCTCATCGGGTCCATGCACGCCCCGTTCGGAGAGTTGGCGAATGACTGCCTGGGCGCCTTCCGAGTAGCCTTCATAGGCGGCTTCGAGCTGGCGAAGGACTTCGAGGCGGGATGATTTCTCGGCAAGCAATTTCTGCTTATCGACCAGGTCGGCCTGGAACTGCTGGACTTCGTGGCGGGCCTTGCGAAGATTTTCCTCGGTGCCTTGCACGGTGTCCTTGTTTTGTGAAAAGGTGTTCTGAAAGGAGAGAATCTCCCCCTGCATGGAATCCATCCTGTGCTTCTGCTCCTCCTGCTTGTGCGACCAGCGGATCTGATCTTGCTCCAGTTCCTTGCGCCGGTCGCCTGCCTGCTTCTTTTGTTTCTCGATCGAGGCAAGCTGGCTGCGGAGATTTGCCAGGTTCGAATCGCAGTCGAGGCGGCGGCCCTGAAGCTCGGTGCGCTGGTCGGTCTGGGAGCGATGGGCGCGCTCAGCCTCCGCCATTTCGGCTTGTGCGGCGTCGAGCCCGGCCTGCGCGCGGGCCAGTGTCTCGTTGGCTGTGCGAAGATGATCCAACAACGTATTGAGCTCGGATGCCGAGCGGTGGTGCTCCTCGCGAATGCCGGCTGTTTCCTTCTCGGCCTCACGGATGGTGGCTTCGGCCTCGCGGATCCGCTCGAGGTGGACGACGATCCGGTCCTGGTCACGATCGATCTGGCCCTGGACGTCGCTTTGGTCACGGATGGCGGTCTGGATTCCGCTTTCAACCCCTTCGAGAAGCGAACGCTGTTCGTGGATGCTGCCTTCCGCCGCGTTGATTTTGAGACGGGCATCCTCGATCCTCGATCCGAGGGTTTTCTGCTCATTTTCGAGGCGCCGGATCTCCGCGGTGAGCTGATCGTAATCGTGGCGCGCCAGGCTCGTGTCGAGGCGCGAGAGTTCCTGCATCATTTCCTGGTATCGCCGGGCCTTGTTGGCCTGGCGATGGAGCGAGTTTATCTGGCGCTTCACTTCTTGGAGAATATCGCCGACGCGAAGGAGGTTGGCTTCCGTGTATTCAAGTTTGCGGAGCGTCTCCTTCTTCTGAGACTTGTATTTGGTGATCCCGGCGGCCTCTTCGAAGATCGAGCGTCGATCCTCCGGACGGGAGGAGAGAATCAGGTCGATCTTCCCCTGTTCCATGACCGAGTAGGAGGACCGGCCGATGCCCGTGTCCATGAAGAGGTTGTGGACATCCTTGAGACGGCACGGCGTCTTGTTGATCAGATAGTCGCTGTGGCCATCGCGGAACACGCGCCTGGTGACGGTCACTTCATCAAAATTGACATCCAAATCGGCCAGCGCGCCTGTTTTAAGAGTGTCCTTGCACCCCGAGAAGGTGAGGCTCACCTCCGCCATGCCGAGGGGCTTGCGGTTGTCAGCGCCGTTGAAAATGACATCGGCCATTTCTCCGCCGCGCAGCGCCTTGGCGGATTGCTCGCCGAGGACCCAGCGGATTGCGTCGCAAACGTTGGATTTTCCGCATCCATTGGGCCCAACGATGGCCGTCACTCCCGAAAGAAAGTCGAGCTGGGTCTTTTCCGGAAAAGACTTAAAACCGATCATCTGAAGCTGCTTTAAATACATGGAGAAGAGTTTCTTAGAGCGTTTTGGTTCTCGAGACACGCGCAAATCGACATAATGGGACATTTTGGGAGGGTGGAAGTGTCCAATCAAGGAAAAACCACTATTTGCAGGGCAAAAACCATCGACCATTACCATCCTGTTGTTGGTTAAATTGACTCATTGAGGATTGCGAGACGGGAAAGGCGTTGCAGGTTCGCGCGGGCTGGTGTTAAACGAAGCGATGCGCGTCCTGATCACAGGAGGAGCGGGGTTCATCGGATCGCATCTGGCCGAAAAGCTGGCCGCAAGAGGCGACCAGATTGTGGTGGTCGACGATTTCAACGCTTTTTACTCGCCCGATGTGAAGCGGGAAAACTGGAAGCAGGTCCAGGCGGCCGCCCGAAAGCACCAAGCGCCCGCGCCCAGCCTCCACAAGCTCGATATCTGCAACGCGAAACAGCTCGAAGCGAAACTCGATGGAGGGTCCTTCGACCAGATCGTTCACCTGGCGGCGCGCGCAGGCGTGCGGCAATCGATCCATCAGCCGGAGCTCTATGTCCGCGTCAACGTGATGGGGACGCTCAACCTTCTGGAATGGGCACACAAGCATGGCGTAAAAAAATTCATCTTTGCCTCCTCCTCATCGGTCTATGGATTGAATGAAAAAATCCCTTTTTCGGAAAATGACCTGATCGGCAAGACGATTTCACCTTATGCCTCGACGAAGCTGGCCGCCGAGCAACTTTGTTCCAACTACAGCCATCTCCATGGGATTGAGTGCATCTGTCTGAGGTTCTTCACCGTGTATGGGCCCCGCCAACGACCCGATCTGGCGATCCACAAATTCGCGCGCCAGATCATGCGGGGTGAGCCGGTTCACCAGTATGGCGACGGCACCACACGCCGCGATTACACCTACATCGACGATACGATCGATGGCGTTCTCGCGGCGATGAAGTACAGCAAGCCTTTTGACATTTTCAATCTTGGGGAAAGCGAGACTGTGGAGCTCAGATATCTGATTGCGCAGCTCGAGCAGATCCTGGGCCGGAAGGCGCAAGTCGAAATACTGCCGCAGCAGGCAGGCGACGTGCCCGTCACCTACGCTGACATCGCCAAGGCTCGCGCCCTTCTCGGATACAGCCCGCAGACCAAAATCCAGGATGGACTTCGCAAATTTGCGGATTGGTTCCTGGCGCGGAAGAAGTGGGACGAACACTGATATTCTTCTTATGAGTAAAATTCCAGAGGTCGCTCAACTTCTTCAGAAGCTTGTCCGGATACCGAGCGTCAATCCGTCGGGGGATCCGGGGACCCAGTACGTCGGTGAGCGCCGGATCGCCCTTTTTTTGAAGAGCCATCTCTTGCGCATGGGCGCGAAGGTGGAGATGCATGAGGTGGCGAAGGGCCGGCCCAACGTGATCGCCTGCTTCAAGGCCCGGCGGCGATCGGAGCGTGCGGTGATGGTTGAATCCCACACTGACACGGTCAGTGTCCTGGGCATGACCATCCCGCCCTTTGGCGGGCAGATCCGCAAAGGCAGGGTCTGGGGGCGTGGCGCATGCGACACGAAGGGAACGATGGCGGCGGTTTTGACCGCGCTTGGAAGCCTCGCGCGGCACAAGAAATTGCCGGAGACCACCGATCTTTGTTTTGTCGGCGCCATGGGTGAGGAGGCCGGCAACGAGGGTGCGATGCATTTGATGAAGTCGGGCTACTTTCGAAGGAAGGGGGTTCGGCCCGAGTTCGCGATTGCCACAGAGCCGACGGAATTGAAGATCGTCTACAAGCACAAGGGCGCTGTGTGGCTGAGGATTTCCTGCGAGGGCAGAGCGGTCCATGGCTCGAAACCCGAGCTGGGAATCAACGCCATCCTGAAAATGCAGAAGGCGCTGGAGTTCATCACGCGCCGGCTTCCGGCTCTCTACGCGCGGTACCGGGACACGGAGCTTGGCCGGCCGAGTTTCAGCGTCAACATCATCCGGGGTGGATCGAAGGTGAACATTGTTCCTGGTCACTGCGAGATCGAGCTCGACCACCGGACCCTGCCGGCGGAGAAATCGAAGGACTTGGTCCGCCTGCTTGCTCGAAGCCTGCCGGGGTTCGGGATCGAGATCATCTCAAGCAGGCCCGGCCTCTCGACGCCGAAAAACGACCCGCACATCCGCCGGCTCGCCGACGTGATCCGCGGGCATGGTCGCACGGGGGACATTTTCGAAGCCGCACCCTGGTTTGCCGACTGTGGCGTGTTTGGGGAGGCTGGTGTTCCTGCAATCGCGTTTGGGCCCGGTTCGATCCGTCAGGCGCATACGAAGGATGAGTATATCGAGATCGACGAGCTCGCCGTTGGGGCGGAGATATTCAAGACCTATCTTGGGGGCCTGGAGTGAGCGACAAAGTTCCGGTGACCCGGTCTTTTCTGCAGGCCAGCGTCCTGTTGTTTGTCTGCTCGAACGCGGCAGTTGTTTTTCAATTTGTCTTCCAGTCAGTGATGCGGCACGAACTTCCGCCCGGCGACTTTTCGCTCATGAATTCCCTCTTCAGCATGATGGGGTTTTTCTCGATACCCATTTCAGTTCTTGGTTCGATTTGGATCCGCAAACTGGCCGAATTGAGGGCTCGCGGCCAGCTGGGCCTGGCGGTGCACTATTTCAAAATGATGACTCTTTATTCGCTGGTCTATGCCGCGCTCGCGTGCGCCGTTTTATTTTTTCAGATGGAACCGCTGAAGATCTTTTTGAACACCAGCAACGGGTTCGCGGTTTCATCGTTCATTTTTGGGCTGATCGCTGTCTTTGGGCTGTCGATGGCCGGCGTCTTTCTCCAAGGGATGCAGGCGTTTGGCTTCATCGCGCTTGCGGCCCTCTTGACGCCTTTACTGCGCCTGTTGCTCGGGTATTTTCTCCTAAAGGTTGGTTGGGGAGTATCAGCCGGCGTTTGGGCGACCTCCCTTCAAGGGCTGGTTCTTTTTTTTGCGACTCTCTGGTATCTGATTCGCCATGAATTGCACAAGCAGCCGTATCATCCTGGAAAGGAAGCGCATCATTGGAAGGCGGGCGATATCTGGGTGCCGGCGGTTTCCATGGTGATTGCCACGGTCTTGATGAACTCCGACTTCGTCCTGGTTCAGCACTTTTTTCCGCCGGCCGCAGCGGACCGGTTTGCCTCGGCGGCCTTGTTTGGCCACAGCATGGTATTTTTCCTGATGCCGATCGCGTCGGTTGTCCTGCCCAAGGTCGTGGATCACTTTGTAGGCTGGGAACAAGCCGAACGGTCTGTTGCCCGGAAATCGCTCGCGTTGAGCTTGGGACTGGCGTTGGCCATGGCCGCGGCGGGAACCGTCCTGGCCGGTGTTGTCCTGAAGGTTTTTGCGGGAAAAACGGATCCCGAGACCCTGACCCTCATCCGATGGTTTCTCTGGGCAATCATTCCCATGGCGCTGGCCTTCATCTGTCTCAATGCCCTTGTGGCCCGGCTGCAGGGCGGGCTCATTCTGTTTTGCCTGGTCATCTCGCTGCTGCTTCCGGCAATGATCGCGTGGAACCATGGCAAACTCTCGGATGTGCTCGTCGCGCACTGCACGGTCGGAACGCTTCTGTTGTCGGTCATGGTCTTTGGCAACCTCCACCGCCTGAAGACATGAGACTGGAACACGCGAGAAAGCTGAGCGTCCTGATGCCCGCCTACAACGAGGCCCGGCATATTGTCGAAAACGTCCACCGCGTCTGCGAAGTCGTGCGGCTGGCCGGCGAGTTTGAGATCATCGTGATCGACGACGGCAGCACGGATCAGACTTTGCAGGAGCTCGAAAAGGCGAAGAGCTCGATTCCCGAGCTCAAGGTCGTGTCACTCGTCAAAAATGTCGGCAAGGGACACGCATTGAAAACGGGTTTCAGCATCGCGACGGGAGATTACGTCTTTTTTCTCGACAGCGACCTCGACCTGCCGCCCGAGCAAATGACGGTGCTCTGGCAGACCATGGAGCGGGAAAACTGCGACGTCGTCATCGGCTCGAAGCGCCACCGGGAATCGATCAACGATTATCCCCTTGAGCGCCGGATCATGAGCGCCATGTACTTTTTTCTGGTGAAGATCATGTTTGGGCTTCCCATTCATGACACACAGACGGGCATCAAGCTGTTCCGGAGGGAGGTGCTCGAGAGGTGCTTTCCGAAAATGCTGGTGAAGTCCTTTGCGTATGACCTGGAGCTTTTGATGCTTGCCCATCATTTCGGGTTTGCGATTTCCGAGGCGCCTGTCGTGGTGAAATTCCATTACAAATTGGGCGGGATTGGTTTGCAATCCGCGTACGATATTGGGTGGGATACAATGGCTTTGTTTTACCGGCTGAGAGTCTTGAAATACTACGACAGGCTCGATGAAGCGGAACATCGAACAGAATAAGACTTGAATGAAACTCCACTGGTTCCATCTCAGACCTTACGGTCTGGTCCGGGGATTGTGCCATGCCTGGGCTGGCTGGTCCTTGTGCCGCAAATTCGGAGCGAGCCTTCGGGTGCTATCTCTGGACGGCTTGAATAGCATGACGACAGCGTGGAATTTCCTCGAAACAATGGAGGGTCGTCCGCAACCTCGAACCATTATCGATGTGGGAGCAAACCGCAGCCAGATGAGCCGTCTGCTGCTGCTTGCGTATCGCGATTCAAGCCTGGTCTACTCCTTTGAGCCCAACCCGGATTTGAAGCCGACTGGCACAGTGTTCACTTTGGCGCTGTCGAATCGCGACGGCGTTTCCCCATTTTTCATCCCGAGACAGGATGATGGCTGGGCGAGTTTGCATCCCCAGGAGCCGAATCCGTCACCGGATCAGTACCGCATCGTTGACGTGCCGGTCGCGCGCTTTGAAACGCTTGTGGAGCAGCACAAGTTCCCATGGGACAGCATGCAGAGGCCCGTGCTCCTGAAGATTGATACGGAAGGCAACGAGCTTCGTGTATTGGACGGTTTTGGCCGTTATTTAACCGGGGTCGACTACATTATGCTGGAGGCGGGGAACACCAAACGGGGAAGCGTCGAAGAGGACTTGTTCGCCATCACCGAATTGCTCGCCCGCTTCGGATTTAACCGTTCCAAAGTGCTTTATGCAGCTCACGAAGCCCATCGCGCGCCCATTTATATGGATATGCTATTCTGGCGTGAGAAGTCCGAAGGTGAATCAAACGGTTTCAAGCATCAAACATTCAACAGTAAGGATTGACGTTGACATGAGGATTTTGGGAATTAACGCCTATCATGGAGATGCCAGCGCCGCGCTGGTCGAAGGCGGGCAGTTGATCGCTGCGGCAGCTGAAGAGCGTTTCAACCGGCAGAAACACTGCGCCGGTTTCCCCAGGGAGGCGATCCGGTATTGCCTTTCGGTGGGGCACCTGGTCATCGCGGACATCGACACCATCGCCGTCTCGCGCAATCCGTGCCGGAACTGGCACCGGAAGTTGTGGCAAGGGCTCAAGCTTGCGGGGATGAACCCGTCAGCCCTCGCCCAGCGCCTGTCATCCACCCGCTCGATTCAAAACATCCGCGGCCAGTTCAACGAGATGTTCCCGGAGTTCGGCCTTGCGCCCCGGACCAGGATCGTTCATGTCGAACACCATCTCGCCCACGCGGCGAGCGCGTTTTTCGTATCGCCCTTCCCGGAGGCCGCCATCCTGAGCATGGATGGCTTCGGTGATTACAGCAGCACGCTTCTGGCTGAAGGAGCTGGAAACCGGATCCGTGAGCTGCAGCGCGTTCATTTTCCCCACTCGCTGGGCCTGGTCTATAATGCGCTTACCCAGTATCTCGGCTTTTCGAATTATGGCGACGAGGGCAAGGTGATGGCGCTGGCGGCTTTAGGTAAGCCAAAATACTTGGATTTCTTCCGCGACGTCGTCTTTGATGCCCCGAACCAGTCCTTCGAGCTCAACTTGCGGTTTTTCGTCCACCATACCCAGGGGATCGCGATGAATTGGATTTCGGGCTCACCATCGGTCGGCCGGCTTTTCTCCAGAAAACTTGAGGAAGCGCTGGGTCCCGCGCGCCGGCCGGGTGCGCCGCTCGACGAGCGCTTTTACGATGTTGCCGCCTCGCTACAGGCCCGCACCGAGGAGGTGGTTTTGCGCCTGGCCGGCGGCCTTGCGGAAAAGTGCCCAAGCCGGAATATCTGCCTGGCGGGGGGCGTCGCATTGAACAGCGTGGCCAATAGCCGCATCCTCGATGAAACTCCCTTCCAGGAGATTTTCATTCAGCCGGCCGCGGCGGATGATGGAACCGCCCTCGGAGCAGCATTCTATGTTTACCACCAACTGGGTGGCGGGCAACGCTCCTTTGTCATGGAACACGCCAACTGGGGTCCCGAATTTTCCGAGTCGCAAATCGACCAGGCCTTGAAGACTGCCGGGTTGAGTGCGGAGACATCGGCGGCGCCGGAGGCCGATGCGGCCCGGGCCGTGGCCGACGGCAAGATCGTCGGCTGGTTTCAGGGCAGGATGGAGTTCGGTCCACGGGCGCTCGGCAACCGCAGCATCCTGGCCGACCCGCGGAAGGTTGAGATGAAAAAAATCCTCAATGAACGCGTGAAGCACCGCGAACCGTTCAGGCCGTTCGCGCCGTCGGTGCTCGAGGAAAAGACGGGCGACTATTTCGAGAAGAGCTACCCGTCGCCGTTCATGCTCCTCGTCTACAAGGCACGCAGCGAAAAGGCGGCCAAGATCCCGGCTGTCCTTCACACCGACGGCACCGGGCGCCTTCAGACGGTGAGAGCGAACCAGAACCCGGCCTTTGACCGCCTGATCCGCGAGTTCGAAAAGGCCGCTCAGGTTCCGATGGTGTTGAACACCTCGTTCAACGACAGCGAGCCGATCGTCTGCTCGCCCGAAGACGCCATTCGCTGTTTCCAAAACAGCCGGATTGATGTATTGGTACTTGGAAACAAGATTGTCAGGCGCAGTTGACCTGACCCGTGCCCGCACAACTTTCAGTGGTATGAAAAAGTGCCTCATCTGCGACTCGCTCATCGAGCCATTTGTGTCGTTCGGCAGGATGCCGATTGCCAATGGTTTTCTCCAGGCTGACCAATTCCAGGAGGAGTATTTCTTCGAGCTGGCCGCCGGTTTTTGCCCTGAATGCACGATGGTCCAGCTGATCGAACAGCCGGAACCACAGAAGATGTTTCATGAGAACTACGCATTCTACTCGTCGACTTCCACGCGGATGGCCGCCCATTTCCAGGAATTAGCTGGGCGCGTCAAAGACTCCTACATGAAATCCAAGGACCCTTTTGTTGTCGAAATCGGCAGTAACGACGGTATCACACTCCGGCATTTTGCCGCCGCCGGTTTCCGTCACCTCGGCGTCGAGCCGTCGGCCAATGTGGCCGAGGCGGCGCGGAAGAAGGGGGTCCAAACGGTCTGCCAATTTTTTGATGAGAATGTCGCGCGGGAAATCCTCGGCGCGCACGGACCAGCCGACGTCTTTCTCGGCGCAAACGTCATGTGCCACATCTCGACACTCCATTCGGTTGTCGCCGGCATCAAATTACTTCTGAAACCCGAGGGCGTCCTCATTTTCGAAGATCCGTACCTGGGTGACATCATCCAAAAGACTTCCTATGATCAGATCTACGACGAGCATGCCTTTTACTTTTCCCTGCGGTCTCTCACCTTCCTCTTCGAGCGGCACGGCATGGAGGTGATCGATGTGATGCCGCAGGATGTGCACGGCGGATCGATGCGCTACACCGTCGGCCGCAAGGGCGCGCATGACATCGCCGGCAGCGTCGAGCTTCTGCGCGAACGGGAAAACGCGCTTGGACTTCACGATCCGGCGACTTATCATCGGCTGCGTGAAAACATCGAGCGCTCCCGTGACGAGCTGATGAACCTTCTGGGCAAGCTCAAAAAACAGGGCAGCCGCGTCGCTGGCTATGGCGCCACATCGAAAAGCACGACCGTCATCAATTACTGCGGCATTACGCCCGAGCTGGTGGAATTCATCGGCGATACGACGCCGATCAAGCAGGGCAAGTTCAGTCCCGGCATGCACATCCCGGTCCGGCCTTACGCCGATTTCGAGAACAATCATCCGAACTTCGCGCTTCTCTTTGCATGGAACCACGTGGCCGAAATCATGGAGAAGGAGCGCCAGTTCCTGGCCAACGGAGGGCGCTGGATTGTGTATGTCCCGCGAGTCGAGATTCTCTAGATTATGATTTTAGGAGCCAATCCCAAGGAGCAGTACCTGGCCCGGAAGGCGGAGATCGACGCCGCCATTGCGAGAGTGCTGGAGGCAGGCCATTACATTCTCGGCAACGAGGTGAACGCGTTCGAACAGGAGTTCGCATCCTACCTTGGCATCTTGCATGGGGTCGGCGTGGGCAGTGGCACCGAAGCGCTCCATTTGGCGCTGGCGGCTTGCGGCATTGGTCCCCGCGATGAGGTGATCACCGTATCACATACCGCGGTGGCCACGGTTGCGGCCATCGAACTGACCGGCGCGCGGCCCGTGTTGGTCGACATCGATCCAGAAAGCTTCACGCTGGATCCATCCAGGCTGGAGGCGGCAGTCACCCCGAGGACCCGGGCGATCATCCCTGTCCATCTCTATGGCACTCCGGCGGACATGGGCGCGATCATGGCATTCGCGCATAAACGGGACCTGCGTGTCATCGAGGATTGCGCACAGGCGCATGGCGCGATTCGCGATGGCAAGCGCGTCGGCGTGCACGGAGATGCGGGTTGTTTCAGTTTTTATCCGACCAAGAATCTGGGCGCGATCGGTGACGGCGGCATGGTGGTGACACGGGATGGCACCATCGCATCCAAAGTCAGGTTGCTTCGGGAGTATGGATGGAAGGAGCGTTACAAGAGCGAGATTTCAGGATGGAACTCGCGCCTTGACGAGATCCAGGCGGCGATCCTCCGCGTAAAGCTTCGGTATCTCGACGCCGATAATTCGGCCCGGGCCCTCATCGCCGGGGAGTATGCCAAAGCGCTGGCGGGATGCGGCCTGGTTCTGCCCACCGTGCGGGATGGCGTGACGCACGCCTGGCACCAGTTCGTCGTCCGTTCAGACAGACGCGACGCCCTGCAGGCTTATTTGAGCGAGAACGGTGTGTCTGCGCTCATCCATTATCCGATCCCCGTTCATCTTCAGCCCGCGTACCGGCGACGCTTGGGTGATGCAAATCTTCCGGAGACGGAGCGGGCCGCGCGCGAGGTTCTTTCCCTGCCGATCTACCCGGAATTGAAGCGGGTGGAATGGCAGCGCATCACCAACCTGATCCGGATGTTTGATTCCGGCCGACAAGGAAGGCAAGGAGAGACGGCCTGAACTGGAGTGCGGAGCCTCATTGACCACCTTGCGCAGGGTGGTTGAGCGTGATGAACTGCTCGATCATATTCAGATAAGGCACGCTCGTTTGGGTCTTGATCACTTTCATTCCGATTTTTGCCGGGTAATCCGCCAGGCGGAAGTCCTCGTCATCAATGAAGTTGTTGGCCGGCTGATTGCTGTTGTTGAGATAGAGATAATTTTTCCCCAACTCTTGAATCAGCCGAAAATAGTCTTTGACGATGGGCGGGGTCAGTTCTTGAAAGCTGTCGATGTTGATAAACAGGTCGACCACTCGCTTCTGGACTCTGGGAAGCTGGTGCGGGAGCAGGAAGGTGAGACGCTTGGCGGTCAGGATTTCCCGCGTGTACTCAGGCGCGCTTCGGGTTGTTTCGTACGCCTGGATGTCGTCTGGAAAAACCTTGGATAAGTAATAGTAGGCCAAAATGAGCGACGTCGGAATATCAACCAGAACATAGTGACATCGGGGCATGAGTCTGAGGAAGAGTTGCGCCAGCCTTCCATATCCCCCGCCGATCTCGCAGATGATCAGCTCATCGGTGAGTTGAATGTTAAATGTTCCAATCATATTATAAAATTCATCGATGGCTTTAATATAGTCCCAGCTGATCTCTCTGCCGTTGAGGTTGACCGTGCATGGTTTTCCGATTCCCGGCTCAGGATGCCGATCAAGGATGCCAAGACTGTCTTTCGCCCTGACCGTATTATAATATTGCCAGGCGGCGCTGATCTCAAGCGGCCTCCCCGGCCTGCGGCTCGCGTAATTTCCATTTAGAAAACCGCTTTTGAAATCATCCAGCCCCCGGCCGATGATTTCCATTTTAAAATCCGACGACAGGCGATTCCAGAGCCTGCTTGTTTCAAGCTTGTTGTCGGACAACATCAGTTCAAGGGTCTGCCTGTAATAAGGCTCAATATGATTTTGGTTTAAGAGCAGTGACTTATAGTAAAGGCATGACCGCTTGAAGCGTCCGATCACATACGTGATGTAGACGCCTGGATTTCTTAATACTCTTTGGAGAGTGGGAAAAAAACCGTAAGTGTTGCGAGCCATGTTTTTTCAGAAGAACCGTATAACACGGACCTCAGGTGAGAAAGAAAAAAGAACTCTCACCATCATCAGGCACGCACGATGAACCATGCAACCCGGTCAGGGCTGGGTCCGTCATGAAATAAGGCTGTTTACTTCCGGATGACTTTTTGTAAAAATCCTGACTTCGTGGTTAAGACGGCGGATAGTAACATCATCCAAGGGGTGGTTTTCAAAGACCTGGTGACGCACACCGACGAGCGCGGTTTCTTTCGTGAAATCATCCGAACGACGGACGACTTTTTCCAGGGCAGCTTTGGCCAGTGGAGCCAGTCGCTGATGTTCGACGGCGTGATCAAGGCGTGGCACATGCACAAGATCCAGACCGACTGGTGGTTCATCGGCGGCGGAATCTTGCGCGTCGGGCTCTGCGACATGAGGCCCTCCTCGCCGACGTACAGGAAGACGATGGACTTTCTGATGGGCGACCTGCAGCCCTCCCGCGTGGTGAAGATCCCGCCTGGCGTGGCGCACGGCTGCAAAACCGTGCAAGGGCCCGTGAATCTATTCTACGTGACCTCGCACGTCTATAATCCGGCCGACGAGCTTCGCATTCCCTACGACGACCCGGGAATGCACTTCGACTGGACCTCGGGCCCGCCGATCAAGTAGCGCCGATGAAGTGCAACGATGTAATCCGGATGCTCCTGCCCCCGATCGCTTTGCGGGCCGCTCGCTGGCTTCGTCCTCTGCTGAGGTACGCGCCCGAGGGCTGGGAAACCAGGCTTTCTGCGGACCAGCGGGGGTGGAACGCCGCCCGGGTGATCGACGAGGAGAAGGCGAAGTGGGAGCTTTTCTTGAAGAACCTGGAAGGCGCCGGTCCGCTCGGTTTTTCGCACGAAAGCAGCGACCTTTCCGAAACCAGGAACGTCTCGTTCCACAACATCCATTTGATATACGCCTATGTTCTGGCACTGGCCGCGCACCGGAAGGATTTGGTTTCGGTGCTGGACTGGGGCGGAGGCCTCGGGCATTACCACCGGCTTGGCCGCGCTCTGCTGCCCGGCGTGGCGCTCGACTACCACGTCAAGGAGGTTCCGGCGCTGGCCGCGGAAGGCCGGCGGCTGAATCCGGAAGTCCGATGGCACGAGGACGATGGGTGCCTCGACCGGACCTACGATCTGGTCATGGTCAACGGTTCGCTGCAGTACATCCGCGACTGGCGGGAGACGGTTGGCCGGATTGCGCGCGCGACCGGAGGTTATTTTTTTCTCCATCGCCTTCCCGTTGTCGAACAGGGGCCGTCGTATGTCGCGGTGCAGAAGGCGTACGGAACCGAGATGCTTCATCAACAGCTGAATCAGCAAGAGGTTTTAAAGACCATCGAGGATGCCGGGCTTCGCCTGGTTCGCGAGTTCATCGTCGGCGACCGCCCCGTGATTCCATGGGCGCCGGCGCCCTGCGAAATGAAAAGCTGGTTTTTCATCGCGGGAGGTTGAGTCGCGCATTATTGGTTGGCAGAAGGGCTTCAAAGCCCGTATATTTTGCTGACCCGGATCTTTTGCATGCCTGAGGTCGATTCCATTTCCATCCCCGCCCCCATGAAACCTGTCGATAAGCGGCCGAACGACAGCAACAGCGTTTGCGGCGCCTACCGGAACAAAAAAATTGTCGTCACCGGGGGCGCGGGTTATCTGGCGACCAACCTGGTCCGGCGTCTTGGAAACACTGAATGCGAAATCATTCGAATGGGCCGGGATGGGTCGGTGTTCCCGGAGTTCAAGGGGAAAGCGCGTGTGACAAACGTTTCCGGAGATGTGCGCGAGCGTGTTGCATGGGAGAAGGTGTTGCCGGAAGTCAATTTCATTTTTCATTTCGCGGCGCAGACAAGCGTTCTGGTCGCGGAGCGCGACCCGCGGGCTGACTTGGAGGCGAACGTGGTTCCCGTTCTGAATCTGATCGAGGCGTGCCGCAAGAAGGGATGCCAGCCCACCGTGCTTTTTTCGAGCACCGCAACCGTTGCCGGCATCCCGAGCCGCCTGCCGGTCGACGAGACACATCCCGATCTTCCCGTGACCGTTTATGACATGCACAAACTGATCGTGGAGCACTACCTGAAATGTTTCGCGCGCGAAGGCGCCATCCGGACTGCTATCCTGCGTCTTGCGAATGTCTATGGTCCGGGTCCAAAAAGCAGCCGCTCCGACCGGGGGATTCTCAACCAGATGATGCGCAAGGCGCTGGCGGGCGAGGCGCTGACGATTTACGGCCCGGGAGAGTTTTTGCGCGACTACGTGTATGTCGATGACGTGATTGAGGCATTCCTGAGGGCGGGCCGCGATATCAAGCGGACGAATCTTCATCATTTTATCATCGGCAGCGGGCAGGGATACACCATTGCGCAGGCAATCCAACTGGTGAGCGAGCGTGCCGGGAAACAAATCGGCAGGAAGGTCGAGGTGAAGCACGTCCAACCGCCCGCTGAGCTCTCACCGATCGAAAGCCGGAATTTCGTGGCGGACCCATCGCTTTTTTCCGGAACAACCGGATGGAAACCGTCCGTTTCACTCCCGGAGGGGATCGACCTTACCCTCAAGGCATTGGCATGAAGAAAGTTTTGATCATCGGAGGGGCGGGTTTTCTCGGGGCCAACCTTGTGCGCAGGAGCCTTACCGAGCCCGATGTGAAGGTGACCGTAATGGATTCGCTCGATTCACATCTCCACGCCACGACGAAAAATCTGAAGGATGTTTGGGAGCAGATCCATTTTATTCGCGCCGACATGCGGGACGAGCATGCGCTGGCACAGGCGATTCAGGGTCAGGACGTGATCTTCAATTGCGCGGCACAAACGTCGCACCCGCTGTCGATCCAATTTCCCCTGCTCGACGCCGAAATCAACTGCCTCGGCAACCTGAAATTGCTCGAAGCTGTGCGCCTGCTCAATCCGAAGGCCGTGATCGTTTTTACTTCCAGCAGCACGGTGATTGGGAAAGCCACGACAGGCATTGTCGACGAGGAGCATGGGGAGCGGCCGCTGGAGATTTATTCCGCCAACAAGGGAGTGGCCGAAAAATATTACCGGATCTACCACACGCTCCATGACCTGAAGACCGTGGTTCTGCGCTTTGCCAATCTTTACGGGCCCTACGGCAAGGGCTATCCGGAATTCGGCTTCATCAATTATTTTATCCATCTGGCGTGGAGCAATGAGGAGATCAAGATTTTTGGTTCGGGCGACCAGATGCGCAATGTCCTTTATGCCGAGGACGCCACCGACATCCTTTGGAAGGCGGCCAGGGAGCCGAAGCTCATTGGCGAGACATGTTTTGCGACGGGCGACCAGCACCTTTCAGTCAGGCAAATCGCCGAATCGATCGTGAGTGTACTCGGCCGCGGCCGGGTCAAACACATCGAATGGCCCGAGGAGCGCCGCCGGATCGAGATCGACCACGTTACCTTCTCCGCTGCGCGGCTTCAAAGCCTCACCGGATGGAAGCCGCAGGTGGACTTTGAGGAAGGTCTCCGGCGGATCAAGGCTGTCCTCGAGTCGAAGCAGGGCGCTGCGCTCAAGTCATGAAAATCGTTGTCACAGGCGCCCTTGGCCACATTGGATCGCGGTTGATCCGGGAGCTTCCGCGGCTTCTGCCAGGCGCGGAGATTGTGATGGTCGACGATCTCTCGACTCAGCGCTACGCGTCGCTTTTTCATCTGCCGCCGAAAGGACGCTACCGTTTCATCGAGGCCGACATTTTGAAGGCCGACCTGGGCCCTCTATTGAAGGGGGCCGATTGGGTGGTTCATCTTGCGGCAGTCACCGATGCGGAGGCGAGCTTCGACCTCCGGCAACGGGTGGAGGAGGTGAATTTCGGCGGGACCGAGCGGGTGGCAATGGCGTGCCTCGAATCGCGCAGCGCCCTGATTTTCCCCTCAACGACCAGCGTTTATGGCAGCCAGAACGAGAACGTCGACGAAGATTGCGCGCTCGAGGATCTCAAGCCGCAGAGCCCCTATGCCGAATCAAAGCTGAAAGCCGAGCAGATGCTTTCGAAGTTGGGGCGTTCCCATGGTCTGCGCCACGTCATTTGCCGGTTTGGAACCGTTTTTGGGGCGGCGGCCGGGATGCGTTTCCACACAGCCGTCAATAAATTCTGCTGGCAGGCCGTGATGGGCCAGCCGATCACCGTTTGGAGGACCGCGCTCAACCAGCAACGTCCCTATCTTGATCTCGAGGACGCGGTCCGGGCCGTAGTCTTTTTGATGAAGAAAAAAATCTACGATGGAAAAATCTATAACGTTGTCACGACCAACACGACTGTCGGCGATATCGTCAAGATGATCTCCTATTTTGTGCCGGATTTGCAAATCAAGTATGTTGATACACGGATCATGAACCAGCTCTCGTACCATGTGTCGAACGCGCGGTTTAAGCAGCTCGGGTTTGTCTTCCGTGGAAATCTCAAGAAAGAGATCAGCGAGACGCTCCGGTGGTTGAAGGGTGCGGCTGCGAAGAAGGGGAAGGCGTGATGGCGGGCCAAAAGGCGGATGAGATCCGGCTTAACCTGGGTTGCGGAGGCCGCCCTCTGCCGGGTTACATCAATGTCGACATGGACACCCTCGCCGAACTTAAAGAGCGCTATCCCGGACAGAATTTTCCGGAGGGTGTCGAGGTTCGCCAGCTCGACATTTTTCATCTGCCGTTCGCGGATGGCACCGTTGACGAGGTCCGGGCTGACTCCCTGGTGGAGCATTTGTCGTTTCTGGACGAGCCGAAATTTTTTCACGAGGTGAGGCGCGTCCTCAAGCCAGGGGGATTATTCCAATTTGCGACGCCCGATTTCGAGGAGACGCTCAAGGCGTGGCTTGCCGCGAAGGATGAATGGAAGGACTTTTTCCGCAACGACCCGGACGCGATCGCGCAAAACCACTGGTTTGGCAATTACTCTTATTCGACCCAAAACCGCTGGGGCTATCTCATGGCGATGATCTTCGGCGGGCAGAACGGCCCCGGCCAGTTCCACAAAAATGCCTACACCATCCCAAAAATTCGCGCGATCCTGAAGCGGTTGGAATTTGAAGAGGTGGAAACCTCGCATTTCCTCTGGAAGGGCGCCCGGGACAAGATGATTCAGGTCAAGGCGCGCAAACGGAAATAAAAAGTGTCCCGGCCGTTTTTCAGCATTGGAGTGACGACTTACAACCGCCAGGAGTTGCTCAAGCAAACGCTGGCCTCCATCAGCGCGCAAACCTTTCGGGACTTCGAGGTCATTGTGGGCAATGACTTCGTCGAGGAGACGCTCTCGGCCGGGCTTTTCGGATTGGATGAGTCCAGGTTCCGATTCATCAATCATCCGAAGAACGTCGGCGAAGTCAGGAACATGAACCTTTTGCTTGAGCAAAGCCGCGGCAGGTACTTCACCTGGATGGGAGATGACGATCTCTACGCGCCGGACTTTCTCGAAGCCGTTCACACGACGCTTGAAAAGCTTCATTTTCCGGCCTGCGTTTTCACGGCCTACTCGGTCATCAACGAACTGACCCTGCCTGTGTCGACCAAACGTTTTTCAGGGCAATCCAGGCTCATGAGCGGCCGCGAATTTGTGCGCAAGCACCTTGCGGGTGAAATGATGGCCATCAGCGTGTATGGGGCCTTTGACTCCGGATGGCTCCGGCAGGTGGGGGGAGTCGAAACCCTTTGCGACCGCGCGCCGATTGGGGTGTTCGGCGAGGTGATGCTCCTGATCCGCACCGGTCTCCTGAAGGAGGTTGCGTATATCGAAGACCATTTGGTGGTTTACCGGGCCCACCCGCAGTCCTGGGTGAGGGCCGCCAAAGACGCGGATCCGTTCAAAGTGGCGGGGAAAAATCTGGTTTTCAAAAGCATCGAGCTTTTTTCCAAACCTGAACTACGCGATGACTTCCACCAGAATCTCTCAAACGTGATGAAAATAGCGCTTTCCTATTTCCTCCTGAAGGCCGCGGTGCCCTTTCGCCTATCGACTCCGTTCCAGGTCGTGTCCTTTTTGCACGCCATGGCAGGCCCGGTAAAAAGCCTGAGAGGTTCCGGTCTTTATGATCAGGCCGTCGCAAGCTACTGGAGATCCTTGGCTGAGGTCTTCAAAGAAGGCCTTCTCATGCTTTGGGCCGCTGTCAGGGCAAAAATACATTTGCTCGTGTGTTAACAAAATTCGGAAGATATGACCTCATGACGGACCAGCCTCCTCTCATCGACGTTGCGATTCCAACGTGCGACCGCCCCGAACTTCTGCGAAGGGCCGTCGAATCGGTTCGGGCGAACACACTGACCCGATGGCGGATGACGATTTCCGATGACGGTGGTGTCAAATTGGGGGATGATTTTGTGAAGGAATTCAATGATCCCAGGATTCAGTACCTCGCCCATGCGGTGACCGGGATGGTGCATGACAATTGGGATTCAGCCTGCCATGCGGGAAAAGCACCGTACGTGTTTAAGTTGGATGATGATGACACCATCGAGCCTGATTTTCTTGAACTCACCGTTGCCTTCCTCGAAAAAAATGCCGATGTATCGGTTGTTTATACGGGCTATACGATCCTGACCGGGGACAAAGCCATCCCGTTGGTGGACAAGCATTTTTTTATGGATCGGGAAACGGTCGATGGACTGGAATATGTGCGGGCGATTCTACTCAACGAGGATTATCCGTGGAATCATAAGAGCGCGGGTGTCTTTCGGCGAAAGAAGGCCGAATCGATTCAATGGTTCAAGCATGCCAGGATGGACGTGACATTCTCCCTGGCCCTGGCGATCGGCTCACGTGTTGGGTACTTGCCCGCGCGTGTTTTTAATTATTATCGCAGGTCGCCCGAAGAAACGGGTCCCGGCGAAGGAATGAAGCCCGCAGTCTATGAATCGATCTTGCGTGATTTCAACGAATTCTTTTCATGGCCCTTCGTAGCGGAGAATCCGGAGATGCGCTCCATCGAGCATTTGGCGAAGAGCAGGATACAATTTACCGTTCCCTTGATGTACCTGTCCCACTCCATTCGCCGGGATCCGGTAAAGATATTTTTGAAAAAATGGAAAATCACGCAGAGGTTCGTTCCACCGGGACGGTCGTGGCTTTTGTTGGCCATGATCCTGCCATTGGGTTTACTGCCGGAATCCTGGTTGAATCAGTTGCACGATTGGTATGCCTGTACAGGATGGGTCAAGAAGGCATTGAATTTTTTGATGCCTCATTAGCAGACGGGCAATGGGTCATGCGAAGTGGTGAGGTTTCCTGAATGTGGTGTGGCCCGAACGAAAGCCATGGCGGGTGTCAATCGCGCCATGGAAGGTTGTTCTGCTCGTAAATTTGACGGACGCGTTGCCTGGCCGTTTGAAGAAGTTCCATGGTTTGGGAGGGAGGATCCCCATCGCCGGCGAGGTTTTTCTGCTCCCAAGGGTCGTTCTGAAGATCATAGAGTTCGCGGACGAAGCCTTTGCCTGGTGCCGCGGGCGGTGGCATGACATAAACAAGCTTCCATTGGCTGCTGCGCACACAGATGCCGATAGGTTTGGCCTGGAAATCGCAAAACCCGCTGCCCATGTGCTCCATGAGGACGTGTGTGCGGCCAACGGA
>JAHFSZ010000041.1:0-9801 GCA_023265515.1 Verrucomicrobiota bacterium
CGCACGCGAGTCTCCGAGCTTTGCGGTTAAAAAGATGTTTCCATACTTCCCGCCAGGAATGCTAATCTGACTGAGAATGTCCGACTACGGTTATGCCAAGGCGAACGATCCGAGCAACGGGATCCGAAAGATGCGTTTCAGCTACCGGCTCAACAAGCGCGCCGGCGCGCGCAAATCGAAGGGATAGAATGGAATGGGTCAGTCTTGCGTCATTTTAATGACCACCGTCGCCAGCCGGGCCGATGCCCGGAGACTGGCCAGGATGGCAGTCCAAAAGCGGCTGGCGGCATGTGTCCAATGCATCCCCGGCGTCCGGTCGTCCTACCGCTGGAAGGGGAAAATCGTGGAATCCTCCGAAATCCTCCTGCTTTTCAAGACGGCCAAAAAAGCCTTGCCGGGCTTGATGAAAGCGATTAAAGCTACCCACCCTTATTCGGTCCCGGAGATCGTCGTTGTGCGTGTTTCAACGGGTTCGAAGGAGTATTTGGACTGGATAAGCTCGGAGACGGGCCGTTAGAAATCAGAAATTCGAAATCAGAAATTTAAGATATGTCACGTCATCGTTCACTCAAAAGCGCATCGGGTATCGCCACCAAGCGGAATGTCTTGAAACGTTTCGAGCGGGTGGAGATTCTGAAAAAGCGCGGCAAGTTCAAGCCGGGCGACAGTGTCTTCAAGCTTCCGAAGACAAAACCGGACGCCTAAGGCGTCAACCGCGAAGCGCCATGAAGACCGGCGCGAAGATCAGGCTGAACTCCTTCCTGGCCCAATGCGGCCTCGGCTCCCGGCGCAAATGCGAGGAGCTGATTCGCGCAGGGGCGGTCTCCATCGATGGGAAAACGATCCGCGAGCTGGCGACGCATGTTTTGGCCGGTTCGCAGGCTGTGACGGTGCGGGGCAAGCCCGTCCATCCGGCGGGAAAAATTTACCTCCTCTTCCACAAGCCAGCCGGCTGTCTCTGCACCCGCGATTCGGACGGCAAGGGCAGGACCATTTACGATCTGCTGCCGCCGGAGTTTCGAAATCTTTTTTACGTCGGCCGCCTCGACCGCGAGACGGAGGGCTTGCTCTTTCTGACGAACGACGGCGCATGGGGCGAACGCATCTGCCATCCGCGCAACGAGGTGAAGAAAATCTACGTTGCCGAAATCCTGGGCCGGCCCGACCGCCGTTCGCTCCTGCGAGCGGTGCACGGCGTCCGCGACGAAGGAGAGGTCCTGCGGGCCGAGTCCATACGCCTGCTTCAAACCAAGCCGTCGCACCGGAACGGGACCATGCTCGAGATCATCCTGCGCGAGGGAAAGAAGCGGGAGATCCGCCGCCTGTTCCGCGCTTTACATCATCCGGTCGTTTACCTAAAACGCTTGGAGACCGGAGGCGTGAAGCTCGGTTCGCTCAAGCCGGGTAAATGGAGGCATCTGAGCGCGGAGGAAGTTCGCCTGTTTTGATGGTTTGCCCCTGGGACTGACTCACGATTCACGATCCCCGATCCACGCAGAAATGAGCGCTAAGATCATCGATGGCAAAAAAATCGCGGCCGAAGTTCTCGCGGAAGTGGAGCGGGACGTCCGGCGCCTCAAGGAAGAGCGGGGAATCCAGCCCGGCCTTGCCGTCGTCCTTGTGGGCGAGAATCCCGCATCCCGGGTGTATGTCCGGAACAAAACCCAGGCGTGCGAACGGGCCGGCATCTTTTCCCAGCAATACAATCTTCCGGCTGGCACATCCGAGGCCGAGGTCCTGGAGTTGATCGACACGCTCAACCACCAGGAGAACATCCACGGGATCCTGATCCAGTCGCCATTGCCGGAGCCTCTTGACGAGGATTCCATCTTCAACGCGGTCGATCCCCGCAAGGACGTCGACGGGTTTCACCCAGTCAACCTGGGCAAGCTGGCGCTGGGCGATCCGACTGGATTTGTCGCCTGCACACCCGCCGGCGTCGTTGAATTGTTGCGCCGCGCCGGCATTGAAACGGCCGGAAAACACGTGGTCGTGCTTGGCCGCAGCCGGATCGTCGGCAAGCCGATGGCGCTTTTGATGCTGCTCAAGGGAAAATTCGCCGATGCGACGGTCACGATCTGCCATTCCAAAAGCCGTGACCTGCCGAGAATCACGCGCCAGGCGGATATCTTGATTGCGGCGATCGGCCGGCCGCGGATGGTCCAGGCGGACATGGTGAAAGAGGGGGTCGTCGTGATCGACGTCGGCATCAACCGGGAGGAAACGGCAGGCGAGAAATCGAAACTGGCCGGCGACGTGGATTTCGAGGCGGTTGCCGCGAAAGCCTCCGCGATCACGCCGGTGCCCGGGGGTGTCGGGCCGATGACGATCGCGATGCTGATGTCCAACACGTTGAAGGCGGCAAGAGCGCTCCTGAAGAAGAGTGCCGCAACTCCCGCAAGGGCAGGTTTATGAACGACCCAGTCCACCCGACACCCCAGCAGAAGGAGATGATCTGGAAGGCGCTCACAGCGCTTGCGGCGCTCGTTCTGGTCCTGATGGGGCTGGGCGTTCTCGGCCTCCTGCTCTATGCGGTCGTTTTTTTCCAGAGCATTCTCATCCCGCTTGCGATCGCGGGCCTGCTGGCGTTTGTCCTGGACCCGGCCGTCGAGTGGATCATTCATCGTGGAAATTCGCGGACCAGCGCGGTCGTCTATGTGTTTTTCGTTACGGGCATCCTGGTGGTCGGGGTCATCGCGTTCCTTGTCCCGATGATCTATGTGGAATTCATCAGGATGATGGAGGGATTTCCCGTGTTCATCAGCTGGATCGGCCAGAAGTGGCAACTGCTCTACGTCCGCTATCACGGCGCGGGTTGGTGGATCGACGGCAACCAGGCTGTGGCTTGGCTTCAGGAAAAGGGACCGGCCTTCGCCAAGGAGACCCTGCTGTGGATCTGGAAGGGAATCGATCGGGTGCTTTCCGCCTTCAGCCTGGTGATCGGCCTGGCAGTGATTCCGGTCTACGTGTTTTATTTCCTCACACTCAAGCCACGCATCCAGCGAAACTGGAGAAAATATCTTCCGCTGAGAAAGTCGAAATTCCGCGAGGAGTTGGCGGAAATCCTCGTCGAGGTGCGCCACTATCTGGCCGCCTTTTTTCGGGGCCAGCTCATCAATTCGCTTGTGCTCGGCCTTTTTGCGACTGTGGGCCTCTCCCTGGCGGGCGTCAACTATGCCGTCCTTCTTGGCGTGATGACCGGTATCCTGAGCCTCGTCCCCTACCTCGGCGTTTTCATCAGCGGAGCGATCGGAGTGACCATCGCTTATTTTCAGGCCGGATGCTGGTGGTGGAATTTCGAATCGGGCAACGTTGGGTATGTGCTCGTGGTGCTGGCCATCTACGTGCTTGTCCAGCAGTGCGAAGCATGGTTTATAACGCCCCGGATCCAGGGCAGGTACACCGGGTTGCATCCGATGACGATCATCGTCTCGCTCCTGGCATGGAGTGTGGTGTTGGGGGGTGTGTTGGGGGCGTTGCTAGCCGTGCCCCTGACCGCGATCCTAAAAGTGTTGATGTTCCGATATGTTTGGGGCGAAGATATTACACAGAAAACAAATTAACAAAACACCGGAAAGAGAATGAAAAGAATAATACTTTTATTGATCGTGCTTGTTTGTGCGAATGTTTCTTTTGGCGCCGAGAAGGCGAGCCAGTATTCGGCCTTGAAGGCCTTGAAGATCGCGGCCAACACCGTGCCGCAAAATGTCCGCAACCAGCTCGTGCGCATTGTCGGCGAGGAGGGCAGGCTGCACCCGGTGACCTGGAACGTGGTGTTCTACGATGATTCCGCGGACATGGATATGCGCGTCATCACGATCACCCGCGGGGAGATCCTGACCAACGAGCAGCCATGGGCCATGCTCGAGCAGGTCAACCTGTCCACCTGCATGAATCTGCGCGACGTCAAGCTCGACTCGAAGGATGTCATCAACACGATTCACAAGCTCTGCTACGAAAACAAAATCCCCGTCTATATCATGGACGCCCGGCTCGAGAAACTGCAGCAGGGCAACGTGACGCCGCTCTGGGAATGCGTCCTGAAGAACGCGCGCAACAACACGATCGGGACCATCTGGGTTTCCGCCAAAACCGGCAAGATTCTCAAGACGGAGGACCTTGAGCTGACGCCCGAGTCCAAACTCCGGGCTGAAAAAAGCTTCGGCCAGGGCTTCGTCGACACCTTCCTCGGTCTCGGCGGCAACATGGAGGAGTTTTTCACCGGCGAGCGGACCGTCGACCAGTGAGTGCGCAAGTGGTGCCGATGGTGGGAGTCGAACCCACATGGAGGTTTCCCTCCAACGGATTTTAAGTCCGTAGCGTATACCGTTCCGCCACATCGGCTTGCCGGAGGGGAGATTAACTTTTCGCTCACACAGCGGAAAGCCAAAAAGCAGTGCACGAACTCGGCAAACTGTTGATGGTTTTGGGATTGGCGCTGACAGCCGCGGGGTTTCTGCTTTGGCTTGGGGTGGGCAGGACTTGGTTCGGCCGCCTGCCCGGCGATATCCAGTTCCAACGGGCCGGCTTCTCCTTTTACTTCCCGATCACCACCTGCATCGTGATCAGTCTCATCCTGATGCTGATCTTTTGGCTTCTTCGCCGCTGATTGCGGCGGCGTTCACGGTGAACCGTTTACCGTTAACCGCGCGTTTGATTGACGGTAAACCGTACACGGTACACGGCCACCGCGCGGACGTTAGTCCGCGCCGTCGTCCGCGAGCTTAAAGTCAATCTGCCGCTTGAACCGGTCCACCTTCGTCGCGACCACTTTCACCTTCATTCCCACTTTATAGATCTTCCCGTTTTCTTTGCCGATGATGTGATACTTCAGCGCGTCGAACTTGTAGAAATCGTCCTGCAGGGTCGAGATGTGAACCAGCCCGGAAAGGAGCAGGTCGGGAAGCTCGATGAAGAGGCCAAAATTGCGCACGTCGGTGACAACAGCCATGTAGGTGTCGCGCTTGCGTGATTGGGTCTGCCGCTCGAAGTACTCGATCTGCTTGAGTTTGACGGCCTCCTGTTCGGCCTCGGCGGCCGCGCGCTCGGTCATGGAGACATGGTCGCCGATCGCGGCCAGCTCATTCATGGCGTACGGAGCCCCCCCTTTTTTGTCCTGCATGAAGAAGGCAAGCACCCGGTGAACGACAAGGTCGGCATAGCGGCGGATCGGCGAAGTGAAGTGGGTATAGTTTTCCTTGGCCAGGCCGTAGTGGCCTTTTGGATGCTCCTCGTAGGCGGCGCGCTTGAGCGATTTGAGCAGGTTAAGCTTCAGGACGTACTCCTCCGGGCCGCCGCGGAACATCGCGAGCAGCTTCTGGAGCTCCTTTTTGTTGGTGATATCGCCGATCTTGAAGCCGTAAGTCTGGACGAATTCGCGGTACTCTTCGAGCTTCTCGGCATCCGGATCTTCGTGGATGCGGTAGAGGGAGGGCAGCTCATTTTCCTGGGTGGCGCGCGCGACCGCCTCGTTGGCAATCAACATCAACTCCTCGATCAACTGATGGGAAATGTCGTACTCGCGCTTTTCGATCCGGATTGCCCGGCCCTTTTCGTCGCAGATCACCTTGATCTCGGGAAAATCCAGGTCGAGTGAGCCGTGTGCAAAGCGCAGGCCGCGGATTTTCGCCGCCGCCTTCCAGGCCTCCTTGAGCAACACGCCGATTTCGGAGTGGTCATGCGGGTCCTCCAGACGTTTCAGGGCTTCCTGGTAACTGAACCGGTGGCGCGAGTGGATCGCGGTGTTGGCGAAAGAGAATTTTTCAACATGGCCATGCGCGTCGATTTCAAAGAGGACCGACTTCGTCAGCCGGACGACATTGGGTTTGAGCGAGCAGAGCCCGTTGGAGAGCTTTTCGGGGAGCATGGGCAGGACGCGGTCGGGCAGGTAGACGCTGTTGCCGCGCAGGCGGGCCTCGCGGTCGAGCGCCGAACCGGGCCGGACGTAGTGGCTCACGTCGGCAATGTGAACGCCGATGTGCCAGCCGCCCTCCTTGCGGTGCCGGATGGAGATGGCGTCGTCGAAATCGCGCGCATCCTCCGGATCGATGGTGAAGACGACCTCGCGGGTGAGGTCGAGCCGGTTGCGGACCTCCGCGGCGGAAACTTCTTCTTCGAGCGCCTCCGCCTCGGCGAGGACCTCCGGTGGGAATTCCGCCGGCAGGCGGAACTTGCGGATGATGCAGATGATGTCGATGTGCGGGTCATCGGGCCGGCCGAGAACTTCGATGATCCTGCCTTCCGGATTGACGTGCCGCGACGTCCACGGCTCGAGCTGGACGACCACCTTGTCGCCGATATTCGCCCCGAGCTTCTTCTTCCGGCCCTCGGGCATCTTGACATATATGTCCTGGATGATGCGCGGCTCATCGGGCACAACGAAGTGAAACAGGTTGGTTTTCTGCAGGGTGCCGACAATGGTCTCATTGTTGCGCTTGAGGATGCGGATGATCCGGCCTTCGAGTTTCTGCCCCAGCTTGCCCTGCAATGGCCGCCCGGGCTTGTCGGAATCGCGCCGGCCGCGGATCAGCCGGCAGACCACCGTATCCTTGTGCATCGCGACGCCGACGTTCTCAGCCGCAATGTAGACGTCGGCGCCGCCGGCCGTTTTTTCCTCCGGAATCACGAACCCGAAGCCGCGTTCGTTCATGACGAGCCTGCCCGTGACCAGGTCGGCTTCGGAGGGCAGAACGAGCCGGTCTTTGCGGACGCAAACGACCTTTCCCTCATTGATCAGCTGGGAAAGAATCCGCCGGACTTCCCCTTGCTGGTGGGAGGGGACCTTGAGGAGTTTCAACAACTCGCTTTGGCGGGAGGGGCGATAGTGGGGATCAGCCAGAACTTGCTGGATTTTATCTTTCAGGTCGTTACTTTGCATTCATTCCTTGGGAAATTTCGATCTTCGCTTGAAAAAATTCGTCGTCATTTCGATGATCATGTTGCTCCTGTTGGCCGGAGGAACCGCCGGAATCGCGATATACTACCAACAAAGGCTTCGCCAGCAAGAAATCACTTTGCAGAGCAGGATCCGCTCTCTTTCCAACGAAAACGAGATCCTCGCGCGTGAGCTCCAGTCGATGAAGGTCCTGATGGGAAAGGACGCCGAGCAGCGCAGAATCGAAAAGCAAGTTTCGTCCATTCGCGGCCTTGTGTTCAAGAAACCCGTTCGCTACCAGCGCATCACACGCAAAGAACTGCCCGCATACCTGATCCAGGAACTCAGGTCTGAATATACCGAGCAGGAGTTCAAGCAATATCTCGAGTCGCTGGCCGTGATGGGCTTCTTGCCGAGGGACATCGACCTGGAAAAACTGCTGGTGGACCTTTTGGGCGAGCAGGTGGCGGCGTTTTATGATCCGAAAAGGGGGGAACTATTCACGTTCGAGACCTTTGATTTGAACCGGCTCTCCGACCAGGTCATCTACGCGCATGAGGTGACGCACGCTCTCCAGGATCAGAATTTTGATCTCAATAACAGCACGCCGATCCTCAAGAAGGATAACGACGACCGTGTCATGGCGGCCAAGGCGCTGATCGAGGGCGACGCGACCCTGCTGATGAATCTCTACCTGATGGGGAATTTCGATCCGGTGAAATTTTTCTCGCAAGACTTGTTTTACATGCTCGGCCAACCGGTGGAAAAACTGGCGTCAGCTCCGGCTTATCTGCGCGAGTCGCTGCTCTTCGCCTACCAGCAGGGCCAGCTCTTCTGCGGCCGCCTCTTCGATGAGGGCGGCTTTGCGAGAATCGACGAGGCATTTCACAACCTTCCCGAAAGTACCGAGCAAATCCTTCACCCGGAAAAATACTTGCAGAAGATCGATCCGCCCGTTGAGGTGTCATGGCCACCCCTGCCGATACAGGGATGGGAGAAGATCGGCGACAACGTGGCCGGCGAATTGGGGATCCGGCTTTTGCTGGCCGGCGAGCTTCCCGCCGCGCAGGCCAACCAGGCGGCCGAGGGGTGGGGCGGCGACCGCTACCAGGTTTACCGCGTGATCGCGCCGGATGGGCGCGAAACGCGGCCACGTTTGCCGCCTTCGGCGGCATCACGTGGCTCGACGGGCTCTGAGAAGTTTGCCATCGTTTGGTGGAGTCTGTGGGACACTGAAAAGGACGCGCGCGAGTTTTTCAAGGCGTACACGTCCCTATATGTGAAGCGCAACGGTCTGCTTCCCGTCGACCAGAGCGGGGAGAACAACGCGGTGCTTCTGAGTTGCGGCGGCCGGCAGCAGAGTTTCGTGCTCAAGGGAAAATCGGTGTTGATTCTCGATGTGCCCGCCTCCAAGGATGCCGAGGCCCTCCTGAATTTTTTATGGCAAAAAAAATCCGAAAAGTAGACCCCTCCGGAAAAAAGTTCCAGGTTTCCAGGCAGGCGAAGGCGAAGCCGGGCGTCGAGCGGAATCTTTCGATCGTCATGCTCTCAAGCGAGATGGCCCCCTTTGCGAAGACGGGCGGGCTTGGCGATGTCCTCGGTGCGCTGCCCAGGGAGCTGGTCCGGATGGGTCACCAGGTGGCGACGATCTTGCCGCTCTACCGCATCGTGCGCGAGAAGTTTCAATCGAAGCTGGAATTCCGGAAGGCCGGCGAGCTTCCGATGGGTGACGGGATGGTTCCCTTTGAGATCTGGCAGATCAACGAGGTTCCCGGCGTGATGACCTACTTCATCCGGCAGGATGAATACTATGACCGCCCCGGGCTCTATGGCGAGAAAAGCGTGGATTATCCCGACAACGCGAAACGATGGATTTTTTTCAACAAAGCGGCGGCGGAGGCGATCGACCTGCTCGGCCTCCAGGTCGATGTCGCGCATTGCGCCGACTGGCACGCGGCGTTGGTGCCTTTCTACATCGGCGCGGCGGCGAAACGGCATCCGGAAATCAGAACGGTGATCACGATCCACAACCTCGCCTTCCAGGGAATCTACGACTCTTCCGAATTCAAATTCACGAATCTTCCCATCGACAAGTTCACGCCGCAATGGCTCGAGTATTACGGCAGGATGAACCTGATGAAGGGCGGCATCCTCGCCAGCGACCTGGTGACAACCGTGAGCGAGAAGTACGCTGCTGAGATCCAGACCGTCGAGTACGGTTGCGGCCTGGAAAACGTTTGCAAATCGAAGGCGGACCGGCTTGTCGGCATCCTCAACGGCATTGACACCGCCGAATGGAATCCGGCGAAAGACATGTTGATTCCCAAAACCTACGATGCGAAGACCGTGACGGAGGGCAAACTGGCATGCAAAAAGGCCCTGCTTGCCGAGCTCAAGCTCGGCATCGACCCGTCGCGGCCGCTGCTTGGGTCGATTTCGAGGCTCACCGGCCAGAAGGGCGTCGACCTCTTTTTCCGGGTGATGCCTCACGTGCTCAAAGCGTACGATGTGGGGCTCGTGGTGCTCGGCCTCGGGGAGCCACCCCTGGAAGCGGCGTTGACGGAGATGGCCGCGCGATTCCCGGACCAGATGAAAGTGATCCTGCGCATGGACAACAGGCTGGCCCATGAGATCGAGGCGGCGTCCGATTATTTTTTGATGCCATCACGTTACGAACCGTGCGGCCTCAACCAGATGTACAGCTTGTGCTACGGGACGATCCCCATCGTTCGCGCCACCGGCGGCCTGGACGACACCGTCGTGCATTATGATCCGGCCAGCAAGAAGGGTAACGGCTTCAAGTTCGGTCCGCACACGCCGGTCGCTTTCCGGGCCTGCGTTGAGGAAGCCCTTCGCTACTACGATCAACCCGCTGACTTTCGCCGGCTCCGCCAGAATGGGATGGCGGGGGATTATTCCTGGGAGCG
>JAHFSZ010000041.1:9901-21595 GCA_023265515.1 Verrucomicrobiota bacterium
ATGATCTCACTTGGTCATTCCGCATCGCTCTTGGGGGTTGAGGCGCTTCCGGTGGAGGTGGAGGTGAAGTGCGCCGCCGGATTGAGCAAGCTGGTGGTGGTGGGCCTTCCCGACAAGGCGGTGAACGAGAGCCGCGATCGTGTGAGCAACGCGCTTTCGAGCAGCGGATTTCGTCCGCCGCGCAGTCACGTCACCATCAACCTCGCCCCGGCCGACGTTAAAAAAGAAGGGGCGCTCTACGATCTTCCGATCGCGCTCGGAATGCTCGTGGCGACCGAGCAGGAGAAGCTTGAGGCGCTCGAGGAGTTCCTGATCGTCGGCGAACTGGCATTGTCGGGCGTCGTCCGCCCGATCCGGGGTGCCCTCTCCATCGCCGTGCTGGCGCGGAAGCTCAAGAAGCGCGGGGTGATCGTGCCGTGCGAAAATGCGCCCGAGGCGGCCGTCGTCCGCGGGATCGAAGTGTATGGAGTTCGAAGCCTGCGCGAGTGCGCCGAATTTTTGGCCGGGCGGCAGGCACTGAAACCCGCCGAGGCGAAGCTGGAAGAGTGGATCGGGGATCCGTCGCGTTATGACGTCGATTTTTCCGAAGTGAAGGGCCAGCACCATGTGAAGCGCGCGCTGGAGGTGGCGGCATCCGGCGGGCACAACGTCCTGATGATCGGCCCCCCGGGCTCCGGGAAGACCTTGCTCAGCAAACGTCTTCCGACGATCCTGCCGCCGCTCACGCTCGAGGAGGCGATCGAGACGACAAAGGTCCACAGCATCGCGGGCCTGCTCCGGCCCAAGCAGGCGCTCGTTGCGGCCCGGCCATTCCGCGCGCCGCACCACACGATTTCCGACGCGGGGCTGATCGGAGGGACGGCCGAACCGCGTCCGGGCGAGGTTTGCCTCGCACACAATGGCGTGCTTTTTCTCGATGAACTTCCCGAGTTCAAGCGCAACGCGCTCGAGGTGATGCGCCAGCCCCTCGAGGACGGCCGCGTTACGATCGCGCGAGCGGCGTCCACGATGACCTTTCCGTGCCGGTTCATGCTGATCGCGGCAATGAACCCGACGCCGACCGGCTCCGCCGATTCGCGCTCGTCGCCGGCGCAGGTCCAAAAATATCTGAACAAGATTTCCTCGCCCTTGCTCGACCGCATCGACATCCATGTCGAGGTGCCGGCGCTCAAGTACGACGAGATGCGCCACGGCACCAACGGCGAAACCTCTTCCGATATTCGAAAGCGCGTCGTTGGCGCCAGGAAAATCCAGTCGGAGCGCTTCAAAGGCTCAAGGAGGATTCGCAGCAACAGCCAGATGGGTCCGAAAGAGATCAAGGCGCACTGCGCCCTTGACGCTGAATGTGAAAACCTCCTGCGCGCCGCAATGAACGACCTCAATTTAAGCGCCCGCGGCCACGACCGGATCCTCAAAGTCGCCCGGACCATTGCCGACCTGGCCGGAAGCGAAAAGATCATACCGGATCATCTGGGCGAGGCGGTTCAGTATCGCAGCCTCGACCGGACGTATTGGGTTTAAGGTCTTTTTGTCTTCAACACCTTCGCCTCAAACCCTAAGCTGTCCCTTCATGTCATCCGGAGCCGAGAGATATTTGATCGAGGGCGCGGATTTCCGCGAATTTTTGGAACCGGAGCTGGTCCGTTTGCTTTCGGAAATTTGGAACCGGAAAAAAGATCCGCTTCGGCCGTGCTGGATCGTGATTCCGGCGGCGCCGCTGGCGCGGCATCTCAAGCAAGGTTTACTTTTGGCACAGGTTCCACTCCTCAATGTGGAATTCCTAACCATCACGGGGCTGCGCGACCGGCTCGTCATGGAGCATGACATTCCCACCGCCCTCAGCCGCGAAAAACAGGAATTGCTTTTGCGCGTCATGCTCGAAGAGGCGGGACGGAACCGTGAAACGTCCTCGGTTCTTCTGACGGCGATCGATGCGATGCGGGATGCGGGACATCCTGCGTCTTCGGCATTTGAGGAGGAGGGCGATGCCTTTCGTAAACTGGCGGAAGCGTTTGAGAAGCGCGTCGGAGAAAACTCCGTTCAGCATCTCGACCGCGAACTGCTCAAACGCGCGGAGAGCGCGCCGCGCCGCGAGCGGGATGTCGTGTTGTACGGCTTTGATGCGGGCGATTGGGCCGGCGCGTGGATTCTGCTGGCGGGCGTGTTGACGGCCGCGCGTTCGGCGGTTTTTCATCGCAACGCGGGCGGACAGGTGGAATCGCTCGAAATGAGCTGGATGTCATGGTGGCGCGAGCACTATGGAGAACACCATCTGCCGGGCTCGCCGGGTTCAAATTTTTCCGCGCGGGTTCCCGCTTTGAAGGAGCTCGAAGAGAGGATGTTCGTTCCGATGCGCGAGGCAAGGGCGGGTGTGAATGCGGAGGAACCGCTGAAGAACGCGGGCGATGCCGTGATGTTTCTCCGGCACCGGAGTGCGTCGCTGGAAGCGAGGGACGCATCGGCGCTCGCCGGTTTCTGGGCGGCGGAACTTGGCGGACGCATCGGTTTGATCTTTGCGGGCGCCAACTCGCTGTCGCGGCTGGCTGCTTCGCACCTTCAAGAGTGGGAGGTGTTGTTCGAGGACCAGCTTGGTTCTCCGCTGAACGATCCACCCGAGAACGCCGTGTTCAAAATCTGGCTGCAGATCCAGGAGGAGGGACCGCATGCAAGGCTGATCGAAGCCTTGTCGCGCGGCCTGCGGGAACTGCCGATCAACACCCCCCTCCGAAGGGAACTGGCTGATCCGCTCGATGAGGTGTTGAAGGCGCTGGAAGAGGGAATGACAAGATCGATGTCCGACGACCTCCGGGTGATCGCGCGTTCGCTCGGTGGAAAGCGCGATCGGGGCGCGGTGGCGATCTCCTATTTTGTTGCCCAATGGGATCATCTGGGCTGGCCGGAAAACGCCACCCCTTCGGAGATGTCGAAGCGCATGGCTGAGACGCTCAACTTTCTTTTCGGTGACAGGGCATACGAATTGGAGTCCGGATTCGCCGGGTGCCTGTCCGGTCTCCAGGAATTGCTGGCAGACCGCCCGCTGGCACGGAGCGAGTGGGTTCGATATCTGAGCGCGGCCCTCGACGGGACCGACAGGGTTCGCCACGGCAGCAACTATTCACCGGTGGTGGTCACTTCGCTGGAACGCTCCCGGGGACAATGTTTCGATGCGGTGATTTTTTGCGGCCTCAATGAGGGAAATTTCCCCGAGCTGCTGCCGGAACTGCCGTTTCATCTGGACAAGAGGGCGCAGGATTTGGACCGGGCTGTTTCCAAATGGAGCGAAGACGACCATGTCAGGAAGTTTGGCCGTTGGCAGGGGCCGGTCCTCAACTTCACGGCGGAGCGCGGGCTGGAACGGCAGCATTTTTGGGACATCATCGCCAACGCGCGGGCAAGAGTTTGTTTTTCGTCCTTCATCTGGGACGATATGGATTCCCACGCCGAAAAGGAGCCTTCGGAACTTTACGACTGGGCGTGGTGGGCGGCGCATGGTTTCCAAAATTCCGCCGCGAGGGAGGAGGAAACCAAACGGGTGGAGCATGCGACGCGCGAATGGGCGGAATGGGTCGCGAGGCACATGCCGCGCTGCGCCGCGCCGGCGGGACTTGAACAAATGGCCGAAGCGGCCCGCGCGCGATTCGACCCGGGAACCCCCTTCGAAGACTGCCAGTTCGTCTTTTCGTCGAAGGACGCATGGATGCGGCAGTTCGGAAAAAAGTCTCTACAGGTCACACTGGCGGAGGATACCCTCGGGGATCCGGCGGGTGTCTGGTTTGAAAGGGTGCTTGAGGTTTCGCCGAGAGTCACCGGTGGCACGGCCATCGACGCTTTGCTGGCGCGCAGGGGCTCGCTTGTTCACGACGCCGTCCGGGAGGCGATGAGAAAGGGCGGTTGCCCGGTATCCGGGACTGTTCCGGAGCTGCATCGCCCCGACAGGCAGGCGGTTGAGACCCGTCGCAAGGCGCTCGACGCCTGGGTTGGGAACCTGAGAGCGGCTGTCGACTCGTGGTTCGGCCGGCTTCCGGTCTGGTGGGAGATCGAGTTGTCCGAGTTGAGATCGTCGGCCCAGCGCGTGGTCGATTTTTTCTCGGAGGAGGAAACCCCCGATACCCTCTATGCCGTGGAGCTGGCGCTCAGCCTGCCGCTTGGCAGCACGCGCTGGTCTGCGAAGCTCGACCACATCAGTCATACCGGGAAGAACTGGATCATCACGGATGTGAAGACGGGTTCCGGAGCCACGCCAAAAGAATTGAAACCTGCCGGTCTCTTGAGGAACGGCGAGGGATTTCAGCTGGTGATTTACGCGATGATTCTCGCGGAACAACTCAAGCTCGATGGTTCCCGCGTGATGCTTCGCTATCATCACCCGCGGTTAAGGGGTGGTGGTGAGACAACCCAGGAGGTCCTGGAGGCGCTCGCACCCTGCGCGCTCCCGCTTGTTGCTTATCTTGAACAGGCCTGGGGCGGAGGCCGGTTTGGCCAGCGTTCCGACAAGAACATGGACCGTCCGCTCGCCCACCTGCCGGTTCCCGACGAGATTCTCCGCGACAAATGGAACCGGACGGAAGGCCTGAAGGAATGGGCGTGGGAGATCAGCGCGAAAAATGAAGAATTGAATGAAGAAGATGAGCGCGAAGACTGAGGCCATCGAAGCGGACCAGGACCAGCGGAATCGGATGAGCGTCGAGCTCGACGCGAACATCGCGGTTCGCGCGGCCGCCGGATCCGGAAAGACGCGCTCCACCGTCGACCGGATCGTGGCGATGGCGCTTGACCCCGCCTATTTGGACTTTCTTCCTCATCTGGTGGTGGTCACTTTTACGAACGCCGCCGCCGACGAACTGCGCACCCGCGCCCGAAAGCGACTCATCGAAGAGCATCACGACGAGCTCAAGCACCTTGCCGGCGAGATCATTCCGAAGTTCGGACAGATTTTTTTCGGCACCATCCACAGCTTCTGCATGCGTATTCTGCGCGAGTTCGGCCATCTCATCGACCTGCCTGCCAAGCTGGAAAATTTGGAAGATCAGGTGGATGAGATCCACGATCGATTTCGCCGCGAACGGGAGGAGCAGGTTTGGGACTCCCTGGATTGCGGCGAGGCCCTTCGGGTGTTCCGGTTCGGTCTTTCGTTCGATGACCTGGTGAAGATTGGAAGGGATCTGTCCGTCCTCCCCGTGGACTGTGCTGAAGTGTTGGAGCGCTCCTGCCTGCGAACATTTGATATTCGATCGGAGGCGGACCGCATCCATCTTGATCCGGGCGCGCTCGACGGCTGTAAGATCAAGAGTAACAACGAGAAAAACGTTCGGTCCTACCAGAAAAAGTACAGGAACTTTTGTCATATCTGGAATGGAACCGACAAACGGGAGTTGTCCGTTCCAATGATCGGACCAGCGCCCAAGGGTGGGGAGGAGATTAAGACCCAAAGCGCGCAGTTGCTGGCCGGGGTTCATGATTGGTTTGCGAAAGGCGTTTTGAAAATCGGCCTGCGTTTCGCAGCGGAATTCCAGGCCTTTCGCTGGAAGAAAGGATGCCTGACGTTCAACGACCAGATCCTTCTTGCGGCCCGCCTCACCGCCGAGCCCGGCGTTTTAAAAACACTTCGTGGACGAAACCTGCGCGTGATCCTCGATGAGGCGCAGGACACCACGCCGCTTCAGTTCAAAATTTTGACGGAACTGACCCGTCCCTTTGAAGCGGTCTTTGGCACATGGCCATCGGAACGCGGCGCACACGCGCCGCGGCCGGGACATTTCGTGATGGTGGGCGACGCCCAGCAAAGCATTTTTGAATCTCTGGGCGCGGACATCTCCTGTTACCTCCGCCACGGAGACGCCCTCGAGTCAGCCATGTTCCAAGTCACGTTCCGCTGCAACCGGGCTGTCGTCGAGTTCGTGAACAGCCGTTTTCCCGCGATTCTCGACGGAAAGGAGGGTCAGGCGCGATTCGTGGAGCTTATGCCGAAGCGCGGCGCCGAGGAGGGACGGACCGGCCGGCTGGTTCTGGATTCGAAGTTTGTGCACACGGGTCGCGGCAAGCCGTCCGGAAGCACGCTTTTCCGCGAGGAGGCCGAACTTCTCTCCCGCCGATTAAAACAACTCGGCCCGGCCGGGCTTGGCGCGGAGCGATGGTCGGATGTGGCGGTGTTGATGCCGCGCAACAAATGGCTCAGCGTTTTGGCAGGATGTCTCGAGGAGGAGAAAATTCCCTGCCGCATGACCGCGCGGCGCAAGAACCAGGACGACGCATGCTGGCGCTGGGTTGCGGCTCTTCTTGGCACGCTGGCGCGGGGTGACGACGGCTACCAGCTGGCGGGCGTCTTGCGTGAAGTATTTGGCATGAGGGACGGCGACATGGCCGAATGGGTTTTTTCCGGCGGCAAAATAAATCTATCATCCGAGCCGCCTGAGAGCGGACAAGCCCGCGGCGGGCAGACCCGCATGGCCGAGACCATCCTGATTTTGCGTGGTCTGAAACGCCGCATGGAGGATTTGCCGGCGCTCATGGCGGTGGACGAGATGATCAGGACCATCGGTCTATCCGGGCGGCTCGAAGCGTTGAAAAATATTCCGGGTCTGAAGGGAGTTTCCACACGCATGTTGAGTCTTCTTCGCGGAAGGGCCGCGGAAGCTGAAGCGCGGGGCGTTTCCTGGAAGGAACTTGCGGAGGATCTGATTGAAGAAGGGGAAAAGAACATGCCGGAGATACTCCCCTCCGAGAGTCGCGACGGAATCGTCCTGATGACCTGTCAAAAGGCCAAGGGGCAGGAATGGCCGGTCGTCATTCTTCCCGGCCTGAGCCGTCCCATGTGGCCTGCCGGAAAGCAGGGTAAACACATCGAAGTGTTGATGGGCCAGGATTCCATCGCCTGCCGGGTGAAGGGAGTATCGACCGGGGACTGGGACGAAACCTGCGCCGGCTGCGATGTGAAGCGGGACCAGGAAATGAGGCGCGTGTACTACGTGGCCTGCACCCGCGTAAAGAAACACTTGATCCTGGTGGATACTCGCGCTCTTTGGAAGGCGGCCGCCAACTATAAATATCTCAGACCGATCCAGGCCCTTTCCGCTTCCGGTGAATCGGAAGCCTGGATGGATGATATTCCCGGATGGAAAGCGCTGCCTCCTGTTGAAACCGCGAAGTCGTCGTCCAGCCGGGTTGCGGTCGCATTCGCCGATTGGAAATCGATCACCCGCGTGTCGGCGCCAAAGATTGTCCATCCGAGCGAAAAGGATGAAGACCGTGAAGAGCTGTCACTCGAAGACCTGGAAGAGCGCAGCCAGCGCGATCGCCGTGTCGAGCCGCTTCACGGCGCGCTCATCTATGGAAACTGGTGGCATGATGCGATGTTCCACGCCGACTGGTCGTCGAAGGATGTCGGTGTTGATCTGAAATCTCGCGTCGAGGAGCTTCCCGCAGGCGACCTGCGCAAGCGCGGGCGTCAACAGATCGAGGTGTTCCTGTGCTCAAGGTTGTTCGGCGATCTGTCGCGTCCGGGTGTCGCCTTCCACCGTGAGCTGGTTTACACGAGAAGCCCCGCGCCGGACACGATCGAGGATGGAAAGATCGATTTAATCTACCAATCCGGCAATGTTTGGAACATCATCGATTGGAAGACCGACGTCATCTCGGATCGAGTGGCGGCAAAGGCGCGGGCAAGTGAGCGTTATGCCGGCCAACTCACGGCCTACGTCGAGGCATTGAAAGACTTTGATATTCCGATCGGGGATGCGGGTCTTTATTTCACGGCGATCGGGGAGACGTTGAGTGCCTAAAAAGAGCGTTGTTTATCCCATTGAAGATTGTAAATTGTAGGCGTTAGGGCATTTTTTGCAAAGAGACGCGAGCAGGCCAAGGGTGACGAGCGAGGAACAACGCAGGAATGCGACGCGGATCTGCAGCAAAAAACGGGACGTAGCTCAGCTTGGTAGAGCGCTAGCTTTGGGAGCTAGATGTCGCAGGTTCAAATCCTGTCGTCCCGACCATTCATCCTGTTGACTTGTAAAGCAGTCCACCGCTCCGCATTCAACCCTCTTGCGGGCACTTCCTGAGTTGATTGTTACTGCCGGCGGGAGTACTCTATTTGACCCTTCAAAGCGGCTCTTTTAAACACAACTGCCCCCCTAATGAAAAAGCCCAGTGTGAAACCCCGCGCGGCAAAAGTCCTCAAAGAAAGCGGATTTTTGCCCTGGCGAGTCCTCGGAACGAGCGAAGAGCGCCTCCACGCCGCCGTCAACAAGCTGCCGATGATCCTGTTTGCCTTCGACGAGGACGGGATCATTACGCTTTCGGAGGGCCGCGGCCTCAAGGCCATTGGCGTCAAGCCTGGCGAGCTGGTTGGTCGTTCCGTCTTCGACATGTACCGCGATCGCCCGGACCTTCTGATCAACATCAAACGCGCTCTTGCAGGCGAGTCGTTCACGTCCATCGCAACTCTCGACGGGGTTCTGCTCGAAACCCAGTTCACGCCGCTCCACGATGTCGCCGGGAAATTCATGGGTACGATCGGAGTGTCGATCGACATCACCGAGCGCGAGCGCGCCGAGGAGGCGCTTAAGCAGCAAAAGCAGGAACAGCAGATCATCCTCGACTCCGCCCCCGCGCTGATCTGGTACAAGGACAAGGAGAACAAAATCCTGCGCTGCAACCGGGCCGCGGCCGAATCGATCGGGTTGACCCGGGAACAGATGGAAGGCCGTTCCACGTACGATCTTTATCCGGAACATGCGGCCAAGTACCACAAGGATGATTTGGAGGTGATCAAGTCCGGCAAGCCGAAGATCGGAATCATCGAGGAGTATACAGTCGCCTCGGGTGAAAAGGGCTGGGTGCGGACCGACAAGGTTCCGTACCGGGACGAGCATGGGAGCATCATCGGCGTCATCGTTTTTGCCGTCGACATCACCGATCAAAAATGGGCCGAGGATCTGCTGGCCGGCCAAAAGCGGGTGCTGGAAGATATCGCAAGAGGAGAGCCGCTTTTGAACATTCTGGATTCGTTGTGCCGGGTCATCGAAAATCACTCCCGGGGGATGTTATGTTCGATCCTGCTTCTTGAACCGGAGGGCAAGCGGCTTCTGCACGGGGCGGCGCCGAGCCTGCCGGAGGTCTACAACAAAGCGATTCACGGTTTGCTGATCGGTCCGAAAGCCGGTTCGTGCGGCACGGCTGCGTACCACGGTAAAGCGGTGATCGTTTCCGACATCGCGGTCGACCCCCTCTGGAAGGATTTCCGCGACTTGGGCCTGGCTCACGGCCTGCGCGCTTGCTGGTCAACGCCGATCATCTCCTCGGGCGGCCGGGTTCTGGGCACTTTCGCGATGTACTACCGGGAGCCGCGCACTCCCGATGACTACGACCGGCAGTTGATCGAAATTTCGACGAATCTGGCGCGGGTAGCCATCGAGCGCGAGCAGTCCGAGTGCGAGCTGCGGGCGAGCGAGGAGCGTTACCGCCAGATGTTTGAAAACAATCCGATGCCGATGTTCGTTTACGACCTGGAGACGCTCCAGTATCTGAGCGTCAACGACGCCGCGATCGAGCATTATGGCTACGCACGCTCGGAGTTCCTTGCGATGACCGTCAAGGACATCCGCCCGGCCGAGGACGTGCCGCTCCTGATGCGGATCATTTCGGAAGATCCCAAGCAGTCGCGCAGGTCCGGGCCGCTCCGCCACAAAAAGAAGGACGGGACCATCATCGAGATTGAAGCTTGGTCACATTGGATCAACTTCGCCGGGCGCAATGCGCGGGTCGTGATGGTCAACGACGTCACCGACCGCAAAAAAGCCGAGCAGGCTCTCCTTCATTCACAAAAGCTCGAAAGCCTCGGCATCCTGGCGGGCGGCATCGCCCACGATTTCAACAACCTTCTGATGGGTGTGCTTGGCAACTCCGACCTTGCGCTCCAAAAGCTCGATCCCGGTTCGCGCGTCGGGATCCATCTTCAACAGATCAAGAAGGCGAGCATGCGCGCCGCCGAGCTTTGCCGCCAGCTCCTGGCCTATTCCGGCAAGGGCCGCCTCGACGTCAGTTTCTTCGACCTGAACAGGATGATTCGGGAGCTCACCACGCTTCTGGAGCTTTCCATCCACAAGGGTGTCACATTGAAACTCTGCCTCGAAGAAGGCCTGCCGCATCTGCTCGGCGACAAGGTTCAGATCCAACAGGTGATCATGAATCTGGTCATCAATTCCTCCGAGGCGATCGGCGAGAAGCAGGGCCAGATCACCATCATCACCAAAAAGCTGCATATTGACCGGGGTTACCTGCCTTTCTCGCGTTTCACGCCTGAACCTCTCGAGGGCGATTACATCCTTTTCGAGGTCAAAGATAACGGCTGCGGCATGGAGGCCGGAACGCTCCTGCGAATTTTCGACCCCTTCTTCACCACAAAGTTCACCGGCCGGGGGCTGGGGCTGGCTGCGGTCCTCGGCATCGTCAAAGGCCACGGCGGGGCCCTGAAAGTGGACAGTGAACAGGGAGTGGGGACCACTTTCAACATTCTTTTTCCATCGCACAGCGGTGAGAAGGCCGCAACTTCTTCCCAGGAATCATCCCAGCCCGGCAACGAAGACTGGCAGGGCCGAGGCACCATCCTGGTGGTGGACGATGAAGAGGCGGTCCGCGCCGTTTCCGAGCTCATCCTGCCGACGCTCGGATTCACCGCGCTGGTTGCTCCGGACGGCTTTCGCGCCTGTGAGCTTCTCCATGCGCACCGCGACGAGGTCGCGGCCGTCATGCTCGATCTGACCATGCCGAAGATGGACGGCGTCAGGGCGGTCCAGGAGCTGCGAAAGATCAAACCGGGAATCAAGGTCCTTCTGATGAGCGGTTACGACGAAGAGGAGGCTGTCAACCGTTTCACCAACGAAGGCTTTGACTGCTTCCTCCAAAAACCGTTTGTCCGCAATCAACTGCGGGACAAGCTCCGCATCGCGCTCGCCGGAAAATAGACGGTTATTTGCGTGTCGAAAGCCGATGGGCAAACTAATCCCGAGACGACGGAATTTGCGTCGGCCGGTCCTGCATCCGGCTCTTCCGCAGTTCATCGAAAAAGGCGCGGTCCGCCGGGCTCATCTTCTTTTGCATGGTTGCGCGGTATTCCTCGATCGCCAGTTCCCGTTCCTCGGGAGTCACCGCGTCCTTGACCGCCTCGCGGCACACTTTCAAATCGGGGTCATCCTTGTATTTTTCGCGGATCGATTTGAAACGCTGGCGCTGTTCGTCCGTCAACGTCGGGCGATGTCCGCCTTCTAGACGAGGCTCACTTCCATCGTGGGGGCCGTCTTTGGAAGGATGACCGGTTTCGGGTCCAGGCTTGCCTTCTCTGCCGGATGCGCCTTCCGCCTCGGATCCTCCACGCCCTTGACCGCGGGGGCCGCCCGGGCCAAACAGTCCATCCACCCCTCTGGGGCCGTTTCCGCCTCCCGGGCCTTCCCCGCCTCCGTCTTGCGGTCCGGCTTCTCCCTGTGACGGTCCCTGGCGCCCACCCCGGCCTTGGGGAGCTCCTCCCTGCCCGCGGCTTTTCATATGCTGTTTTCGAATCTTGTCCATGAACTTCCGGTCCTCGGCGCTCAGGTGCTTGTCCATCACTTCCTTCATGTTCTTCATCGCCGCCTGGCGTTCCTCAGACGACGGCGCGTTCTTCACCGCTTCGCGCGCTGCCTGGACATCGGGTTCCTTGCCGAG